>DLYT01000169.1 GCA_003447595.1 Porphyromonadaceae bacterium
GCTACGTTTTGTGCTTTGTTGTTGATAAATGCAACTTCGGTGTTAATAACTGCACCGTTACCTTGTTTTGCACTTTTGAAAGAAATCAACTTTTGAGAAAGAGAGTCTAGTCCGGCAGCTCTCCATGCACGTACCCCTTTACCATCACGACCATCGTTGTCGGTAAACGGACGATACATATTCACCACCAATGGAGAAGACAACAACTCTTCACCTGCAAAAACAAACGATTCCAATGCACCAGTTGTCTCGTTGAAGCGAGCCGATACGATATCGTTCGAAATAGTTTTATCTGCAACTTTCAATGAAGAACCTGCATTCTTTCCGCTCTTCATCGCGGTTGATTTGTTTGTTTTCAACGCAAACTGATCGTACGCAACTTCATGAGAAGTAGAAATAAACGGAGTTGCTTGCTTTGGAGTCCAGCTCAAATTCAAGAAAGCCTCTTTCACATTCGAAGGTATTTTCACACCCTTTGCCGGATTGATCACAACAGTTTGTTGCGGAGCACAGTCTACTGTTTCAATACCCGAAGCAATCACAGCGCCGTTATCACCAACAACTTCCCAGTTTAGGTTGTAAGCATTCAAGTTGGTAAAGTCATACCAGTTTTTCACTTCCACCTTGCCCGATTTCGAATCAAGTTGTTTCGCTTTGATGTATTGGTATACTTTCTTTACTTCAAGCAAGTGCGGTTGAGCTTTACGATCGGCAGTAATCAAGCCGTTGCAACAGAAGTTGCCAAAGCTTGGAGTTCCTTTCGGACCATAGTCACCACCGTATGTCCAGAACCATTTGCCGTTACCGTCAATTTCGCGGAACGATTGGTCTACCCAATCCCATACACATCCGCCTTGTGCTTGCGGCTCAGCTTCAAACACATTCCAATAATCTTGTAATCCGCCCACACTGTTACCCATTGCGTGTACGTATTCACACAAAATGATCGGACGTGTTTGTTGTTCTTTTACATAATCCTTGATCGCGTCAATTGAGCGATACATCGGACAGTAGATATCTGTATAGAAGTTTTTCTCTGCACGTTCGTATTGTACCGGACGATTTGCTTCTACCGATTTCAACCATTTGTACGTATTCTCGAAGTTTACACCGCCACCGGCTTCGTTACCCAACGACCAAATAATGATAGACGGATGATTCTTCGAGCGTTCATACATACGTTGCGTTCTGTCCATATGAGCAGAAAGCCAAGTTGTATCTTTTGCAAGAGACTTAGGTCCATAGCCCATACCATGTGACTCTACATTTGCCTCGTCGATTACATACAAACCATATTGGTTACACAATTCATACCACAATGGATGGGTAGGATAGTGCGAGTTACGTACCGTATTGATATTGTGCTGTTTCATCAACTCAATATCTTTAATCATCAAATCTTTAGAAACCGTACGTCCTTTTTGCGAATGCTCGTGACGGTTGGTTCCTTTGATAAGGACAGGAACACCATTTACCATAAACTGACCGTCTTTTACTTCGCTGGTTTTGAAGCCAACCTGACCACCGGTCGTATGCATGGCGTTTCCGGCTTCATCTTTGAGTGTTACTACCAACGAATATAAATTCGGAGATTCCGCACTCCAAGGTTTCACCGTTTCTAAGGTTTTGTTATCAAAAACAATACAATTAGAAAGTCCACGTGATCGGATTGGAATGGTTTGTTCAGCCACTACATTCTTTGCATCATCCAATAATTGATACGAAACAGAAGTCATCCCTTTTTGAGGACCTTCTACTGTAGTTTCCAATGCAAACTCTCCTACCGAATAGGTTTCTTTATCCAACGTTGAGTTTACTTTGAAGTCAGCAATGTATTGTTTTGGCGTACTATACAAATACACGTCGCGTTCGATACCACTCAAGCGCCAAAAGTCTTGACACTCCAGATACGAACCTGCGCTCCAACGGTACACTTCCAATGCTACTGTATTTTCACCGTCTTTCAATTTGTCGGTGATATCCCATTCTGCTGCGGTTTTAGAACCTTGATTGTAACCAAGCAATTCTCCGTTTACCCACACATAATAGAAAGAGATAACTCCTTCGAAGCACAATACAACGCGACGATCTTTCCAATCTGCCGGAATTGTAAACGTACGACGGTACGAACCTACCTCATTCTCTTCAACAGGAACAAAAGGAGGATTCCCTTTTCCAAACTCGTAGTCTTCATTTACATAAATAGCAGTACCGTATCCTTGACGTTCCCAGTTGCCCGGAACCTGAATATCGGCCCAGTTACCCACAAAATACTCCGGTTTGTAGAAATCTACGGGACGAGTTGCCGGGTTTTTTACCCAATGAAACTTCCACGGCCCGTTCAAACTTTGATAGTAAGGAGAAGTAGTGTGTTCTCGTTCAATTACTTTGTTAGCGTCTGCATAAGGCCACACATAAGCATGCGGCGCAATCTTGTTCTTTCCAATCGCGTATTGCGACTGCCATTCGGGTTGCTCTTGTGCTTTTGCCATCAGTACAGACAAAAGCATAAAGCAGCTCAACATAATTTTCTTCATGTCAATAAGCTTGTATTTATTCGGTTAGTCGATGTAAAGATAAATCAATTTAATCAGAGTTCATTATTATTTACAATTACTACTACGAAAAATGAACTCGTTTCCGATGATTAAAGTGTACCTTTGTCGTCCAAAAAATTAAATCGTAATGCAAGGAGTAAAAAACTTAACGCAAGGCCCTATTCTAAAACAACTCTTAAATTTAGCTTTGCCTATTATGGCCACCTCATTTGTTCAAATGGCCTACAACCTTACCGACATGGCCTGGCTAGGTCGTCTTGGTAGCAAATCTGTCGCTGCCGTGGGAGCAGTGAGTATTTTAATCTGGTTTACCTCATCGATATCACTACTGACAAAAGTGGGTTCGGAGGTTACAGTGGCTCAGGCAATCGGAGCCAAAAGAAACGATGAAGCAAAGGTTTTCGCTTCTCATAATTCAACGATTGCTCTTATTATTTCTATCGTTTGGGCATTAAT
>DLYT01000116.1:0-6054 GCA_003447595.1 Porphyromonadaceae bacterium
GTTTGATGCCGATGGAACGATTCCTCCTTTACTAGGTTTGAAAACGACATTCGTGTATTTTGTAAATCAAGAATACATGAAACGTTTTTTATACTGATGAATTCTACTTAAATAGCAACACGCTAAACCGGGAAAGATAATCACGCCAATTGCGCCACGTATGTCCACCGCCGGTTTCTACATAAGTGTATGGATATTTGTTTTCGTCTAGTATTTTACGAAAGTCAACGTTTGCATTGTAGAGGAAATCGGTCTGCCCAATCGCTATCCAATAAAGTTTTGGTTGCTTGGCAAACTGTTCTTTTAGTTTCTGCTCCGTGTTTTCGTATAGTGGAGACGAGGCTCCTCGTGAAGGAAGTATTGCTGCAGAAAACAAACCTACATAGTCGAACAGATCCGGATATGTTTTCGATATGTGAAGGGAGTGAAAACCTCCCATCGAAAGTCCGGCAATTGCTCTTCCCGATTTGGTCTTTTGTGTTTGATAATTAGAATCTATGAATGAAACTACATCCTGAAACGATCCTTCAAATGTTCCGTCCATAGTTTTTGGAAGCATCGTTTCGGGTTTTCTGAGGCCTCCTTGCGCTTCACCTGGTGCCGCTTCTTGCGCCGCATTACCATTAGTCATTACGACAATCATTGGTTTTGCCTCTCCTGAAGCAATCAGATTATCCAGTATTTGTGCGGTTCTACCCAAAGCCACCCAAGCCTCTTCGTCTCCACCCATGCCATGTAGTAAATATAGAACCGGATATTCTTGTGAAGATTGTTCGTAGCCAGGTGGGGTATATACGGTCATTCGTCGCTTCATTCCTAGGGTTGGACTATCGTACCAAACTCGGGAAACGCTACCATGCGGCACATCATTTACCGAATATATATCTCCTTTGCCTCCTGCTATAAGAAAGTAGTTTGAAATGGTACTTACATCGCGTATGGTAAATACATTCGACGGATCCGTTGTACGCATATCATCAATATTAAAGGAGTAGTTGTAGAGTTCGGATGGTAATACGGCTGTTGTGTATTCCCAAATCCCATCATTACGTTGTAGCATTGTAACTGGTGCAGGTACAGACATCTCTCCAAACGAGGTTTGTATTACTTTCTCGGGAAGGAAATCGCCATTCAACTCTACCTTCTTTGCATTTGGGGCAAAAATACGGAACGTTACTCGTTGATCTGATGATACTTCGGGGGATACTACGGCAGGTTTGTCCCAGATTGCTTGTTGACCAAAAGTCGATAATGGACTCAATAACAAATAAAGTGCCAGACAATAGTGCTTTTTCATATACTTATGTATTAGATAATAATATCGCCTTAATCAAACGTCTTTGATTAAGGCGATACAATGTAATATGAAGTATTTAATTATCCAATTCTTCTTGTTAATTATATGAGTCTCTATTTTATGCTCATTTTTGTTATCGCTGAGTTACATAGAAACAAGCTGTACTGAAGAAGTTGCGAAAGTATTTTATATTCGAGAATAAACCGGGCAGTTCAATAGGTGTTAAGTTGAACTTTTGTTTGTAGTGAGGATTAATGAACCATAACTTACGATGTAGTAGATTATAACCGTTTTGTTCGATTAGGTTCTCAAAATTCTCAATCGTCAAAGCACACTTTTTTATACTCTGAAGTTCTGAGATACAATCTTCACTTTCCCCCATTGTTTGTAGAAGCTTACGATATAATGACATGGGCAACAAATGAATAAAAGGTAGCTTAGAAATTTTACCGGCACAAATCTGCTGATGTCCTCCAAAAGGCATTTGCCAGGCTGGAAATCCCCAAAATATGATTCCGTCTTTCTTTGTATACTCCTTAACCTTGGATATAAAGGTCTCTTTATCGTCAATATGTTCTATCACATCATGAATCAAAACTAAGTCAAACTTATTTGCTTCATCGGGTATTTTCATATCAAAAAAGTTGATGCATTCAAAAGTACCGGGCTGCTGTGCCAACGAGAAGTATTCTTTAGCTTGCTCAATACGATCGCTACAGGCATCAATGCCTTTCACAACACAACCGTTCTCGGCAAAGGGTAAAAGATTCCCTCCTTCCCCACATCCAACTTCAAGAATATTCATTCCCTTTTTTACTTCAAAAAAAGGTTGAAGATAATCGAGATAGAATTCTCTTGATGTATTTGCTAACTCTGTGAAATAAGCGAATCGATCTGTATGTCTTTCCTGCATGGTCTTTAAATGTTTTCTTAATAATAGATTACGTCTTCATACAAATAAGTGTGCAATTTATTAATAATAGAGATATAATGATTAATTTTCTATTTATTATCTCGATCTAAATATAAAAAAACATCAAAATAAGAATGTTAGTGGCTGATTCGAAAGACTCTTGCGGAGGTGAGAAGCTTTTATATTGAAAATATCCTAGTTAGTTTATTTAAATCGTCTAAAAAAGAAAAGGCTGCCTCTTACGAGGCAGCCTTTTGAAGCTTATATTCTTGAATAAGATTAAGCGTTTACAGAGTTCATGTGAGCAACTAGGTCAAGAACTTTGTTTGAGTAACCAATTTCGTTGTCATACCAAGATACAACTTTAACGAAGTTTGGAGACAATGAGATACCAGCTTTAGCATCGAATACAGAAGTACATTTTTCACCGATAAAGTCGCTTGATACAACTTCGTCTTCAGTGTAACCAAGTACGCCTTTCAATTCTTTTTCTGAAGCTTCTTTCATTGCTGCACAGATTTCTGCGTATGAAGCAGCTTTCTCGATACGGCAAGTCAAGTCAACTACAGATACGTCCAAAGTTGGAACGCGGAATGCCATACCTGTAAGTTTACCGTTCAATGCAGGAATTACTTTACCTACAGCTTTAGCAGCACCTGTAGAAGAAGGGATGATGTTACCAGCAGCAGCACGACCACCTCTCCAGTCTTTTGCAGACGGAGCATCAACAGTTTTTTGAGTGTTAGTTGTAGCGTGAACTGTTGTCATAAGACCTTCGATCATACCGAACTTGTCGTTGATAACTTTAGCGATAGGAGCCAAACAGTTAGTAGTACAAGATGCGTTAGATACGATAGTTTGACCAGTATAAGCGTCTAGGTTCACACCGCAAACGAACATTGGAGTATCGTCTTTTGATGGAGCTGACATAACTACATATTTAGCACCAGCTTCGATGTGTTTAGCAGCAGTTTCTTTTGTAAGGAAAAGACCTGTTGATTCAACTACATAGTCAGCACCGATAGCATCCCATTTCAAGTCTGCTGGGTTTCTTTCTGCAGTTACACGGATAGCGTTACCGTTAACAACCAACTGACCGTCTTTAACATCTACAGTACCGTTAAAACGACCGTGTACAGTGTCATATTTCAACATGTAAGCCATGTATTCAACGTCGATCAAGTCGTTGATACCTACGATTTGGATGTCATTTCTTTCTTGTGCAGCACGGAAAACCAAACGTCCGATACGGCCGAAACCGTTAATACCTACTTTAATCATTGTAAAAAACTTTTTTATGGGTTTTTAAAAATTCGCACAAACTTACGAAGTTTAGGCGTTATATCAAAACAAAAAAAAGTATTTGATAATGAATATCACCAATATCTTCTTTTTATCGTTCTGACACTGCAAAATTAAAATGATTTTCCAATCTTACTTTACAAGTATGGAAGAAATAACCAAAGCAATAACAAAAATTAAGATCCGCTTTTTTGTTTGCTTTTACAGGTAGGTATCAATGTGCTTATAACGCATGGGTTGCCTTTTAGAATCCTCTTATTGTAGACAAGTTCTGTAATAACATTTTGAAAGGAAAACAACAACTAATGCAAAAATTTAGAAACAAAACGTCGACCCCGTCTTACAATCCATCCGAGCAAGACCGGTTTCGCAATATCCCAAGCAAAAGGCCAATAATTATTAAACATCTGTTTAATATCCAATCCTTCACTATTGAGTTTCTGCTCTGCTTTGACTGCATCGTGTTTACTTTTTGATATAAGAGCAGAGCGCTTCACAGAATGAACAAATGAAGACTTCAGCATATCAAAAGCAATCCCTACAGCATGTCGTTGTACATACTCGAGTTGCTCAACGAGACGTTCTTGTGTCTGCAGGTTCTGAATCGTTAACTCCTGCTTCCTTTGAATCAGCATCTCCATGGCTGAGAGTTGTGTCTTTGTCTTCTCGGTTGATTTCATCTTCATTCGTTAAAAAAGTAGTAATTACTTCGTTTAGTACTTTCGTCTTGAATTTGTTGCGCAGTTTGTAAAACAGAGCGATTATTAATAAATATAACGCAAATGTAATTGCAAATCCGCCCCCCATACTACCAATTAGGCCTCCAAAATAAAATCCCAGAGACATAAACAGTGATAGCATTGCGAAAAATACGAGAAAAATCATAATCAAAGCATACGAGAAAACAGAAATCATTTTCCCTATTCTCTCGTACACTTCTAATTTCAGTAATTCAACTTTACCGCTTACATAAACCGACAAATCGGATTTAAGCGTGTCAAATACTTGTTTTGTTTCTTGATCCATTTGATTGTTATTCGTCTACAGCAGGAGTTTCAACACTGTCACAACTTGGACAATTTTTATGAATAGCACCTTTTACACTGTCTTTCACTTTGTTTACAACACCTTCTAGTTCGTCAAGAATACGATCTTTTTTATCTGTTGCAACAAGATAACCTACAGCTGCACCTACAGCAGCACCAACAACTAATCCTAATAACAATTTAGAGTCTACATTTTTCATAATACTTTCTCCTTACATTAGTTATATTCGTTTATACATACAATAAACTATACAACTCAAAGATTAGTTCACTCGTTAACGAAACTTTATAGATGTATTCTTTCAGATTCAAATATAAATTATTTATCTCTATACACAAGAAATAATCAAAGACTCTTAGCAAGAGCAATATACCAATAGTTTACTAATTGATTGAACGAATAACTTAACTTCAATTCATAATGAAACCAAACGCTTACTTCTATGAACTAAAAGAGTGAATAACGCTATTATTAATAATCAAAATGCAATTAATAAAAAAATAAAGTTACATTTGACTGTTTTTATATACCGCTAACACAATAAATTGAATATGTACTCACCGCAATTACAAGATATAATGCTTGCTCAGCAACGCATTATGAGGGTAGTATATCGCACACCACTGTCGAGAAACGCCTCTTTATCGAACCGTTACAACGCCAACATATCTCTTAAACGCGAAGATCTACAAGAAGTCCGCTCATACAAAATCCGCGGAGCTTATAATAAAATCACTTCTCTTTCAAATGAGCAACGCTCTAATGGTGTAGTCTGTGCAAGTGCCGGAAACCATGCTCAAGGTGTAGCATATGCTTGCAAAGCCCTTGATATCCGAGGGGTTATTTTTATGCCTAATCCTACACCTCAACAAAAACGTGATCAAGTAAAAATGTTCGGCAAAGAAAATGTTGAAGTCATTCTTACTGGAGACACTTTTGATGATGCATATAATGAAGCCGTAAAGTTTTGCGAAAACAACAAAATGACATTTATCCATCCTTTCAATGATGAAAAAGTAATTGAAGGACAAGCGACTGTTGCATTAGATATCCTTGAAGACACTAAAGCTCCTATCGATTATTTATTTGTTCCAATTGGAGGAGGAGGATTAGCTTCTGGCGTTGCAAGTGTATTCAAGATGTTAAGTCCTAATACAAAAATAATAGGAGTAGAACCTTCCGGAGCAGCTAGCATGAAAGCTTCTATAGACAGAGGAGAAGTCACTGAACTAAAACGGATTGACACATTTGCCGATGGTGTCGCTGTTCGTAAAGTTGGAAATCTCAACTTTGAAATCTGTAGAAATTTATTGGACGATATTATTATTGTTCCCGAAGGACTTATCTGCGGAGAAATTCTTAAGTTATACAACCAAAGTGCAATTGTAGTTGAACCGGCTGGAGCTGTTTCTGTTGCAGGTCTGAATATATACAAAGATAAAATCGAGGGAAAAAACGTTGTTTGCGTAATTAGCGGAAGCAATAATGATATCAC
>DLYT01000116.1:6316-16921 GCA_003447595.1 Porphyromonadaceae bacterium
CAAAGAGCAGGCGCACTTCGTGAATTTTTGGAAAAGGTTCTAGGACCGAATGATGATATTGCTCATTTTGAATACAAGCGCAAAACATACGGAGAAAAAGGGCCGGCACTTATCGGTATTGAACTTTGTAATCAAAAAGATCTTCAACCATTAATTGAACGCATGAAAGAGCAAGGAATCACCTTCGAATATTTGAATGACCGTCCTGATTTCTTTCAGTTTCTGGTATAGTATAACATTGTTTAGTCATAATTGAAGGTTCATTCACAAAAGCACTTTATCCACCTGCAAAGAAGTGGAAAATTATTTGTATCTTTGCATACAGAATTAAACGTTACATTTCATGCACGAGAAAATTATTATCCTTGATTTCGGCTCACAAACTACTCAACTTATTGGTAGAAGAGTCAGAGAGATGAATACTTATTGCGAAATTCTTCCTTACAATAAGTTTCCTGAAGATACTACTGGTATCAAGGGGGTAATCCTTTCGGGAAGCCCTTACTCTGTGTACGACGAAAGTGCTTTTAAAGCAGATCTTTCTCAAATCAGAAACAAATTCCCTTTGTTAGGTATTTGTTACGGTGCTCAATTCCTTGCTTACACATCAGGTGGTAATGTTGAATCGAGCAATTCGAGAGAATATGGTAGAGCAAATCTATCGTTTGTAAACAGCCAAAACCCTCTTCTTAACGGAATCGAGGAAGGTTCTCAAGTATGGATGTCGCATGGTGACACAATCACTGTATTACCATCTAACTTTGAAATTATCGCTAGCACAAATGATGTAAAGGCTGCTGCTTATCAGGTAGAAGGTGAACAAACTTGGGGTGTTCAATTCCACCCGGAAGTATTCCACTCAACAGACGGAACACAAATGCTTGGAAACTTCCTTGACATTTGCGGAATGAAACGTGATTGGACTCCTGCTTCATTTATCGACGAAACAGTACAACTACTTAAGAACCAACTAGGAGATGACAAAGTAATCCTAGGCCTTTCTGGTGGTGTTGACTCTTCAGTTACTGCTGTATTGCTTCATAAAGCTATCGGTAAAAATCTTACTTGTATTTTCGTAGACCATGGTTTATTGAGAAAAGACGAGTTCGAAAACGTATTAAACGATTACGCTCACCTTGGTCTTAACGTTATTGGCGTTAATGCAAAAGAGCGTTTCTATAAAGAACTTGAAGGAGTTAAAGATCCTGAGCAAAAACGTAAGATTATTGGTAAAGGATTTATCGATGTATTCGACGAAGAAGCGAAAAAGATCGACGGTGCAAGATGGTTAGGTCAAGGCACAATCTATCCTGACATCATTGAATCACTTTCTATTACAGGTACTGTTATCAAGTCTCACCATAACGTAGGTGGTCTTCCAGATTTCATGAAATTGAAACTTGTAGAACCTCTTCGTCTTCTTTTCAAAGATGAAGTACGTCGCGTAGGTCGTGAACTTGGAATGATGCCTCATTTGATTGATCGTCATCCTTTCCCTGGTCCAGGTCTTGGTATCCGTATCCTAGGTGATGTTACAGAAGAAAAAGTACGCATCCTTCAAGAGGCTGATGATATTTATATCCGTGGTCTTCGCGAATGGGGTCTTTATGACCAAGTATGGCAAGCTGGAACAATCCTTCTTCCTGTAAAATCTGTAGGTGTAATGGGTGATGAGCGTACATATGAAAATACAGTTGCTCTTCGTGCGGTTACTTCAACAGATGCTATGACAGCAGACTGGGCTCACCTTCCTTATGAGTTCCTTGCTAAAATTTCGAACGAAATCATCAATAAAGTACGTGGTGTAAACCGTGTAGTATATGATATCAGCTCGAAACCACCTGCAACTATCGAGTGGGAATAATCAAACTCATATAAGAATAAAGAAAAGGCAGATCGATTTTCGATTCTGCCTTTTTTAAATCATTAAATACTGGTTCAATATGAACAAAGAGAAACGAAAAGAAGCTATGCGTGCAGGTTTGACTTTTACAGAGGCTCGTACCAATAAGCGCTTATTAGAGTCGGCTCGCATGAAAAAAAACGAGATTGTAGAAAATCCGAAAGCGAAAGAGCTTCGTCATGGAAGACGTGGTACTCCGAAAAAGTAAACCAGACATATTATCGACAAATTATTTTACAGTGATTTAATCCATAAGGGATCATTTCACTGTTTTTTTATGCCTACTTATTAACAAATTCAATCTACTCACTGCTAAAAATCACACAAATACGTATTTAATACGAAAAACTAATTACATTTGTCAAAACATGTATCTGTTAACCAAAGAATAAAACACAGTGAGCATAATAATTAAAAACCTAAATAAAATATACCCCAACGGACACCATGCGTTGAAAAACATAAATCTGACTATTCCCCCAGGCATGTTCGGATTACTTGGACCTAACGGTGCAGGAAAATCAACATTAATGCGTATTCTTGTTGCACAAATGGAAGCAACTTCCGGTAGCATTGAAATGTTTGGCTACGATATGAATAAGCAGCGCAAAGAAGTGCGAAAAATACTAGGATATCTTCCTCAAGACTTTCGATTCTTTGCGCAATATAAAACATGGGAGTTTCTAGATTATGCAGCAAGACTATCGGGATTTACACAGAGTAAACAACGCAAAGAGGCTGTAGACAAAATGTTAGAATCAGTCGGGCTGTATGATGTAAGAAACAGATATGCGAATCGACTTTCTGGTGGTATGAAAAGACGACTTGGTATCGCCCAAGCACTCATACATGATCCGAAAGTTATCATTGTAGATGAACCCACTACAGGTTTAGACCCTGAAGAACGTATACGTTTTAGAAACTTGCTCTCAAAAGTTAGCGGTCAAGATACAACTATCATTTTATCCACCCATATTGTTGGGGATATATCAAGTACATGTAACCACATGGCACTTCTTAATAAAGGAGAAGTTTCTTTCAATGGTAGTCCGCAAGACATGCTCGAGAATGCGAACGGAAAAGTATGGCGGGTCGTTGTAAAGGACAAAGACTTTAATACAATCACAAACAAATATCCTGTTATTTCCACAATTCCGAATGACGATGAGTGGGAACTTCAGATCGTTGCCGATAGCATCGAAGGATACGACGCAGAACCCTATCCTCCAAATCTCGAACATGCTTATGTATACTTTATGGAAAATAAGCTAGACCTGTGGACCAATGATTGACAAACCATAAAACAAACTATATTAAAATACCATGCCATTCTTTTCCAACATACACACAGTTGCAAAATATGAAAGCAAACTTCTCTTACGAGGTTGGTTTTTCAGAATATTTGCAGCACTTGCTATTCTATTTATCGGATTGATTAATTTCGGAATCGTAGCACAATCAAAAGCCTGGATCATCATTTCAATACCATCCAATATACCATATATAAGCTTATTATTCTTCAATATGTTTCAGGCAATTATTGCGGTATTCTTATCTTCTGATTTTCTAAAACGAGACAAAAAATTAGATACATCAGAAGTTTTTTATGTAAGACCGCTGAGTAACGCCGAATATGTATTAGGGAAAACTTGGGGCAACATGAAGCTTTTTCTCGGCCTCAATCTTGTTATATTAGTAGAAACTGCAATAATAACGCTTACATCCGGTGCTGCAAGCATTGATTTTAGAGCATATCTAATCTACTTCTTCCTCATATCAATCCCAACATTAGTATATATAATGGGATTATCATTTGCATTGATGCTTATTGTCAAGAATCAAGCAATAACGTTTGTTGTATTACTCGGTTATATCTGCATATCAACCTTCTACATTCAAGAAAAATTCTACTATCTTTTCGATTATATGGGGTATGCATTACCTCTGATGAAGTCGAGTATAATAGGCTTTTCCAATCTATACGAGATCTACACACTTCGTTTCATTTACCTTTTCTTGGGAATTGGTTTTATTACACTTACTATTAGATTATATGGACGGCTACCCAATTCGAAGCAAAAGGCAAATATCTGGTCAATCATCTCTGGAGCTTTCATAACAGCAGGCTTGTTTTGTGCGTATACACATGTAACTCAATTCAATATTAAATCTCAAAATCGACTCGATTATTTAGCGCTTAATAATGCATATATTAATTCTCCGGAAATTCAGGTTGACAGTTTTGACATCAAACTCAAACAATTACCAGATCAAATAAAAGCGAGTGTTACAATCAGCGGACACACTGAAGTCAAAGCTGACTCTTTTGTATTCTCTCTAAATCCTGCTTTAAGTTTGGAATCAATAACTGATGCAAACAATGAGCAGCTCAACTATGAAAGAAAGAAACAAATCGTCATTGTAAAACTCAATCATGCACTTGAAAACAACGCTCCTGTTGAATGGACATTTAATTACTCCGGCTCAATTGATCAAACGATATGTTACCTTGATATTGAAAAAGAAGAGCTAGAGAAAACTGTATCAATGGACTTCGTCAATCTTGATAAACAATACGCATTTATCGATGACAATTACCTTCTACTTACACCCGAATCATATTGGTATCCTAGATCAGGCACCGGGTATAGTACGGAAGGAACTAACTGGATGCGCTCTGTTTTCAGTCAATTTAAAACAGAAATAGAAGCGCTACCTAATTTATATGCAATCACACAAGGAGACTCTATCTCTTTTTCAAACAATAAGTTCATCTACAAAACAGATGAGCCCATCACTAATTTATCAGTTACAATAGGAGATTATCAAAAAAGAACAACCAAGATTGACAATATAGATTTCTCTTTATACACTTTCAAGGGGCATGATAAGTTTACAAGTGTAACTGATTCTATCTCTGATACAATTCCGTCACTCATCAAAGAACAAAAAAATAGAATAGAAGCATCATACAAGCTATCCTATCCTTTCCATCGCTTTTCTTTGGTTGAAGTACCCGCTCAATTCTACACTTATCCCCGCACATATAGCAGTGTGCAAGACTGCATGCAACCGGAGATCGTATTTATTGAAGAAATGGGATTCTCTCAATATAGCATGAACATAGAAGGTATGTTTGAAAACAACAAGCGTTGGCAACAATGGAGTAATCAAAAACAAACAGATAACGAATTAAGAGTACAGTCTCTACTTCAATTCTTCTGGCTTTTTGATAGTCCATCAGCTAAATTCGATTGGAATTATACCGGCCGAGGTAAAATGGATGTAAAATCAAATGAAAACAAATACTACATTTATCCTCAACTGTTCAATTTCAAATTCAATTTTGTTTCAGATGATTGGAATATCGTTAATAGACTCATAGAAAGTTATCTTCTTGAGAACAACAATAATCAATGGCTACGACAATTTAACGGAATCAGTGAAGAAGAAGAAACCAATATACTCTTCCAATCCGAATCCCTTCGCGATATATTAAGCAGTTCTGCATCTCCGAACCTTATGCGTAAAGCAATCAAGTTAAAATCGCAAGAATTGTTCTCCTTGTGCGAGAAAGCCATGACACGAAAATCGTTTCGAGACTCATTATACACCTACTTGGAAAGAAATAAACTTCGAAATATCCCTTTTACCGAATTTTTAGACTCAATACAACAAAAAGCAAACTGCGACTTAATCGGATACTTGCCCGAATGGGGAGATTCTATTCGCTATGGAGAATTTGTTTTTCCTCAGCCTCAAACCGTACAGGTACGTAATGATGAAACCGATGTGTATGAGCACACCATACAAATTGAAAACAGATCACCCTATCATGCTTGGGCGCAGTTAACGATTGGACTTAGCAATACAGAGCCCAAAATAGAGATTTTAGAATTCAACCCACATGAGACAAAAGAGTGTATTCTTCAAACAGAATCTGCTCCCAACAAATATACTCTTAATACATTTATCTCAAAAAACATCCCTCTTGAGATCGCTCATAAAGTAGGACGAATTCCGCGTGAAAAAAGGATAGCAAAAGAAGAAGGACAAAGATCAATCAATTCGATTACAATTATCAATGAAAATGAAATCATTATTGATAACGAAGATCCAACGCTATTCACGACCTCCGAGACCGAACCGGTTGGTTTAATGGCTCAGTGGCTTGAACAAAAGCAAACAAGTAAATCTAAGTATTCCGGATTTTCTTTTTGGAATGCCCCCAAAGAGTGGATTGTAACCACCGGTCCTCAGTATTATGGAACTACGCAGATGTCGGCGCATGCTGTCAAATCAGGCAAAGGCAATGTATATGCTGAATGGAAGGCACCCATACCAGAACACGGAACGTATGATATCTACTACTACGTATCAAAAACCGAAGATATCAATTGGAACAGACACGTAAAGGCTGAGTATCATTTCTCAATAGATGGAAGTGATAAAATAGAAGATGCCTACCTTGATATCCGACGAGCAAAAGACGGCTGGGAAAGCCTTGGCCCCTATTATATAGAAAAAGACACCGCAGTAATAAGACTTTACAATGATTATGCATTAAGAGCCATCACAGCCGATGCCGTAAAACTTGTAAAGCGTTACTAACGCTCAATCTTTTACTACAAATAAAACACGTATATAAACTAAAAAGATAACCTATCTCGATGAAGAAGTCATTTTTCATATTCGCAACATGGATTATAAGCTGCGGAGTATCTGCTCAAACAGCTTTAACAATGGATAAGGCACTGGATATCGCTATGAACAACAGTCCTACCATGCGCAAGTCGGCGATGAACCTCGATCGATACCAACTAACATTAGTAGCACAAAAAGCATCCTTAAAATCTCGCTTTTCACTCAAATTAGATCCAATCGACTATTCTAAGAATAGAAGTTTTGACAATCGATTATCTCAATGGTACACCAATGAAACCTTAAATACTTCCGGAACCTTCCAAGTAGATCAACCAATCTTATTTACAGATGGGGTTATCTCCTTAGTGAATCGTTTCGGATGGCAAGATAACAAGTCCGACGTAAATGGATCAGACAACAGTAACCGAGCATTCCGAAACAATCTATACCTTCAATTATCACAACCTATCTTTACCTACAACCGCAGAAAGATGGAGTTGAAAGAAATCGAGCTCGATTACGAAAATGCAGCAATTAGTTATGCATTACAACGCCTTGATATGGAACGCCGTATCACCGATCAGTTTTATGCCGTATACATGGCACAAAGTAATTTAGGCATCAGTATCGAAGAATTGGAAGATGCCCGCAAAAACTTTGAAGTAATTAAGAATAAAGTCGAAGCAGATCTTGCTGCTCGTGACGAATTATTTCAAGCAGAGCTGAATTTAGCTACTGCCGAATCAAATACAGAAGATCGTCGCGTTGCATTGGAAAATGCAAAAGACTTACTCAAACAAACCTTGGGCATGGAGCTGAATGAAGCGATATCCATATTTGCCGAAATACAAGTTGAACCGGTTAAGATTGATATCGACAAAGCCATAACCCATGCTCTCTCTACCCGCCTCGAACTTAGAGAACGTGAAATTGAAGCAGAGAAGCTCGACTTTCAAATGATAAAGACCAAATCCTTGAATGAGTTTAAAGGCGATATCGCTTTATCGTTCGGACTTACCGGTGATAATAAAAACTTAGGGAAAGTATACGACCAACCCACTCAAAGTCCTCGTGTTGCTGTTAGCTTTACTGTCCCTATTTTCGACTGGGGAGAAAAAAAGGCTCGCGTAAAAGCTCAAGAAACCGCAATCCTAATTAATCGTCTCGACAAAGTTGAAGATGAGAAGAAGATTGAGCTTGATATCAGAAAAACATATCGTAATCTCGAAAATAACTTACGACAAATCAACATAGCCGAGCAAAATGTAAAGAACGCACAGCTTACCTACGATCTCAATGCCGAGCGCTATCGTAATGGAGATCTTACCGGTATGGAGATGAGTCAATTTCAAACACAGCTATCAAACAAGAAAATGACGTTAGCGCAAGCCCGAATCAATTATAAGATTGAATTATTAAATCTAAAAATTCAAACCTTATACGACTTCGACAACAATCAATCAATCGTACCACTTACAAATTACTCACAACCAAAAAAGAAATAATACCATGAAACCATCAATACACACATATAAAATAGCACTTTGCAGTAGCATCGTCGCATCTATCTTTGCATCCACCTCTTGTAAAAACGATTCACGTCCCAACTACAGAGATATAGCAACCCCGGTTTCCGTTATCGAACTCACCAAAAGTCCGATCAGTAAATACATCACCACATCAGGAACGGCCATGTCTAACGGTGAAGTTGAATTGAAATCAGAGATTGCCGGAATCTTCGAACTTCAAAGAAATGCTTCGACCGGAAAAACGTTTAAACTAGGTGATCGTGTAAAAGAAGGACAAGTTATTGCTACATTATCAGACCCTGAATATGTAAACGGCATTGCAATAGACGCTAAAAAATTAGCCTACGAAATTGCACAACAAGAGCAAACCAAGCAAAAAGCCCTTTATGAAAAAGGAGGTGTTACGCTCAGTGAAATGAAAAACACCGAAGTAAAAGTAACCAATGCAAAATATGACTTGGAAAATGCCGAGCTTAAATTAGCGAAGATGCAAATCAAAGCTCCTATTAATGGAGTGATTGTAGACTTACCTCACTATACACCTAATACACGTATCGAACAAGGCAAACCAATTGCGACACTCATGGATTATGATAAAATGTTTATGGAAATAAATCTTCCTGAAAACACGATTGGTTATGTAAAAACCGCACAACCAGCACACATTACACACTATACATTGCGTCGCGATACCTTAAAAGGAATCGTGGATGAATTATCACCGGCAATTAGCAAGGAAACAAGAACATACAAAGGCAAAATGCTAATCGATAACACGAAACTAAAGATACGCCCAGGCATGTTTGTAAAAGCAGACATTGTAGTAGACCGTGCAGATAGTACCATTGTTATTCCGAAAAAAGTGATTCAATCCAACCGTAATCGTAAATACGTGTTTATCGTTGAGAAAAATGTAGCCATTCTTCGTGACATCAAAACAGGTCTTGAAGATGAAGACAACATCGAAGTTGTAGAAGGATTGAAAGTAAACGACAACCTTATCGTAAAAGGTTTTGAAACACTACGTGAAAACAGCAATGTAAAAGTTGAACGCTAACACGCTACCATGAAAAAGATAATACAACTAGCCGTAAACAACCCGGTTACCGTGATCATGATGGTTTGCGCCATCTTGCTTCTCGGAAAAATATCATACGACAAACTAGGCGTAGACCTGTTGCCGTCTCTTAACAATCCGAGTTTATATATCGAACTCGACGCTGGAGATCGTCCTCCGGAAGAGATTGAGAAGAAATATGTCAAGAATATCGAAGCAATGGTAATCAGACAACGTGACATCACTGCCGTATCGTCTGTTATCAAAGCAGGTACAGCCCGTATTACCGTAGAGTATGCTTGGGGCAAAGATATGGACGAAGCATTTCTTGATCTACAGAAAGCAATCGGCGGATACAGTGCAAATCAAGAGATAAAAGAGTTGAACATCAGTCAAAACGACCCCAACTCAGCACCCGTTGTACTCATTGGTCTCTCCCATCCCAACATCGAAGATATGGCCGTGTTGCGTAAAGCAGCAGAAAGCTACATTCGAAACGAGTTGGTACGAGTAGAAGGCGTTGCCGATGTCCAATTAAGTGGTCAAGAATATAAAAAGTTAAACATCAAGACCGACCCTTATAAACTTAGTGCGTTCAAACTAACGGTCAACGATATTGCCGGTAAGATTGAAGAAAACAACAAATCTATTTCGGGCGGTAAAGTTTCAGAGTTAGGACTACAATACATTGTAAAAGGAGTTAGTAACCTCAACAACGAAGGAGACTTCGAAACCCTGATTGTCGGATACAAGCCAATCAGCACCGCCGATGCTTCAACTTCGCAAAACAACACTGCGGCAAACGGAGCAACCAAAGCACCAATCTATCTTAAAGATATAGCCGTAATAGAGTTTGAAAACACAGATCCCGAAAATATTGTACGCGTAAATGGCAAGCGAAGCATCGGACTATCTGTTTACAAAGAGATGCGCTACAACACCGTACAGGTTGTAGATAATATCACCAAACAACTAACGAAGATTGAGCAAGCATTACCCGGTTATGATTTTGATATTGTGGCCAATCAAGGAACATTTATTAAAAGCTCGATTGGTGAAGTAAAAGATACAGCTCTACTCGGTATTGTTCTTGCGATCGTCGTGTTGTTTGTATTTTTGCGCCGTTTCGGTACTACATTAATTGTAAGTATCGCCATACCGATTTCATTGGTTGCGACTTTCAACCTCATGTATTTCGGCGGACTTACGCTTAACATCATGACCCTTGGAGGTATGGCTCTTGGCGCCGGTATGCTTGTTGACAATGCAATTGTTGTGATCGAAAGCATTTTCCGAAATCATGAAAAAGGAGACAGTGTTAAAGAAGCAGCAGTAAATGGCACCGCACAAGTAGCCGGTGCTGTAACCGCCTCAACACTGACAACAATTGTTGTGTTCCTACCAATCGTATATCTACACGGAGCATCAGGAGAGTTGTTCAAAGATCAAGCATGGACAGTAACCTTCTCACT
>DLYT01000159.1:0-2441 GCA_003447595.1 Porphyromonadaceae bacterium
GGGAGTTGCGTTTATTTTGCAGCTTCGGGTAGCATGATCAAATCAATCTGATTGTTTTGATCGATCAACTTCTTGGCAAGTTGTTTTACCTTTTCCGGTGTCATTGCGTTGAGCAATGCGTCGTATTGGGTATAGCTGTCGAAGTCTTGGTTGTATTTAGAGCTCAATACGCCCATCCAGAAACCGTTCTCTTGCAAGTTTTCTTTACGCTTTTTGAGCATAAACTCTTTTACTTTGCTGAAGTCTTCGGCACGTGGGCCGGCTACGGTCATGTTCTTAATCTCTTTCTTCACGATCTCGTTTAGTTGAGCGTATTTCTCAGGATCGGTGTCGAAATAGATTTGAACGATGGTTTGGTTCATTGGGTAGCGAGAGATGCCTGCCGAACAGCTTACGCCATAGGTACCGCCTTGCTCTTCACGCACTTTCTCTGTAAACAGGATATCGAGGATCTGATCAAAGAAACTCAATGTCATCATGTTTTCAAGTGTGTACGGTATCGAGCCCGAATAGAAGTCGAGTACGGTAGCTTTCGGTGTTTGCATCGCACGGTTGAATACATTTTTGATCTCGCCTTTGTTTACCTTCACAGCCGCGGCTTGTGTTGGCTTAAGCGGTGCTTTTGCCGCAGGAAGCGACGCAATGTACTGCTCAACCAATGGTTTCAAAGTGGCCGGATCGATGTTACCCACAAAGATAAAGTTGTAATCTTTTACCGAAGCAAAGAGTTCTTTATACATGTCCATAATGTGCGCATAGTTGATCTTCGAAAGATCCTCTACCGTGAAGCGTGTTTTCCAAGGATTGTTGTTGAACACTACTTTGTTGATAGAGTCTACCATAGCGACCATCGGATTCATTTGTGCATTGAGCAATTGCGCTTTCATGCGCTCCATGTATGAGTCGAATGCTTCTTGGTCCATGCGAGGTTGGGTAAACGTCATGTAAACCAATTGCATCATGGTTTCAAGGTCTTTCGGATTAGTCGACGCGTTGATGCCTTGATTCTCAGCACCTGCATACGGAGTTACGGAAAGAAGTTTGCCCGCAAGCATTTTGGTCAACTCAACTTGGCTGAACTTACCTAGTCCGCCTAGCGAAACAACCTCTGTAAGAACCTTTGTATTGATAATATCCGACGTAGGGAAGATAGACACACCACCTTTACCTTGCGCGCTCATTGTGATTTCGTCTTTCTTGAAATCGGTAGTCTTGAAGATTACTTTCGCTCCGTTAGAAAGTGTCCAGATTGTAGCATCCAATGCCGCGTCTTTCGATTCGCTTACTACTTTTCCGGCTTTCGGAAGCTGGCTCATCAAAGGCTCGTTCGATACGGTATCTACATACGGTGCGATAGTTGCCTGTGCAGCTTTGTTGAATACGGCAAGAAGATCGGCTTTTGTAGGAAGTGTTACACCTTCTTTTTCAGGAGCTGTAAGTGAGATGACGATGTTCTTGTTGGTAATGATTTGTTTCAAGAATTCGTTAACGTCCTCTACCGTAATCTTTGGAGCTACCTGATTGATCAATGTATATTCGGTTTCGATGCCCGGAATATAACCACCGCTGGTAAAGTGTGTCACGTATTCTTGCGCGTAACGATTGTTCTTTTGTTTTTCGCGTTCGTTGTACTGAGTTTCGTACATCTTCAATACGTTGATGCGTGCACGATCATACTCGGACGGAGTGAAACCGTAACGCTTCATGCGCTCTGTTTCTTCTGTGATGGCTGTAAGAGCCTGATCGATTCCGGTTTCTTTGCAAGCTGCGAATACCGACCATGCGTCTTTTGTTTTCGATACGAAGTATTCGCCGTCGCTCGCTCCTGCATACAAGAATGGTGCATTAGCCTTTTGACGCATCTCGTCGAAGCGCTCGTTCATCATCGTTGCAGCAACCGACT
Organism: Porphyromonadaceae bacterium; assembly: GCA_003447595.1. GTDB lineage: Bacteria > Bacteroidota > Bacteroidia > Bacteroidales > CAMTPD01 > UBA12018. The sequence goes on from DLYT01000159.1 coordinate 1,904, forward strand.
TCATGTAATCAACAACAAGTCCTGCCGCTGTTGATTTTATGGCATCCGGCAACGGATCGTGCTTGAAAAACAGATTGATCGATGTAGAAGTAGCTTCTTTATCTTTAGAGATCGCTACAATCGGTTCGTCGTTGTCGGGAACTGGGAAGTATACGCGTTCTTTTTCGTTGGTGCGTTTTGGAATATCGGCAAACATCTTTTTGATATCTGCTTCTACTTTGTCTACGTTTACGTCGCCAACTACAATGATTGCTTGTTGATCGGGACGATACCATGTATGGTAGTAATCGCGAATTTCTTGCGGTTTGAAGTTGTTGATAACGTCGATGCTTCCGATAGGAAGGCGGTTGGCATATTTACTGCCCGGATAAATCTGTGGAAACATTTGCTCCCAGATACGCATCTGCGCGTTACCGCGTGTACGCCATTCTTCGCGGATTACGCCACGCTCTTTATCTATTTCTTTTGGGTCGAGTGTAATGAATCCCGACCAGTCGTGCAATACGAGCAAACAAGAGTCGATGATCGAGTTGCGCGT
>DLYT01000159.1:2793-10268 GCA_003447595.1 Porphyromonadaceae bacterium
AGTCCGGCTTGTGAATCTTCTTCGAGGATAGATCCTACTTTTTGCGCGATGTAGAAATCGGCACGATCTTTTGGCAACTCATTATGTCTGATATAATAAGTAAGGCCATTGTCTAGAACGCCATATCGAACTTTCGGGTCGATTGGCAGCGGCTGGGGCTGTTGCTGCTGTGCAAATACTCCAAAGCTAACGCACAAAAGCAGCGTCAGCATGAATTTCTGTCTTAGACTCATAAACGGTTTTATTAATAATTGAAACGATGTTCTTCAATATGAGAACAAAGATATATTAAAATAAAGGACTTAAATAATATTAATCATCACTGATTTTTATGGAAATAGCCTTTATGCCCGCAATATAAGAATATTATAATATGAAAATAATAATTCATTATTAAATCTGGTTTTTATCTTTGTGTCTTGTAATTGAAAATCAGCGAACGAAACGTTCGAAAGCATAGCGTATTAATTTTCAATCTAAATATGGGAAAATATAAGTTAATCAACAATCTGCTGGGTTGGCTGGTATTTGCTGTTGCGTCTACCGTTTATCTATTGACGATGGAGCCAACCGCCAGTTTCTGGGATTGTGGAGAGTTTATCTCCTCGGCTTACAAGCTTGAAGTAGGACACCCGCCGGGTGCTCCGTTTTTTATGCTAACTGCAAACCTATTTACTCAGTTTGCTTCGGATCCGTCTAAAGTTGCAGTCATGGTGAATGCGATGTCGGCAATCTTCAGCGGTCTTACTATTTTGTTTTTATTCTGGACCATCACACACCTTGCCCGCAAAGTGATGACAACCGACGGCGAAGCCATTAGTACTTCGAAACTGATCGGTATCATGGGTAGCGGTCTTGTGGGGTCATTGGTTTACACCTTCTCCGATACGTTTTGGTTTTCGGCCGTAGAGGGTGAAGTGTATGCGTACTCTTCTCTTTTTACCGCGGTGGTCTTTTGGTTGATCCTGAAATGGGAAGATGCTGCCGATAACGCTAACTCGGACAAATGGATCATCTTGATTGCTTACCTGATGGGGCTTTCGATCGGTGTCCACTTGCTCAACTTGCTGTGTATCCCGGCTATGGTGCTGGTTTACTACTACAAAAAGTATCCGAACCCAACCTTGAAAGGTACAATTATCTCGCTGGTAGTTTCATTTGCCATTGTGGGTGTTATGATGTACGGCGTGGTACAAGGTCTGGTTGAAGTATGCGGATGGGTAGAACTATTTGCGGTGAATGTGCTTGGATTGCCTTATAATTCGGGTGTGTTTATCCACTTGTTCTTACTTGCCGGCGTATTGATCTGGGGTATTTATGAAACGATGCGCAAAGAGGTTCATCCGGTGCGTATGCGTATTTCATTCATTCTTTCGGTGATCTTGCTGGGTATTCCGTTTATCGGAAGCGGTTATGTGCTTGGTCTTATCATTATTGCCGCTCTTACAGGGTTTATGTTCTACTACAAAAAGTTGAACGTACACGCGCTAAATACAATCTTGATTTCGTTGATGGTAATCGTGGTGGGTTATTCATCGTATGCTACCATTATGATTCGTGCTGCCGCAGATACGCCGATGAACCAAAATGATCCGGCCGATATCTTTACGCTTCGCACGTATCTTGCACGTGAGCAATATGGTAAAACTCCGTTGATTTACGGTCAGACTTTTGTTTCGGACGTAGAACGTGAAGGCAGAGATTGCTCTCCGGTAATGTCTGAAGAGGCTCCGGTATGGAAGCGCGTAATCAAGAAAGATGCTAACGAAAAAGATAAATATTTCGTAGTTCGTTACGACAAGGATTATAAGTATATCGACGCGTTGAATATGCTTTTCCCTCGTATGTACAGCTCGCTTCCTAACCACGTTTCGGCGTATAAGGAGTGGAGTGATTTCAAAGGAACTCCGGTTACGTTTACCCAGTGTGGAGAAACAAAGACGGTGATGAAGCCTACCTTTGCGGAGAATCTTCGTTACTTCTTCTCGTACCAAGTAAACTTCATGTACTGGAGATACTTTATGTGGAACTTCTCGGGTCGCCAAAACGATATTCAAGGATACGGTAGCGTTGCCAACGGTAACTGGATTACAGGTATCAAGTTTATCGATTCCATGTTGGTGGGTCCGCAAGATAATCTTCCGGATTTTATCGCAGACAATAAGGGACACAATGTGTACTATATGTTGCCATTGTTGCTTGGTTTGATCGGTTTGCTGTTTCAAGTTTACTACAACCAAAAGGGTGTGCAAACGTTCTGGATTACTTTTTTCTTGTTCTTCATGACCGGTTTGGCTATTGTGCTTTACCTTAATCAAACGCCTTATCAGCCGCGCGAACGTGACTATGCGTATGCGGGTTCGTTCTATGCGTTCTGTATCTGGATTGGCTTTGGTGTAGTAGCGATTGCGAAAGGACTTGAAAAGTATGCGAAGCTTTCGGGTACGGTTTCGGCTGCTGTTTCGTCGATCGTTTGTTTGTTTGTTCCGTTCCAAATGGCCGGACAAAACTGGGACGACCACGACAGATCGGATCGTTACATTGCTCGCGATATGGGATTCAACTACCTTACTTCGTGCGATGAGAATGCGATCATTTTCACCAACGGCGACAACGATACGTTCCCATTGTGGTATGCGCAGGAGGTAGAAGGCTTTAGAACCGACGTGCGTGTATGTAATACAAGTTACTTACAGACCGACTGGTACATCAAACAGATGCAAAAGCAGGCTTACAATTCGGCTCCGCTTCCAATCAGCATGTCGTATGACAAGTATGTGGAAGGTACAAGGGATTTCTCGTACGTGGTAAACCTTGTAGACAAACCGCTTGAATTGAAAGATGCATTGGCGTTTGTATTGTCTGACGATGATAGAACGAAAAAGATTCCGGGTACGTCGCAACGTCTCGACTTTATCCCAACCGATAAATTGGTTTATCCGGTAGATAAAGCGGCTGCTCTTGAAAACGGAGTGGTTACTGTGGCCGACTCTGCTTCTATTTTGGATACAATGAGTATCAGCCTTGCAGGACAAAACGTAATCGGAAAGCAAGTGCTTACGATCTATGATATGCTTCAAAATAACAATTGGGAACGTCCGATGTATTATGCAATTTCGGTTGCCAGAGATCAATACGCTGGTTTGTCTGACTACTTCCAAAAGGAAGGTCTTACGTATCGTATTGTTCCGATGAATACTGCAAATGGCGACCATGCGTTGAATACGGATAAGATGTACGACAACCTGATGAATAAGTTCGTTTGGGGTGGCGTAGATAATCCGAAGGTATACTTGGATGAAAATAGCTTACGTATGTGCCAATCGATGCGTACATTGTTTGCTGAGCTAACAGGTCAATTGATCGAGGAAGGTAAAAACGAACAGGCTTTGAAAGCGCTTGACTATTGCGTGAAGGTGCTTCCGTTCGAAAACGTACCGCTCGAATACAATGCGATTCCATTAGCGATCAACTATTTTAAACTTGGTGAAAATGCGAAAGCTGAAGAGATCTTGAAGAGAATCGGCGACTCGAGAAGTAAGAATCTGAACTGGTTCTTCCGCTTGAAAACAAATCAGTTTATTTCGGCATACCAAGACGTACAACAAGACTTATTCATGCTACAGGAGGTAATCCGTACATCTCAAGAATATGACTCGAAACTTGGAGAGGAATATATGGAAGACTTTAGCAATTACCGCATGGCTTTGCAGTCTTTGAATAAATAAGATTTTATGTTTATTGAACAACCCCCGCTTTTATACAGAGTGCTGTTCCCGGGGGCAATCTGGAGAATCCCGTCGTCGAAGAAGTGTGTTTACCTCACCTTCGACGACGGTCCGATTCCCGAGGTTACACCATGGGTACTGGATGAATTGGATCGCCTGGATGTGAAGGCGACTTTTTTTTGTGTTGGAGATAATGTGAGGAAATACCCTGATGTGTATAAGATGGTGCTCGATAGAGGCCACGACGTAGGAAATCATACCTTCAACCACATTCAAGGTCTGCGCTATTGGACCAAGAATTATATGAAGAATATTCGCAAAGCGGCAGAATTGATCAAAAGTAAACTCTACCGTCCTCCGCATGGACACATGCGAATATTACAAACCCTACTTCTACGAAGAAGTTACAAGATTATCATGTGGGACGTTGTGACCCGTGATTACAGCCCTTTACTTACACCTGAAGAGGTTTTTGAAGTTGTTAAGAAATATACCCGTAACGGGTCTATCATTGTTTTTCATGATTCGCTTAAAGCGGAAAAGAATATGAAATATGCGATGCCTAAAGCTGTAGAGTGGCTAAAGGCGGAAGGATATGAATTTAAATTACTCCCTAAAGAATGGATAAAATAGAAGCAACAAAGCTGATTCGAGATAAGGCCTTCTCTTTGGGCTTCTCGGCTTGTGGCTTTGCTCCTTCTGAGTCTGTTGACCCTGCTTTCCGTAACAAATACGCAGAATGGCTTCGTTGCGGGAAGCAGGCCTCAATGGCTTATCTCGATAATCATTTCGAAAAAAGAATGGATCCGCGCTTGCTCGTGGAGGGTTCTAAATCGATCATCGTAGTGGCGCTCAACTACTACCCCTCAATACTGCAAAATCCCGACGCTCCGCAAGTGTCTTATTATGCTTACGGAGAAGACTACCATACTGTCGTTAAAGACAAACTCGCTCAACTCTTTCAATATATTCATACAGAAATAGCTCCGATAGAAGGACGAATGTTTACGGATTCGGCTCCCGTATGGGAACGTTATTGGGCTTGGAAGGCCGGACTGGGCTGGATAGGCAAGAGTATGCAATTGATTATTCCCAATGCCGGAACGTACTTCTTTCTCGGCGAATTGATCATCGACTTGGAACTAGACTATGCTACTCCGCAGCAATCGCGCTGTGGTTCGTGCTCGCGTTGTATCGACAACTGCCCTACTAAGGCTTTGATCGGTGGTGTTGAACTGGATGCCAACCGTTGTTTGTCTTATTTGACAATTGAGAATCGGGGGGATATTCCTCATGAGTTTGAACAGGCTTTGGGGAATCGTGTATATGGCTGCGATACGTGCCAACTGGTGTGCCCGTGGAATAAGTTTGCCAAACCTAACGAAACGGCCGAGTTTAAACCGAAACCGGAACTGCTGAGTTGGACAAAGGAATTCGTGCAATCGATGTCTCGCGAAGAGTTTAATCGGCTTTTTAAAGGCTCTGCCGTAAAAAGGGCTAAATTTGAAGGATGGCAACGGAATGCTGCTTTGCTATCAAAAAAGTAAGACTTTTATTAATTATTTAAATACCATGAATAGATTATTTAGACTCGTATTGTTGCTTGCCTTGGCAAGTGTGTATCCGTCGGTATATGCTTCGACGCAACAACCGATTTCTGCGCAGGTAGCGCAGAGTGACCTTGTATCAAAGCTTGAAAAGGAAAATCGTTTCTCCGATATAAAGAAACTCGAAAGCGATCATTATGCCGAAAAGTATGTGTGCTTTATCGATCAACCGCTCGATCATGCCAACCCGAATTCGGATCGTTTCAAACAACGTTTCGTGGTGATGCATGTGGGTTTTGATAAACCAACTGTCCTGGTTACCGAAGGGTATGGTGGTGCTTATGCCATGAATCCTCGCTACCGTGAGGAGCTTTCGAAGCTGTTTGATGCAAACGTGGTGTTTGTTGAGCATCGCTACTTCTTAGAGTCTACTCCGCAACCTCTCGACTGGTCGTATCTTACTGCCGAAAATTCTGCGTATGATTTGCATAACGTGACTACGGCTATGAAGAAGATTTATCCGGGTAAGTGGATGAGTACGGGTATCAGCAAAGGCGGTCAGACTACGATTATCTACCGTACTTTCTTCCCGGAAGATGTGGATATTTCTGTTCCGTATGTGGCTCCGGTGTGTCGTGATGTAGAGGATGGTCGCCACGAACCTTTCCTTCGTAAAGTGGGAACAAAGAAAGATCGTCTGATTATTGAGGGTTATCAGTTGGAGGTATTGAAGCGTCGCGAGGAGATTCAACCGATGTTTGATGCGTATTGTAAAGACAAAGGGCTTCAATTTAACCTAGGCCAGGAAGAAGTTTTAGATTATACGGTACTGGAGTATTCGTTCTCGATCTGGCAATGGGGAACGCCTACATCAACCATCCCGACAAAAGATGCATCGACGAAAGAGATTTTTGATCATTTGATGAAGATCTGTGCTCCGGATTATTTCGCAAAGGGTCAATCGACCGAATCGTTCTTTGTGCAAGCTTCGAAGGAATTGGGTTATTATGGCTACGATATCAAACCGTTTAAAAAGTATTTGAAGGTAAAGGATACGAAGGGTTATTTGAATGCGATTATGCTTCCTGACGGCCTTACAACTACGTTTGATCATACGTTGCACAATAAGATTAATTCGTTTCTAAAGGGGAACGATCCGAAAATGATCTTCGTGTATGGGCAAAATGACCCTTGGACGGCTGCCGGGATTACTTCTCTGAAAAATAAAGAGAACGTGTTTATTGCAATTGAACCGAATGGCAGCCACCTAGCGCGCATAGGAACGCTTCCGGAAGAGATTAAACAGGAAGTGATGCGACGTATCACTAAATGGCTAAATGAATAGGATCTAAATCGAATAGATATGATAACGGCTCATTGAAGATAGTCTTCGATGGGCCGTTGTTATTTTAATTGGAGTGAAATGTCATTACTAATTCCTCGAGTCCTGTTGTTTCATCAACTTGCGATTTGCTAATCTTAAAGCCTTGCTGCTTGTAAAAGGATATGGATCGGTTGTTGTCTTTGAATACGGATAACGAAAGACGTGGATAGAGTGACTTTGCATGATTCATCAATGACTTGCCAATTCCAATGCCTTGCTTGCTCGGAATCACAAATATGGCTGCAATGTGATCGTCGACCAAAGAGATGAAACCGAGTACGTCTTCTGTTATATCATCAACATATACGAAGGTTATACTTGACGGCAAATATAGATTGCGCATATCCTCCATTTTAGACTCCCAGAAGCAGCTTTCTATGAAGTTATGTGCAATGATTGATGCTTCTAACCAAATTGCTAGAATCTTCTCGATATCGTCTTTTCTATATTCTCGTATCATATCAACAATTGATTAGAATAGCTCTTATTTATAGAAACAATAAACCGTAAAAAGGTTGCTGAATATAATGGAAAGGTTATGTAAATAATCTCTATCAACTTTCATCAAAGGATCGCATAGATAAGTGAAATGGATTTATAATTGGATAGAGTAAGACGTATAGACGCTGCTCTCCTAATAGGAATGATACTGGCCTCCAACTTTTGAGACAATGACTAAACTTATCTATCTCTGAGGAAACATCAATTCGACTCTTTTTCTTGGTGAATTCTTTTGCAAGCGAATCTAGGATCACTCGATCTGTACGTTGCAAAGGGATACAAAAAAAGCGAGTCAATCTTTCGACTGACTCGCTT
>DLYT01000146.1:0-12546 GCA_003447595.1 Porphyromonadaceae bacterium
ACGCACATTCGTGATAATAATATAGATGTGTATTGTAAGTCATTGAATAACAGTTGTATGGGTTTATTTTTTGTGATTATGGGTACAAACTGGGGACAAAATTTGCTATAAAGTTTACTTTTCCCTTAAAATAGATCTTTCTTTCCTGTAAAGCCCCCTTTCCTTTTTGTCCTGAAAGTGATGAATAATCTATAAAATTATCTCCTAACTGCAATGCCATATTATCTATAAGCCGTTTTAAGCCGTTTTAAGCCGTTTTGTTTTATGTTTGGGGTATCTTTTACACTGTGATATGTTTTAAGCCCTTATATGCTCTTATTTTAGGCACTGTGTTTTAGCTTAAAGTATCACCCTGATAAAGCAAAAGCAAGAACCCTTTTTTGAGTCCCTGCTTTCTGTGCTGTCCATTCCCAAAAGTGGAATAATTGTTGTCTTAATATAGAGATTTACCGATAATACCGCCTTATCTCCTTTATTTTTTGATCCAACTCACTAAGCGTTTCAGCCTGTTTGTCTGGAGCGGTATTACTTTTTATAGCCTTTTTAACCGCTTCCTTGATCCTGAAAGCCTGCTTTGTTGTTAGCTCTCCTTTGGCTTTTGAGATTTCAAGCTGTTTGAAAAACTTCTGTTCCCCGCCTGCCATTTTAATTAAAGCCAATCTGCCCATATAGTCGAGCTCTTTAACGCTGTCCATCTCTGAAGTGTTTATTACTAGGTTATTTACTCTTTCAATATCAAAATAAAAATTGTGCCACCTGTTAATTACATCTATATAAAAGTCTTCACTATAAAGCATTCCTGCATTCAATTCAGGGACGTTAAAGGCTTTATTTAAGCCTTTTGTGTACCTTAATTCATACCTTAATAGATTGCTTTTAGAATACAGCTCCGGGATGTCTTCCCGTTTCTTCTTGACCTCTCTAATTTTATCATACAAACAGATGGTTAAGCCTGCTCTTTCCTTTTTGTAATATAGCCCGTCTGGTTGCTCTAGCCTCTGAAATCCTTTCATCTGTCCAAAGTGCTCAAAGTATACAGCGGGCTTAAACTTTGTTTTAAGGTTGCCTGCTATGTCTAACCGTGTTACCTTTGCTTTATCTATCGGTAAGTGAAGACAGTCAGACAGTTTGTCTATTGCCTCCTTTACAGTCTTTCTTTTCAATGTCCCTAAGTTGTCCCCGTTAAACCATTTACAGAGACTCCCCTTTTTTATGCTTAAAGCAAAGGGACTAACCGATACAGTTAGCCCCTTTAATTTTCCTGTTATACTTATTGAGCCATTTGAAAAAGAATGCTCTGAAACATCTGTAAGATAGCAAGGTATTTCCTCCAAAAAGTCAATGCCCGGACCTGATTCTTTTGTGAGTTTTAATTCTATTGTGTCATACATCTAAACCCCCTTTCACTCCCAAAAAGTGGAATAATTGTTGTCTTAATATAGAGAAACTCTATTTCAGCCCGTTTAAAGCTGCTTTTGCCTGAACTAGTAAAACGTCTTTTTCAAGCTCACCATCTAAGAAAGCGTTATATAGTTGCAGCTCGTTTCCGGTTTGCCCCTGTGCTACATAAATGTGAAGTACTCCGCCCTTTTTTAAAGCTCCGTTTATTATTTCTCCGTCTATTTTACAAAGAAATACATCTGAACTTCCTTTAATATCTCCATAGTAAACCGACTCCGTTAAACTCAGTCTATACAGTCCGCTTATATGGTTTGTTTTAGATAAAGCCAGCTCGGGCTTTCTTGCTCTGCTGCTTGTTATTGCATGTGAGCCAGTTAGGTAAATAATTAGTTTACCGTTTCTTCTAAGATTCTCTAAACCGGGATAGTTACCCGTTGATGCGGTGCAGTCGATTCTAGTTTTTTTATCGGTTGTTTTTTCAAACTTGTAATAATATTTTATAATCATAACCTGCCCCCTTTCTTTTGTCTAGTGCTTATATAGGTTGTCGCCTTGTGGTCTATCTCTTCAATAGTTGCCACCCTGTTTTGTTTTAGCCAGCTCTCAATCTCTACCCGATCAAAATACATTTGTTTGCCTCCGGGCTTATAGTGTGGGATCTCCTGCTTACATGTTAATTTGTACAAATGACTTTTTGAAAAGCCGGTTAATAAAACCACATCTTCTAATGTCAGAACGTTTTTTGCAGCAAGTAAAGAATACATTTCTATTCTTGCCAATTGACTTTGAATGTCCATTTCTTTTTTGAATTGTGGCTTGAATCCGTGCACTGATCCTTTGCCTTGTTAAACATAGTGCAAACTTAAACAAGTAATGTAAGAAAAAGAAAGAATTTCACAGTGCTATGTTATGCAAGGTACTTTATATACTGATATATAGTTGTTTATGTGTTTATTTTCTGGTTAATTAGATGACTTTTTTTTTCTTTTATTAGTCGAATAGTATAGCTTTATTACTTTGAAAAGTTCAAATCAAGTCCGGTATCATATTAACCGCCTCTTGTTTTGCCTTGTCTAATACCTTTGCATAAACCTGTGTTGTTTTTATGTCCTTGTGCCCTAAAAGTTTTGAAACCGTATACAAGTCGTTTCCTAAGTCTAGGATCATTACTGCAAAAGAATGCCTGCCGGTATGAAAGGTTACTTTTTTATCAATACCCGCTTTCAATCGCCACCCCTCTAGCTCCTTTAATAAAGTTGTTCCATATGTAAACCCCTCAAAAACTAAGCCCGTACCCTCGCCCGGATCACCCAAAAATATTTCTGCTTGTTTGCTAATATCTAAATACTGCATACCTCCGGTTTTCTTTTGCTTAAAAGTGATCCTCTTATACTCTCCAAATTGTTGAATCTCTTCCCATGTCATTTTTTCAATGTCGCTTTTCCTTAAGCCGGTTAAGCAACTGAACAAAAAAGCCCTTTTAAGAACCTCATTTTTACAGTCTGTAACCGCTAACCGTTTCACCTCTTCAAAGGTTAAGTAAACTCTTTCCGTCTCAAATACTTTTAATCTTTCTACCCCCCTTAATGGGTTAGTTTGTATAAGTCCATCATTAAAAGCCTTATGTATACATGTCTTAAACTTGCTAAAATAGCAAACTTTAGAGTTTTGGGATAAAGGTTCAATCTCGTCTAAGGCATTGGTTTTTCTCCTATGTGTATACTTGTTCACATTTCCTAAAAAGTCCCTGAACCCCTCTATAAAGTCCCTTGTAACGTCTTTAAGTGTGGTCTGCTCTGTGCAATAGATCTCTAAATATCTTAAGCAGCTAAGCCAATTACCTAAACTCCCTTTACTTCCTTTTTTCTCGTTGCATATTTTTCTAAAATATTCAAGTAACAAAGTATTTTGTTTGAACTGTGAAGTAAACCCAAACTCCCCGTTTTGTATTTCAATTTGTCTTTTTGCCTTAATAGCTTGAGCTGTCAATAATGTTTCTCTGTTCAAAGCTCTATCGGATGGTGTTTTAGGATTCACCAAATAAAGCTTTAAGTATTCTTTTACCCGTTTCCCGTCTCGGTATATATCGAGAAATAGAGATTTATTACCGTTTGTAAGTGGTTTCTCTCTAAGTTTGACTATCTCTTTTTGAGATTTATTCTTTGCTGCTTTCATGTTATTCCTATTTAATACCCGCCTTAATTATGAATAAGGGACAATACAGGGACAAAAATAGAATAATAAAAGGATAATGAAAAACAAATAAGCTGGATATTTTGATATTTAACAACTAGCTAGAATGCTTATGTATTAAGTGTTTAATTGTTGTTGTTTGCCTGTCTTTTATCTTTGTTTTCAGATGCAAAAATAACGTGAATATTTGTGATAATAATATTCACGACTGTAAGTGGGGTGTTTGGCTCGACTGGATGACACAAGGGACTCGAGTTTCGGGCAACTTGTTTTTTAATAACGCCAGTGATGATTTGTTTGTCGAGGTCAATCATGGGCCATATGTAATTGATAATAATATTTGTCTTTCGCCCAAAAGTATTCGCAATCAATCGCAAGGAGCAGCTTTTGTAAATAATCTTTTTTGTGGCGACAACTACGTATTTAGTGAGCATAGTCGTTACACGCCTTATCACTTGCCACATAGTACAGCGATTAAAGGGTTGTCTGTAATAGGGGCAGGAGACGATCGCTATTATAATAATGTATTTATACCTACCGAAGGTAATGTCAATCATCACGGATTAGAGGTGTATAATCAAAGTAAGTTTCAGTTTACGCCACCTGCTGCAAACAATGTATATTGCAATACGGCAAAGGGGGCAAAGGATGAAAGTGTTGCATCGGTTACGAATTTGCAAGTAGCGAAGCCAACGATCGTTGAGAATGAAAAGGGAGAGTTTGTATTATCTTTACCAATGATCAATTATCCAACTGATGTTCCGGTCATTGTAACTTCAGCTTTGCTTGGTAAAACAGAGGTTTCTGAAGATATCTATACAAATCCTGATGGAACTGCGTTTGTTATCGATCGTGACTATTTTGGAAAAGAGCGAAGTGCCCGTTTGAATGGATATGGTCCGTTTGCGGTCAATGCCAAAACTAATAATTTGGTAGTTGTATGGCCTAAATGATAACATTCGTTGGTTTATATTGCTTGCATGCAAACAATAATACAACCTTTCGTGTTTTATAAACAGAAAATATGTATACCTTAGCAGCAAGAGCTATGAACAACGAGAATAATAACAATAGCAATAAGAGTGAGTGGTATAACGAACCGGATAAGATTCCTTATATCGAAGATAGCAAAGACGGATCTGAATATGAAGAAGATCAAGACTTGAATATCGATCGTAGTTATGATGATTATGACGACTCTGATTCTAGCCAATATGGAGATCAGGGTTGGAAAATAACGAAATAGATTTCACAAACAAAAAGATTCATTAGTTAGGGAATAAGCCTCTCAATTCGGAATACTTCCGGTTGAGAGGCTTTGTCTTATTAATCTGCTATGCAAAAAGTACTTCGTTGGGAAGCTGTCCGTATTTAAAGCATTGCTGGATATTTTCAAGTGTGGTACTTGCAATGTTGTGTAAAGCTTCTGTCGTAAAATATGCCTGATGAGAGGTGATAATGACATTGTTGAATGACAATAGTCTGGCAAGTGTATCATCGTTGATGATTTTATCAGAAAGGTCTTCGTAAAAGTATTCACCTTCTTCCTCATAAACATCTAATCCTGCTGCGCCAACTTTTCTGGTTTTTAGACCTTCAACTAATGCGGCTGAGTTGATTAATTGTCCTCGGCCTGTATTGATTATCATTACGCCGGTCTTCATTTTAGAAATGCTGTCTTCATTAATCATATGCTTGTTGTCTGATGTAAGCGGACAATGTAGCGTGATAATATCGGAACGTTCAAATAATTCGTTGAGCGTAACGTATGTCATTCCGACTTCTTCAGCAAACATGTTGTCCGGATATATATCATATCCAAGTACAACCATACCCATTGCACGAAGCATCTTGATTAAGATTTTTGCAATTTTACCTGTGCCTACTACGCCAACGGTTTTGCCATACATATCAAAGCCGCCAAGTCCGTGCAGAGCGAAGTTCCCATCCTTAGTTCTCCAGTAAGCCCGATGTATTTTTCGGTTCAATGTAAGCATTAGAGAAAGTGTATATTCAGCTACGGCATGGGGAGAGTAGGCCGGAACTCGTACAACAGGAAGTCTGTTTTGAGCAGCTTTGAGGTCTACATTGTTAAAACCGGCGCAGCGAAGAGCCAAGAGTTTTACGTCGTTTTGAAGCATACCCTCAATTAGATCATCGGTAATGACATCATTGACAAATACACATACAACATCAGCATCTTTGGTCAAGATGAGGTTCTGTTCTGAAAGTGTATCTTCGTGGTATTCGATATCGAATCCGTACTTCTCATTTACAATATCAAAACTTGTTTTGTCGTATGGTTTTGCACTGAATAAAACAACCTTGATGTTTTTATCGTCTGTATTCATGATTGTATAATGTGGAGATTAAACATAAGTAAAAGCAAATACGTTTTTGCTACTCTACAAACAAATAGCTTTTAGAATAAGTTTATCGGAGCTTTCTTGGAGGCTTTGTCCGATGTGTACGTTTCGAATAAATAAAGCTAGAAAGCTTTAGAACCCAATTAAAAAGGTTACATTTGTAAAGAAACCTATTAACAATAAGAATAAAACTTAAAATCGATGGATGACGTTTATATATATATAATATCAAATAAGCAGCGTAAGGATATCTTACATGTCGGAACGATGCAGTTTCACCCCAATTGTAGATTAGATCAACTTAATTTGTGTTATGGTGTTGATGTTTGCAGTTTGGACGAGTATTATGAAATTGACCCGGAAACGCTAGAGGATATAAAACTGGATGAATATCTTTCAGATTTTAAGTGCTCGGAATATGCTTCTGATGCATATAAAATTGAATATTCAAATGTGATTAACTATATAGAACAGCATTTTACCGAAGATGAGATTGTTGAAGAACCTGAAATGACTGAGGAGCAATTAAGAAGAGCATTGTTGGGTATGGCTGATATGATGGGCTTGGAAATCAATGATGAAGAAGCCTTTTTGGCACAAATGACAAAAGCGATGGAGGATGGCGTTTTTGAATTTGGAGCCGCACCTACAATAGATGAGTCCTTGAAAAATTATCTTGATACCGATACGTACAGAAAATTACTTTCTTTAGAAGGTGATGAAAAAACAGCCTTTCTAGTTGAACTAGGAGCAAGTAGATTATGGAATCTCATAAAGCAAAATAACGCAGAAGAAACGGATGAGTTTATGGATGTGTTGACTCTTTGTCATTTGTGTGCAGATTATGGGCTTGAGCAAAACTATCCATTATCCTTATGTTTTTTGTTGGAATGTCAACTACGTACGATATCTTTCGATGAGTATGCAAACAATAAGACGCAAATGATAACGGAGCAAATGGGAACGTTGTCTATGGCTTCGGAAATTTTACAAGATGGAAGATTCGAGGCTTTGGCTCATGTTGCGAGAATTTATGCTTTAGCAAATGATGTAGAAAACGCAAAACTTTATTGGGACTACTATTGGGCATTTATCAGTGAAAAAGACGAGCGATTGCTTAAGATTAATATTTGTCGTTATATTGAGTTTTGTTTCTATCGCAACGAAAAACCATGTTCATTGAAGAAATACAACGTATACTTATCAGATATTAATGATGAGTTTATTCAAACAATAGTAGAGGAGGTAAAGCCTCATTGCAAATTTAATCAATCAGAGATTTATTCGATGATCAGCGATTTAGTGATTGAAGCATTTCATAAAGCAGACGAGTCTTATCTTGAAGAATTGATACAAAGTAAAAGTGCTATTCTGACTAAAATACAGATGAAAGGATTGTCGTTGTCTTAATACACAATAGTAAGTACTTATGATAAATTAAAACGGGATCACTCTTTTATAAAAGAGTGATCCCGTTTTGATTAAAAAGAGTATGCAGTATGTAACCCCGGCATAATATGAGTGTGCCCCTTACTCCAAGAAAAGTCAAGTGTAGGACCTAGGTGAAACTTACCAATGATAAGCAGATCGGCAACGATCTCTGCATGTACGGCAAAGGCTGCTTTAAATTGTTTATGATGTACTTCGGCTAGTTCTTCGGTGTGATTGTGATTTTCTTTTGTGAAGTTCACACCTGGCATTAGCGCTACATGTATATGCGGAATCGGTGTGTATTTTACTCCGGCACTTACATTATAATGCTGACCTTCTCCAAAAACAGATTCGAGACTTCCTCCGAGAGCCCATTTGCTTTCAGGCTTGATTGATCTGAAGTAATGAAGATGTGCACTAGCTTTCCATTCATTGTGTTCAAAAGAGTAGGATGGGCCAAAGCTTAATCCGATTTCATTTTGTCCATGTTCGTGGATGTGAAAATTTTCATTCTCTTGAGCCGATGAGCAAACTGCAATTGCAGCAAATAGCGTTGTGATGACTTTTTTCATGTTTGAAAATATACGACGTTTAAGTTGGTTGTAAATATACTTGATAAATATGGATGAAAAACACTTCCGCTGTCGTTTGCAAAAAATTCGTAGATTTTATTTAGTAATAAAATAATGTTTGACAAAAAAGTATATATTTGAAAGACTTTAAAATTTACTATTATGGAAGTATTAACAATGTATTACTACAACAACGGTGATGAGAAAAAAGGTCCATTCACGTTAGAGGAACTGAGAAATGAGAGAATTCGTCCCGAAACACTGGTAAAGACTGAGTGGATGTCTGAATGGAAACCGGCAGCTCAAATACCCGAAGTAAGAGCTCTATTTGTAAACAACGCATTTGAAGCCAAATCTGAAAATGATGCCAAACCGCCGATGCCAAAGACTTGGCTGATTGAATCAATCCTGGTTACTCTTTTTTGTTGTTTGCCATTCGGAATTGTTGCGTTGATATATTCTTCGAGAGTTGAATCGCGCTTTTTTGCAGGTAGAATAGCTGAAGCACAAGAAGCTTCTCGTTCGGCTCGTACATGGGTGATGGTTTCTCTATTTACAGCAATTGGAAGTTTCTTTATTTATTTGCTATTCATGATTATAATGGGCGTTTCATGGATGCCGTTTATGATGAATAACTGATGTCTAGAAGTTTATTGAAGTATATTCTATTACTTTCGTTGGCCTTGACCGGATTATTGATGTACTATCTCTTTAATCCGGCCGAACAACTTTTGTTTCCTAAATGTCCTTTCCTGTTGATGACAGGTTGGCAATGTCCCGGTTGTGGATCGCAACGAGCCATACATTATCTATTACATTTTCAAATTATAGATGCACTAAAAATGAATTTCTTAGTCGTTTTAGCAGTACCTTACATCCTGTTTGCTTTATATTGTGAATGGATGAGGAGGAAGAATGTAAAGATCGAGCGAATATATCGTTTGCTTTATGGAAGCAAAGCATCTATGACTATTGCTTTTCTATTTATTTCATTTATGATTATTCGAAACGTATGATTAAAAAATAAACGATGAATGATTCCAAACTTTATCCAGGGGGCTGGAAAGGACTAGGTGCCTGCGTCTTATTTTGGGGTGTGTCGATGTTTTTAAGTGTGTTTGACTGGATGGCTGCATCCATTATTCATATTCAGCTTGGACTATCCTTGTTACTGAGCGGTATGTGTGCATGGTTTATCTTGAATTTACTGCAAAAGCATAACGTTCCAACCTTTTCTTATCAATTTAAGGTGAAGTATAAAGAGTTGTTTCTATGGCTATTTTTAGCTGCTATCGGATTGATATTAGGAGTGAGTATTCCAATACAAGAGAGCTTGCCATCTATTCCGATATTGGATAAACTGATTAAAGATATAATGGATAATTTGTCACAATTATCTCCGATTATCTTATTGCTAGCTGTGGTTGTAATGGCTCCTATCTTTGAGGAGTTGATATTTAGAGGAGTTTTGCTAAATGGATTTTTACATCGGTATTCGAAGATAAAAGCAGTGTTATTAGCTTCAGCTTTGTTTGCGCTTACACATGGAATCCCACAACAAATGATAACAGCCTTTATTCTGGGGGGCTATCTTGGTTGGATATATGCAAAGACTCGGAACTCAACATTGGTTATCGTAGCCCATTTCTTCAATAATGGACTGGCAGTGCTGATATCGTTTCTTTTATTAGGAGGTGACGCTTTTACAAATTCTGAGATGTCATATTATTCAAGTTTTACAGCAAGATACGGACTTAGTATGTCTATATTGCTTTTTGTAGGATCTATTGCACTGTTGCTTGTATCTTTGTTTCAAATCAGAAAACTGTTGACTAAAGAGGGCTTTGCTCAAGAAGAGATTGTTCGACAAGAAGAGGCGACTCAAGAGTCGGGTTTATCTTAAAGTAATAACATTGATGAGATAAATAAGGAACCCCGAAGATTGGTTTTATGCCAACTTTCGGGGTTTGTTGTTTCTTATCGTTTTTTTTGTTTATCCTTCATGCTGTCTTTTAAAGCACAACCACTGCAATTGCTGCATTTATTACTATGGCGTGAAACGGTGAAAAAACAAATCACTTTACGGAGCAATATCCCTACAACAATAAGACCGATGATTATAATTGTTACTTCTTGCCACATGGGTTATATCGTTAGTTTTGTTCCTTTTCTAGTTTACGTTGCTTTAGAGCATAATACTTGCACCATTCTGTGATACCACAACTTTCGCATTTAGGCTTGCGGGCTAAGCAAACATATCTGCCATGCAGAATGAGCCAATGGTGTGCAATAGAGAGTAGATATCCCGGGATGTTTTTGACGAGTTCTTTTTCCGTTTCTAGTGGAGTTTTAGAATTGCTTGTAAGACCAATTCGATTGGATAGTCTAAATACATGTGTATCTACAGGCATAGCCGGTTTCTCGAAAACAACAGCAGAAATAACATTGGCTGTTTTTCTTCCTACGCCCGGAAGCTTTGTTAGCTGCTCCATTTCGGAAGGGACTTCACCATTAAAATCACTCATCAGCATGCGTGCCATGCCGTAAAGGTGTTTGGCTTTGTTGTTAGGAAAAGAAATGCTTTTAATGTAGTAAAATATATCATCAACCTCAGCTTCTGCCAAGTCGGCAGCTGTAGGGTAGGCTTCAAATAATGCAGGGGTGACCATATTTACACGTTTATCGGTACATTGAGCCGATAAAATTACTGCAACCAATAGCTCGTACGGATTTGAATAGTGTAACTCTGTTTCCGCTACAGGCATGTGCTTGCTAAACCAGTTTATAATCCCTGTATATCGTTCTTTCTTTCTCATGCAGAAATATGTTTTCTTATTATTACAAATATAGGAGACAGAAAGTTGCGTTCAAAGTAATAAAGACAAATTAAATTAAAAATGAATTGATTCCAATTAGGATATTGGCCAGTTTATTCATTATCAGAATATAGCTCAACTTTTATAAAGAGGGTATATAACAAAGACGATGCTAATTAGTTTAAAAAAGATATTGCTGATTGTTTTTTTTAAGATATTTAGTGCGATACATCTGCTTGTGTTTTATGTTTTTTGCGTAACTTTGCATGCATTCTATAATTATTAACGCGAATAATTGTATTTATGCAAACCTTCCTTGAGAATTGGTTCCAACTTAAGAAAAATGGAACAAATGTAAAGACCGAGCTGATTGCCGGTTTAACTACCTTCATGACAATGGCTTACATCCTGATTGTAAACCCAAGCATGCTCAGTGAGTGTGGAATGGATAAGCCTTCTGTTTTTACTGCTACCGTAGTTTCTTCAATTATTGCAACACTGTTGATGGCATTAGTGGCCCGCTTACCTTTTGCGCTTGCACCGGGGATGGGACTTAATGCTTTTTTTGCATATACGGTTGTGCTTAGTATGGGCTATTCTTGGGAGATGGCTCTTACTGCTGTATTTATTGAAGGTATCATCTTTATGATTCTTTCATTGTTTAATGTGCGCGAAGCCATTGTGAATGCTATTCCGATGAACCTAAAACGAGCTGTGAGCGTAGGTATCGGTTTGTTTATTGCATTTATTGGTCTTTGCAATGCAGGTATCGTAAAGCAAGGTACTGGTATTCCTGTAACACTTGGAGATGTTACTGCCGGATCTAGTATTGTAGCTTTGGTTGGTATCTTGATCATGGGTGTTTTATTGATCAAGCGTGTTAAAGGTGCGCTTTTGATTGGTATTTTAGTTGCTACGATTATTGGTATTCCTCTAGGTGTTACACACATTCCTGAAAGCTTTAACTTATTTAGCTTGCCTCCGTCAATGGCTCCAACATTCGGAAAGTTGTCTTTGAACTTTGAGACTATCTTTAGTTTGGATATGGTATTGATCGTGTTTACATTTATGTTTGTAGACTTGTTTGATACAGTAGGAACGTTGGTTGGTGTTGCTTCAAAATCAGGTATGATGGACGAACAAGGTAATATCCCTCGCGTTAAATCGGCATTAATGGCCGATGCGGTAGGTACAACTGTAGGTGCGATTTGTGGTACAAGCACGGTAACAACTTATGTAGAAAGTGCTTCAGGTGTAGCTGAAGGTGGCCGTACAGGTCTTACAGCGCTTACTGTAGCCGGTTTGTTCCTTGTAGCATTGTTTATGGCTCCATTGTTTGCTATCATTCCTGCGGCAGCTACTGCTTCTGCGCTTGTTATGGTAGGTTTGTTTATGATGTCGAGTGTAGTTGATGTAGACTTCAACGATATGTCTGAATCTATTCCTGCATTCTTTACCATCATCATGATGCCTATGGCATACAGCATTGCTGAAGGTATTACGTTCGGTATGTTGAGCTTTGTATTCATCAAAATCTTTACAGGTAAAGCTAAAGAAGTAACAATCACGATGTATTTGATTGCGATCTTCCTATTGGTGAAGTTGGCATTAGCATAATTGCAAAAACGAAAGTATTTATATGTAAAGCCTGCACATCGTCGATGTGCAGGCTTTTTTTCGCTTAATTCTATCTTCTTTTTTATGCAGCTCTACATGACGAAGGGTCATAATGGACCATTGTTGACCCATTATTATCGCTTGTAAACC
>DLYT01000146.1:12796-14036 GCA_003447595.1 Porphyromonadaceae bacterium
GTTTGCGATGGGTCAAATAATGGGTCAATAATGGGTCACTCATATATTTAGAACTGTATGATTTATACTAATATCTATATATAGATAATATAATATACTTTATTTATTTAATACGAAGAAGAGAAAAAATATAAGAGTGACCCATTCTTGACCGATCCTTGTGAAAATGAGAAGAAAAACATGGTGTTAGCCCTGACGAATAAAGGGAAGTGTAGTTGGTGATTAATGGGTCAGGCGTGACCCTTTGACCCATCGTGTAAAAAACCGACTAAAGAATATTGATCAATGCTATTAGCCTGTAGTCGCAGTATGAGTAATTTAATAACAAACGATTAAAGATCTAGTCAAAAACCTTATGTACTTCTTCCATGATCCAAGCATGG
Source organism: Porphyromonadaceae bacterium (assembly GCA_003447595.1). Classification (GTDB taxonomy): domain Bacteria; phylum Bacteroidota; class Bacteroidia; order Bacteroidales; family CAMTPD01; genus UBA12018. The sequence goes on from DLYT01000146.1 coordinate 13,180, forward strand.
TTTTCTGAAAAAGTAAGTAACCTTTTTAGAAGAAGTAAACATGGTTTTTGAGTCTGCTTTACCTATATCTTGCGAGCTGAAAGTCTGAAAAATACCGATTCATGGGGATTGTGAGAGGAGTAAGGCTAACGTATCTTTGCAATATGAGAAGTCATAATAAATATTATTAGGATACGTTTTAATTAGTACAAGAAGAGTTAGGTAAAAGCCGATTGCGAAACCGGTTTGAACCATATAATAAAAGTCGAACTTTGTAGCGAAGTTCGACTTTTATTGTTTTTGGGAGGATTTATTTTTTTGCGTGTACAGACTCGATATCAAATCCGACAGGGTCAATCTCTTGCGATGTTATGAACTGTACGTACGAGATGCCATGTAAAGGCAGGTTCTGTAGAGGTAATTCAGTTACAGCTTTCTTCTGCTTGTCAACAAATACTTTTGCAGATGTGTCACGATTTGTAATATCCCAGACGATTCGAATGGTATGGAACTTGTCGTCATTGATACCTAACAGTTGTCTGTTAAGAGGAAGATTAAACATTCCAAAATGAGATGCTGTAGTGTCTGTAGGATTAAACCAACGGTCATTTAGGATCAACTCTCCACCTTTTGAGTTCTCCGGAATACGGATGGATGTACTAAAGCTTCCTTTCATCATTGCCGGAAAGTTCCATAGAGCACCTTCTCCGGCATAAAGCAATGAGTCATTATCGATATGCTTTAGATTAAGGATGTTGCGGTGTTTGGCTGTCGGATGTGCGACTAATGTTCCCCCTTCTTTACGATTATATCCGCAGTGACCTTTTATACCTTTGAAATATTGAAAGGTTGTCCAATCTGCCAAGCCATTTTCAAAA
>DLYT01000146.1:14287-21101 GCA_003447595.1 Porphyromonadaceae bacterium
TTACGATGAATAGTGTTTTGACCTATCGCGATAACGATCTTTCCCGGTTCCGTTTCTACGAATTGACTTTGATGCACACTTTTGTCCATTCCCTTTGTGTCGCCAAAGTTGGCATTGTTTCTGCCTTCGTCGAGATACAATTCACGCATTCCAATCCATGTTTTGCCATCATCTTCTGAGATTGCGGCATGCAATACATTGCGATTGGTGAATACGTCGTCCCATACACCATTGGCTGATGCTAACTCTGGTAATGGAGTCGTGTTGTTCCAAACAAATAAAAGGCGACCATCTTTTAAGCGACCAATCGTTGGCATGGTAATCGTTCCGTAAAATGGAGCAGGAGTAGGGGTTGTCCATGTTTCGCCGCCATCATAAGAATAAGACTGATAATGCGAGTCTTGAGGGGTACGCATTATCATCCAAATACGACCATCGTTTAATTCAATTACCGTCGGTTCTACAGCGCCATGATTCCAACGTATGCCTTTGTGGAAACCTTCTTTTTTATGAGGAGGTGTCATTACTTTTTCAGATTCTTTCCACGTGATTCCATCGTCATCCGAATAAAGCACACGTGCTCCCTTTTCTGAAGCATCAGGCCCGGCATAGTGTGTTGCTACTAAAATGCGTTTGCCTCCACATACAAAGACCGGAGGCTTGATCATAATCAACGGTTTGTCTGTAACCTTGGAGATTTGCGTAGTGCCATCTTGATTGGCATTGTAGCGAATACACCATACTCCTTTGTCATAAAACAAGCGAATCATGGTATTTGTAAGAGGATTGCATTTATCAGCATAATACAACGAGTCAGGGGTATTTACGCGTGTCCAAGTCTTTCCATTGTCTTTGCTCGAAATATAGAAATGTCCCGGTTCTTCTTGTTCTCCATAGTTGTAATGTCTTATTTCATTGTCATTACGCAGAGAAAGACCGATGTATGCGTCGCTAGGGCATTTGCCCACGACTTCAGGTGCATACTGTGCCCATGCAGGGTATTGCATGGTAAGCATAAGTAGTGCAAGTTTGTATTTTTTCGATTGCATCATTTTAGTTATTGGGTTTAAATATTCGGTTATATATTTCACACGCTGTTTCTACAGGGTTCGTTTGTGAGTTTGTTGGATATATTTTCTTTTGATTATTCCAATCTTCTTCTATAGCAAAGAAATCGATTTCGGGAATATCTTTTTCATTTGTAAATGTCGCGATTGTATCAAGATATATTTTCCATCGTTTGTAATAAAGATCGTTTAAGATTCCCGACCATTCTCGGTGTGAATAATCTCTTAGACCTCCTGTATTGGCTGCGTATCGATCTCCCCAAGATGTGATTTGAGTTCGGGCATTCCATTCGTATAAATCTTTTTCTTGCTGTGTTGATCCAATCTTTTTAGCCTGTTCAATCCATGTGCCGGTCATAAATTCGGGACGCGTAGAAAGAAGTTTGTCTTGTTCCTGGATGAGCGAGAGAAAGTTGGTGCTTTTTTGTTTTAGCGCAACTATATCTTTGGCTCTAAATGCTTCGGCTATTTCTCGCTGTACTACATTGCCGGAGTCTGCTATTGCTTGTCGCACGGCATCGACAAGGTCATACTGAAAGTTATTATTCGATTTGTAGTTGGGAGCCACTGCGATCATCTTCTCAACACCAGCTCTGAGTTCTTGAGGTTCGTAATAGAGTTTTGATGTTCCCCATGTTGATGCCGAATGAATGTCAAGAGCCGGACGAGCACAAAATACAGATTCGGTAGTTCCCTCTTGCGTTCCATCAAATGGTGCTTGATATGCAGTATTTGCCAATATTTTCCATGCCTCCCAAAGTGTCGAGTCTTTTTTACCATAACGAGCGAATACGTAATCGTTTAACCAATCTTCTTTTGAAAACTCAGTCGTGCGCCATGGTAATTCAAATAATAGCTCATACATGATAGGATTGTTTTCGATGCCTTCCATTGTAGCGCCAACACCTTTTAGTGTTTTACCATTCGGATGCGTCTTCGCTTTATAGTATCCGCTGATTAAGCGATCCATTTTTCCATGCATTCCAACGTTTCCACCAAAATTAAGAAGCATACAGTAAAGCCATTCATGCTTGTCGTATCCATTTTCTCTAAACCAAGGAGAGTGTGTATCTCCCCACATAGGTCTGCTTTCGCTAAACAAATCAAGTACTAATAAATCTCCTAGAGGTAGGTTATTTACCATTTCGGGGCGTGGATTTGCTTGCCACGCTTGAATTACCCATGTAGCGTCATTGTTAGCTCTTTTCATGGCACTGTGAATTGCTTTTCCTGCTTTGTCAAGATCAACGCCTTCTGTGCTACCTCCTTCATGGAATGGATCAATGCTGTAATATTTTGCTTTGCCAAATAGTTTCTCCATTTCCTGATAATATAGATCTGCTATTTTGTCAAAGCTTGGATCGGTTGGTTGAAGAAAAGCAGGACGCTTGTAGCCACACCATACACCTGGTTCGGCAACGTTAAGTCCTAGCTTTTGTGCAGCATTGTTAGGAACCATTCCGGCATAACCCGGAAACACAGGCTCAATACCCAGTTCGCGCATTCGAGTAATAATTTTCTTTTGTAATGCGACCTGTTGAGTATACCAATTATCAGGATTAGGTCCGCCCCAACCTTCTAGATTATTCATATGCCACCACGCCAAGAAGCCTGGTCCGGCAATGAAATCATTGATTTCTTCCTTTGAATAGTCTAGCTTCTCAAGTACATTATACCAAACAGCTTCCATGCCCGTAAGCGCTAATGGTGCGTTTACTCCATGTAGAGCCATCCAATCGATTTCTTTTTCCCAACGCTCCCAATCCCAGAACGCCATCGAATATGAATAGGTACAATAGTTGAAGTCGTAGCGTATTGTTTGATCGGTTGCAATTCTAATTTTCTCAGATACAGCAGGAAGTGTATCGGGAAGGTCTGCATGCATACCATTCCATGATAAATGTACTCCTACGTAGTGTTTGAGATACCAGTTGATGCCAGTAGTGATACTAGAGAGGTTGGATCCCGTAATCGCTATTTTATTTCCTTTTTGTGATAATTCGAAATAATCCTTTCCATCTTGTTCCGGAATAATATCGATTAAAAATTTATCGCTACTCCCTTGCTCTATTCTATCTAAGAGTTGGAGTGCTGGATTTTGTTCTTTACTTGAGCAACTTCCGAGCAGCAAGATCATGCTACTTGCAAGACATATAAAAGATTTAGTTGTGTTCTTCATTGTAAAATTTATTCATGTTTAGCTTTTCAAAAATAATATATTTTATCGATATGAGGATTTAATGAATAAACTGATGTATTGCAAGATGTCAAATAATTTAATTTTTATTTATGTAGACAGACCATGTTATTCTAAGCTAGGACTAAGGAATCTAGATGTTCTAACCTTGCAAAGATTATTTATGGGTTTGAATTACAGTATCTTTGCAATATTGTGTTTGATATTAACAATATTGCTAGAATTGTGTCGCATTTGTTTTTGAATAGATATATTTTATATATATTGCATCGATTCTTTTATAGTTAACCATGATAATTTACAATTATAATTTACTCCATGAAAACAAACAGAAGAGACTTCCTTAAAACTGTAGGAGGTATTGCCGCATTAACTGTTGTGCCTCGTCATGTATTAGGTAGGGGATATATTGCTCCTAGTGATCAATTGACAAAAGGTATAATTGGTACTGGCGGGATGGGCCGCGGACACTTAAATTATGGCGGAACACGTCTAGTTGCAGTGTGTGATGTTGATAAAAATCACTTGCAACTTGGTGCAAACTTAGTGAAAGAGAAGATTGCTCAATATCATGATTTTAGAGAGCTTATTCTTGATAAAAACGTAGATATCGTTCATATTGCAACACCTCCGCATTGGCATGGAATCATGTCGGTTGAGGCGGCAAAAGCAGGAAAAGATATCTGGTGTGAAAAACCGATGACACGAACAATTGGTGAAGGAAAACGTGTGGCAGAAGCCATAAATCAATATGGACGTATCTTTAGACTCAATACTTGGTTTAGATTTGATGATCCTTTTTATGGTTTGGGTACTCCTGTGAAACCGTTAAAGAAACTAGTACAAAGTGGAATGCTCGGTTGGCCACTAAAAGTAACAATTAGTAAGCATACTGGTTTTGACTGGAAGTTCTTTTGGGTTGGCAAAGAGCAACTTGATCCGACTCCGGTTCCATCAGAACTTGATTATGATATGTGGTTAGGCCCGGCACCGTATAAAGCTTACAACCCACATCGTGTGCATGGAACTTTTAGAGGTTATTGGGATTATGACGGTGGAGGTCTAGGAGATATGGGGCAACACTATATCGATCCTGTGCAATATATCTTAGGAAAAGATAATACCAGTCCGATAAAAGTTGAAGTTGATGCTCCTCAACAGCATAATGATGCCGTAGGTACATGGCGTTCGATAACTTACACTTATGATGATGGTTGTCAGATTGTTCTTTGGGGAGGAGACTATGGAGATCCTAATACACCTTATATTGCAGGACCTAAAGGAAATGTATATAAAAACTTTGTATGTGATATTCCAAACTGGGAGAAGAAGCTTGCTGATTATCCTGAGCCAGAGCCACAAAATACAGATTTTATAGATTGTGTAAAGAATCGTCAGAAGTTTGCTCTTAACGAGCTAAATGGTCATCGTTCTTGTACAATCGTGAATATGGGATTAGCAGCCCTTCGTCTGAATCGTACGCTTTATTTTGATCCGGTTACACAGTTGTTTGTCAATGACGAAGCAGCGAACAAATTAGTTGATCAACCAATGAGAGCTCCTTGGAATATTTAAAACCCGAAGCCATGAGAAAAATACTATTACCAGTAAATATATTATTGTTGTCGAGCACAATGATGTTTGCACAACTAGATGCAAATAGATCGGCAAATACAAAACTAGTAGATGCGTTAGCGCAAATGCCAGCAGGAACACAAGCTGTTTATAACCAAGCTTTGCAAGATATTACCTCTACAGGTGAAAGCGGTGTCGCTCAGCTGTTGAAAATGAGAAATCAAACAGCTCCTGCTGATCGCGTAAATCTAGACTATGCACTCAACGGGCTTTCTGTATATGTTTTAGGCCTAAAAGATGCTACCGCACGCAAGAATTTGCAGAATGCATACATTGCAGCAATTAAAAATACAGAATGCAAAGACTCCAAAGCATTTTTTATTCGTCAGTTGAGAATGCTAGGTACAGACGAAAGTGTTGATTTTCTAGCTTCAATGTTGAATGATGAATACTTATCAGGTTATGCAGCTCGCGCTTTGGTATCAAATAAAAGCGCAAAAGCACAACAAGCATTGCTGTCAGCATTAAATACAACCAATTCGTCGTTAAAGAAAAATATAATCAATGCTTTAGGCGAATCTCAAACAGCAGATGCTGAAGCACTGTTGATTCAGCAAGTTGGCAAAGTTGCAGAAACAGACTCAAGAGCCTTGTATTATGCATTGGGCCGTTGTGGAGGCGAAAAATCATTGAGTATATTGGCTAATGCTGCAAAGCAGGTCGGATATACCATGGAATATTCGGGAGCGAATGATGCGTATATTACATTGATTGGTAAAATGGCTGCGACAGGAAATACGAAACTTGCAGAAAAACATGCAAAGGATCTCATGAAGCAGTCAGAGAAAGCGAATCAACAAGGTACACGTGCCGCAGCTTTGGATTTATTTTTAGATATTCAGAATAGTGGAGGGCAGCAACAGGTCTTGAATGCATTGAACGATGCTAATCGAGAATATCGCAATGCCGCACTGATGTATGCAAGTGCATTTGCGGATGACGCTTTCTTTGATAAAGTTGCGTCAAAGCTCAAGAAAGCAAAACCGGAAACACAAGCAGATATTATTAACTGGTTGGGTGTGAATCGTGTTGCTTCTGCATTACCGGATGTTGTACCGATGCTTGAAAGTAAAAATCCGGAAGTGCGATTATCTGCAATAAAAACAATTGGTTTGATCGGTGGCGTTGATGCGATTAACACGCTGTCAGACTTAATGACTTCTAATGATCCTATCATTGTAGGTGCAGCAAAAGATGCTTTAGCATTCTCAAAAGGTGATATCGCTACTCCATTGATGGCTAGTTTTTCGAAAGACAGTGAAGCCGGTAAAATCGCAACTCTTCAGTTATTGGCGCTTCGCAAAAGTGATGCTTACTCAAAACAAGTTCTTGCATTATGTGGAGACAGCAATAAAGCTGTACAACAAGCTGCTTTTACAACATTGAAAGATGTGGTAACAATTGAGGAATTGCCTGCGCTATATAATATGTTGAGCAGTGTAAATTCGGATAATACCTCGGCCGTACAACAAGCGATTATTTCTGCTGTGTCTACAATGCCTGAGTCGGAACGCTTCAATGCCGTTATGACTCAAATGGGAAAAGTGCAAGCGTCTGCCAAACCTCGTTATTATACGATTTTAGCAGCAACGGGCAATCCAAAGGCATTGGATGTTATTGTTGAAGGATTCTCTCAAGGCAATGCAGATGCTAAACAGCAAGCAGTAAATGCACTTCAGACATGGAATGGCTTTGAAGCAGCGGATGCACTGTATTCAATTTGTACCAATAAAGGATCTTCTGACTTTTTCAATCAGGCCTTTAATGCTTATGTTGCGAAAGTAGCTTCAGCTCCGATTGCCAACGAGAATAAGCTAATCTTCCTTCGCAAAGGGCTAGACGTTGCAAAAACTCCTGCACAACAAAATGAAACATTAAAGCAAATACAGAAGACTGGCACATTCTTAGGATTGAT
>DLYT01000146.1:21355-23986 GCA_003447595.1 Porphyromonadaceae bacterium
TTGCTTTGAATAATAAAAACTATTATGGTCAAGATGTTACAGCGTTACTAAATAAGGTATTGCAAGTAATAAGTGGGCCGGATAGTCAATACCAAAAAGAGGCTATCAGAAAGCATCTAGCCGAACTTCCACAAGAGGGTGGTTATGTTGCTATCTTCAACGGCAAGAATCTTGATGGCTGGAAAGGGTTAGTTGGTAATCCGATTTCGAGAGAGAAAATGACTCCGGCTCAACTAGCTAAAGCACAAGAAAAGGCTGATGATGCAATGCGTGCCGGCTGGAGCGTAGAAGATGGATGTCTTGTTTTCAATGGTAAAGGTGATAATCTTTGCACGGATAAAAAATATGGTGACTTCGAAATGTATGTAGACTGGATGCTCGATCCGGCAGGTCCTGAGGCTGACGCAGGTGTTTATCTTCGAGGAACACCGCAAGTTCAGATTTGGGATACATCTCGTGTAAATGTCGGTGCTCAAGTAGGATCGGGAGGTTTATATAACAATGCTACCAACATGAGCAAGCCTTCGCATGTTGCCGATAACAAACTTGGTGAATGGAACAGCTTCTACATCAAGATGGTTGGTGAGCGTGTAACGGTTGTCTTAAATGGCGAAACAGTTGTCGATAATGTGATTATGGAAAACTATTGGGATAGAAAGCAGCCAATCCCAATGTTGGAACAAATCGAACTTCAAGCACATGGTAGTAAAGTATCGTACCGTGATATATATGTAAATGAGTTGCCAACAGTACAACCGTTCGAACTTTCGGCTGATGAAAAGAAAGAAGGATTTAAGGTTTTGTTTGATGGTACGTCAATGCATAGTTGGACCGGTAATACAAAAGATTATGTTGCTGAAGATGGTTGCATTGTTTTGTATCCGCAAAATCATGGAGGCGGTAACTTGTACTCGAAAGAGGAATACAAAGACTTTGTCTTGCGTTTTGATTTCCAATTAACTAAAGGAGCAAACAACGGCCTTGGTATTCGTACACCAATGGAAGGAGATGCTGCTTATGTAGGAATGGAGCTTCAAATCCTTGATGGAGAAGATCCAATCTACAAAGATATTACTCCATATCAACACCATGGGTCTGTATATGGTATTATTCCTGCGAAACGAGGCTTTATGAAACCGGTAGGCGAATGGAATACTCAAGAGGTTATAGCCAAAGGAAATAAGATTAAAGTTATCTTGAATGGCGAAGTTATTGTGGATGGAGATATCAAAGAAGCTACTGCAAATGGAACTCCAGACAAAAGAGAACACCCTGGCTTATTCAACGAAAAAGGTCATATCGGATTCTTAGGTCATGGTTCGGTTGTGAAGTTTAAAGATATTCGCATCAAAGACTTGAAATAAGCGTAGCTCTTTCTTTTTCTATTATATTATACATCTAGCAAAAGGTCGTTCGAAGAAATTCGGGCGACCTTTTTTGCTGTTTTCATTTATTAATTATCAGATTTAACGAATAAGTCAGTGTTTACTCTGATCAAGATTCATTTTTATTTGTTCTGTATTATAAACTTAAATAATAATGCTAATATGGTAGGAATATTAATAGTTATCGCAATTGGTATTGTATTTGGATTATTGATTAGTTATGCAGGACTGAATAAATACAATACCATTGCCGGATTATCAGTTCTAAAAGATTTTACTGTTGCAAAAACGATCATGTTAGTGCTAGGGATTGGAAGTGTGCTTTTTACGATTGAGCTGATGACCGGAAATGCTGTTTTTCATGTAAAACCTCTGTTTCTAATAGGTACAGCTCTTGGTGGAGTTTTGTTTGGAATTGGAATGTCTATATTAGGATATTGTCCCGGAACATTGCCCATTTCTTTAGGACAGGGATCTTTAGATGCGTTCTGGGGAATCGCAGGAGGAATTGCCGGGGGAGTGTTGTACACTATTTTGTATCCTGTTATTTTGCCTGTATTAGGTAATGATTTAGGGGCAATAACATTGTTTACTCTGCTTGGAAATCAGATTACACCGTTATATATTGCAATAGTACTTTCTATTTCATTAGCAATGATAACAGGAGCATTTCTACTACATAGGTTAGATGTCAAAGCAGGTAATGCCAGTGGACGTTGGATAATAACAGGTACTGGTTTGGCTCTGCTGAATACCATATTATTCTATCAGTTCGGGCAGAACAGGCCTTTGGGTGCTTCCTCTAGTTATCCATATCTTGGAGATACCATATTAGGTTTTACAGATAATGACTATTATCCAACGACGGTAGATTCGGGAACATGGCAAGTGTGGTTCTTATTAGGAGCAATGATTGCAGGCTTTATCTATGCCGTATTTACAAAGCAATTTAAATTACGCGTGGTTCAGGATCGTTGGATTCAATACAAAGGCCAATCAGTTGTAAAGCGTATTATTTGGTCATTTGTCGGAGGTGTGATTCTAATTTTTGGAGCAAGAATGGCTGATGGATGTACGAGTGGGCATATAATTAGCGGAGGAATGCAAGTTGCAATGAGTTCATACCTTTTTGCTGTGTTTACATTTGTGGGATTCTTAAGTACGGGTTATTTATTTTACACTCGATCCAAAAAGTAACTAGAGTGTAGGTTATTCGCTTATAACAACGCTGATTTGCACATATAAT
>DLYT01000146.1:24342-38925 GCA_003447595.1 Porphyromonadaceae bacterium
ATCGCATCAAGACCAAGTTCTTTAGCTTTTGAAGCAATGCGTTTTTTGTCTGCACAAGCACCACATTCAGCTTCCATTCTTGCTTTTAGATTAGTTTCAGTATCCCAAACTACTTCGCCAAGAAGTTCTGCAAATTTAGCAGCATGTTCTGCTTCTTCCCAAGCAATGCGCTTGTATGCCTCTGCTACCTCTGGGTAACCTTCGCGGTCTGCCTGACGGCTCATAGCAAGGTACATACCAACTTCGCTACATTCGCCCATGAAGTGTGCTTTCAATCCTTCTAGGATTTCAGGATCTACATCTTTCGCAACACCGATTCTGTGTTCGTCGGCCCATTGAAGATCGTTTGTAGCTTCAACTTCTTTGAACTTGTTAGCTGGTTGTTTACATAGTGGACAGATAGCAGGAGCAGTTTCTCCTTCGTGAGTGTGACCGCATACGGTGCAAATAAACTTTTTCATTAGAGATACGTTTAAAATAGATTACTATTTTCGAGTTAATTAGTTATTGTTTTCGTTTTCATTAGCCTGCTTTTCAAGGCAGTTCTTGCAATATCCTTTGTAGTAAATATGGCACTCAGTAACTGTAAGTTCACCATAGTTTTCGATGTGAATTGTTTCAAGACCTTCTATTTTTAGGTCGTGAATACATCCACAAGACTTGCAACGGAAGTGTGCATGGCTTGATGTGTCTGCATCGTAGCGAGCATTTTTATCATCAATTTGAATGCACAAGATGGCGTTATGTTCAGCGAATAGCTTAAGTGTGTTGTATACAGTTGTTTTTGATAGCGTCGGAATTACAGGGTAAAGGTCGTTGAAGATCTCTTCAGCTGTAGGATGCGTTTTGTGTTGCATCAAGTAATTCATCACAGCCATACGCTGCAACGATGGTTTTATTCCGTATTTAAGGAGATGTTCCTTAATGAAGTTTGCCATAATTATAGTCGGATTTGAATTGGATACATATTTATTTCTGTCGCAAATATAAAGGATTATTTTAAATAATCAAATGAATTCAATCCGAAATTTATACTCATTCCAATTTTAGTTTCCTTTTTGTCTTTGAAGTGTTAAGCGCATGAATAAAAACAAAACACACGAGAAGAGAATCGTCAGGTCGGCATCTGACAATTCTGTTTTCGTGTGTTTAGAATCGTCAGGTCGGCACCTGACGATTTGTTCTATGCTTAGTTATATTTTAATATTCCGGAGGATTATTCATCATCCTTCTTCATATAGATCCAAGTTGTTTCTTGTTCTTGTTCTTTTCGCTTTTGTTCTTCTTCAGCTTCTTTCTTTCGACGTTCTTGCTCGAGCTTCTTCATTAGTAAAAGCTTTTTACGTGTGAGGAATATCTCTTTTGGACGATTGAAGTCTTTTTTGAGCATAATACCTAATCCTTGTGTCGTTTGCGACGAGTTGAGGTACTTGTACATGTCGTTGTAATGGTTGTATGCCTTCAAACGTACTTCTCCGCTTTTAGTCAACTTGTACTCTAGGTCAAAATCTCCTACAAACGACTGGATGTTTGGATTGTTCTTGTAGCCGAAGTTTCCGTTAAAAATCAATCGGTTGTTGAGTAGTTGACTCGATAACATCAACTCAACCTCAGTATCGTCAAATGTTGCATCGTTAGCTTTGATGTTGGTTCCTATCTGCACTTTGTCTGTTATGCTGTTGAGGATACTCGATAATTGTGACGAGATGGTCGAGGACGCAACCGAAGCAAAGTTGGAAGAGGTTTTACCCGTTTGAGTATTAACGTCAGGTGTATAGAATTTACTTAGGATAAGCAAATACATAATCTGACGGCTCATCATGTCTTCCGTTGTAATTAACGATTGCACTTGTCGCTCTAGTTCTGGGCTTGAAGAGGGAAGCTCCAAGTCGAACGAAAGCTTAGGATCGCTTAGTTTATTTTGAATCTTCAAGATGCAATTGACCGGAACATTAAGGCGAGCACTTTCTTGAGCCAAGCGTTCGTCAAGGTCACCCAAGTATGCTGTTAGTGTATACAGTGCATCTACGTTCAAGCTTGCATCCAATGGATCTCCACGGAATGAGATTGTACTTCCTTCTCTGATCTTGAAGTCGCGGTGTATCACCTGCTGTAAGCTAAAGTTATAGTTACCTTGCTGAATGGTATAAGTACCAAACATTTTCAAGTCAGATTTTGTCCCGAACTCAACCAATAAGCTACCGCTGCCTGTACCTCTGATCTTGTCACCGCTTATTGGGTCTACAATCATATCAATGGTAAGATCAGGTGTAACATCAAGTCGGAAGTTCATCCGAAGTTCGGCGGCAGTATTCTGAGCCAACTTGCTCATGTTTAGCTTGAATCGCTCACCTAATGTGATTGTGTCGTTTACCTGTTCGGTCGAATCGGTAACTGGATTTTTATCGACAAATGTGATGAAGTCATAATCTGCGACAGAAGTTCCACTCATAAAGTTCATTCCGATAGATGAGTTTGGATTACTACGCACATTGACATTCATATTGATAATCTTTTCATCGCCTGCAATCGTTGCACTACCCGAGCCGAATACGGTTCCGTACATCAGTGGGTTTTGTTTTTCGGTTGCATTGTACATCAATAGATTTGGCGTTTGCAATTGCACCGCAAAATTAAAATCACGGAAATGTTTGTGGTTGAAATGTCCGTTGACAGTTGCTTTGTTGCCGAATTTATCACTCAATGAAAGATTCTTAACATAGATACTATCGGGATCGAGATAGACCGAATCGCTAAATGTATAATAAGTATTCAAGAACTCGATACCCAGTCCGGCATCCTTTACGTATGCCTTTCCTTGTACGGTAAGATCACTGAACGGACCATATAAATGTACCAATCCTGTTCCATATCCTTGAAGGTCTTTTGCTACGTTTTGCAAAAAGGGTTGAAGGAAGGCAATATTGAGATCATTGGCATCGAAATAAAGCGACAGACCTTGTTTGATCGGATAGATATATCCGTTTACGTCAGTCCAAACACTGTCATTTTTATGAATACTACCCAACATCATGATGCCTTGTTGCGTATGATCCCATTCGCTAAATAAATTGAGTCTACCGAGTGTAACGCCATTGAACCCGAAGTTTTCGATGTTCAAATCGGTATTTAGCATCTGACTTTCTTTCAAGTCTGAGATGTTGAATTTGCCGTTTGCAACTCCACTAAACTGAAGAGCAGGAATATTGAGAACATCAAAGATGTAAGCCAGTTCGATGTCTTTTAGTTGCAGGTTTAGCGTGTCTAGCGGATTTTCGGATACAATACCGTCTATTAAAGCAAACTCCTGATTGTGTCCAATCTCGAAATTGTCAATCATTACGGTCTTGTTCTCAATAATCACGTTAGAGGGAGCTATGCTCCAAACAGAGTCTTTGATTACTACCGCTGTTGGGTTGATTGCAATCTCGGTTCGTAAATTCTTTTTAGCGTTGCGCTTTTCTGTCTCTTGTATTGTAACGAAGTGGGTTGTTGTAGAGATATCAGCTTTATAGGTTTCAGCTTTGTTATTAGCCCACGATATAAATGTATTCAAGTAGTCGTTTTCAGCATCTAACGATACATTAACCTTATTCTTGAGTCCATTGTCGTTATAGTTGACAGCTCGTACTTCTACTTTTGCTTTCTTTAAAGGATTTTCTGCGATGAGATAGCCCGACTCGAACTTGCTTTTGCCTACTCTGAACTTGGGCAAAAATCCTTCTACTCTGAACTTGTTATAGCTATTGTTGTAATGAGCCAGAAGGCGTACTTGATTCTCAATCGTAACAGGAAGCTTTAGGGTAGAGGAGATACGCTCTGTGTTCTCGATGGTTAGTTGCATCGAGAAATTATTTATCTCAGTAGATAGATTCTTTTGAGTTGCATTGATCAGTGCCGGAACATATTCGCGGAACGTGTTCATGATACTCGGAACAATGGTTTTGAATGAGTATGCTCCCGATATTTCTGCATTTAGAATATCAGACTTGATGTTTAGGTGGCGATCAGATGATACTCCTGATGCGATAATGTCTAGGTTTTTTACCAAGAAACTATCTTGTGCGGTTTTAAAGCCTAAGTCAGATATTTCGATGTCTCCCTCAAGATTGTCGATGTTGTTGCCGGTGAAGTTTGCCTTTAGTGAAGCCGATAGTTCCGGGGTGTCGTATTTTTGGGTCAAATGCAAACTATCGAGACGGATGTTTTGTAGCTGAGCTTCGAAGTTAAACTCCGGAACTTTGCCCATGTTGCTAAACAGACCAGTAGCGAAGAGTTGACCGTTTGGATCTGCAATGATAAGGCTTCCGTTAAATTCCTTCGGTGCAAATGCTCCAACAATACTAATGTTGTTGTAGCGATAACCTTTGAAATCAAACTGCTTGATGTTTGCGTTTACATCTCCATGTATATCTCCATTTATAGGGCGAACGGCATTAAGCTCAACGTTTAGATTTACAATACCGAACGGATTGTTCTCTTTCAAGAGCTGATTCAGCTTTATGTCTGAAGTTGAAAGCTTTCCTTTGATGAATGTTCCAATGCCATTATCTTTGTCGCTACCAATGTTTATATCGGTACGGATAGAACCTACATCCGTTCTAAATTTACCAAAGGCAACCAAATTGTCGAAGAAGCCTGATATCTCTCCATCAAATCGAATTATTCCAAGCTTTTCGACCTCTTGAGGTAGTACTACCTTTTTGTCTGAGAAGTTATTTACGATACGATTTACACCTTCGGTAGTAATAAACATATTTTTTACAGAACCGAATATGTAAGCTTCTTCCGGATGTCTGATTCCTTTCAGATTCATAGCACCTTGAAAGAACATCATATCTCCGTAGCGAAGGGTTAGCTGATTTAGATCGATGTTGTTGATCGAGCCATCTGCATGTCCTGATAAGTCAATTGATTCCGTAAAGTTTCGCAGCGCAGGAACAAACGCCGAGATGTCTTTGGGCGTAATCCTTGATGGAGCAATGTTTAGTTGAATAGGTGCATACTCTACAATACCGGAAATACTATCGATCCCCGAGTAATGTATGCTTGTGTTGTTGATTGTGAAATCTGTATTCGGAAGTTTAATGGTTAGATTAGAAAGCAACGCACCATCTCGATTGGCTTTGACGTCTAAGGCTAACTTGTTTAAGTGTACACCTGATGCTTCGTCAAGACTTAATCGTTCGATTTGTGCATCAATCGAATCTTTGCTTATCGCTTTGAGCGAAATTTTGGCACTGATGTTTTCGATATCAACATGTTTGGCATTGAACTTGCCTGGCGTTTGTGGTGCGTTCTTGACATGATATGAAAATTTACTACGTCTGATTGCTACAGAATTGAAGCAAAGATCGATAAGCTTTTTCTCTTTCTTCACGGTATCCTTACTCGCAAAAGCATCAATGACAAACTTGAGGTTCAACGGTGATTGTGGCGTTTCTTTGGCCAGTCTTACGTCCAATCCTAAAAGTCTGATTGACGAAAACGATAATTTTCCCTCGAAAAGCGGAAGTATATCCAGCGCAGCAGAGACGTGATTGGCTGTAAATAACGAATCACCCTGTTGATCTTGTAGATACAAGTTTTCTAGTACAATACGAGAAAAAGGAGTGAAGTTAACTCTACCTATCGAAACGTCAGTGTGTAGGATTTTTTTTAGTTCGTTCGAGGCAATAGAAGCCACCTTCTCCTGAACAAATGGTATTTTCAGGAGTAGGGTTGGAGCTGCATAAAATATCCATACAAGGGAAAGCAGCGCGATTAGTATATATTTAATTCCTCTGATATCTTTATCTTATTTTAATCACAAAACTACGACAAATTAGCGATAGATTTTGTTTATTTGCATAAAAAAATAGAAGTATGGACGTTACGATATTAGGGATAGAATCTTCTTGTGATGATACATCAGCATCGGTGATTAGAAACGGCGTTATTTTGTCGAATGTAATCTCTAGTCAGGCTGTGCATGAGGCGTATGGAGGTGTAGTACCCGAGTTGGCTTCACGCGCTCATCAACAAAATATAATACCGGTTGTATCCGAGGCACTTAAGCGTGCCGGTGTGGATAAATCGGAGCTCTCAGCTATTGCTTTTACACGTGGTCCCGGGTTGATGGGCTCGCTACTGGTTGGGACTTCATTTGCTAAAGGTTTTGCGGCATCGTTAAATATACCGATGATTGATATCAATCACTTGCAAGCACACGTGTTGGCACACTTTATCAAAGAAGATGAAGCTGACAAGGATCAACCTAGTTTCCCATTTTTGTGTTTGTTGGTTTCGGGTGGTAATTCACAGATTATATTATTGCGCTCTCATAGCGAAATGGAAGTGATTGGCCAAACGATCGATGATGCAGCAGGAGAGGCTTTTGATAAATGTGCAAAAGTAATGGGGCTTGGCTATCCGGGAGGACCTGTAGTAGATCGTCTTGCTAAAGAAGGGAATCCGCTTGCGTTCAAATTTAATAAACCACATATTCCGGGTTATAATTATAGCTTTAGCGGACTGAAGACTTCTTTCTTGTATCTATTGAGAGATCATTTAAAAGAGAATCCAAACTTTATTGAAGAAAATAAAGCTGATTTGTGTGCTTCGCTACAATATACTGTGATCGAAATATTGATGGATAAGTTGCGTAAAGCGGCAAAAGATCTAGGAATTAAAGAAGTTGCAGTGGCTGGTGGTGTTTCGGCAAACTCAGGATTACGTGCAGCTTTTGAAGATCACGCAAAACGATTTGGTTGGAAAATACATATTCCGAAATTTGCTTATACGACTGATAATGCGGCAATGGTTGCTATTACTGGTTATTATAAGTACTTCGATCAAGATTTTTGTGGTATGGATGCAGCTCCGTATGCACGTGTGACAATGTAAACAAAAGAGCTGTTTTATCTGCTATTATAATGAGATAACTCAAGTATATCATGAATGCAGAAATTATAACAATAGGAGACGAGTTGCTGATTGGGCAGGTTGTTGATACGAACTCTGCTTGGATGGCAAAAGCTTTAGAGCCGGCAGGGGTAAGGGTAGTGCGAAAAATGGCTATTGGAGACGATGCCGCTGAAATCATAAATGCATTGGATTTGGCTTTGCTTCGGTCTGATATCGTTTTCTTAACAGGGGGATTGGGTCCTACTAAAGACGATATTACGAAAAAGGTTTTATGCGATTACTTCAAAACGCGTTTGGTACTTAATCAAGACGTGTTGGTTTCGAACGAATCGATGTTTGTGAAATGGGGAAAGTCGATGAATGAGCTTACTTATAGTCAAGCTTATGTTCCTGAAAATGCAGTTGTATTTGTCAATGCAGTTGGTACAGCTCCTATCACATGGTTTGAAACTGATGGAAAGGTAGTGGTCTCTTTACCCGGTGTTCCTTCGGAAATGAAGTGGGCTATGCAAGAATGTATCCTTCCACGTATTGCAGCACAGTATAGGCAAGATCTGTATGTTGCGCATCGTACTGTATGGGTGAAAGGGTATACTGAGTCAGCCCTCGCAATCTATTTGGCCGATTTTGAGGCAGAGCTTTCTTATAAAGCCAAGCTTGCTTATCTTCCTTCATATGGGATGATTCGGCTTCGTATTTCTGTTTATTTGCAAGATAAAACTGAATGCAATCAG
Source organism: Porphyromonadaceae bacterium (assembly GCA_003447595.1). Lineage (GTDB taxonomy): Bacteria > Bacteroidota > Bacteroidia > Bacteroidales > CAMTPD01 > UBA12018. Next base: position 31,983 of record DLYT01000146.1, read on the forward strand.
ATTGCAGACGAGTGTTTGCAAAAACTAGAAGGATTGCTAGGAGATTCAATCTTCGCACACGACGATATTTCGTTGCAGCGCGTGATTGGTCAGCTTTTGCTGGATTCAGGAAAATATATGGCGACTGCCGAGAGTTGTACAGGTGGGGCAATTGCTGCATCGATTACGGCCAACTCCGGATCATCAGCTTATTATAAAGGTAGTGTCGTTTCTTATCACAATGATGTGAAGCGTGCAGTGCTAGGTGTTAAAGAGGATGATCTTCTGAATTACGGTGCGGTTAGTGAGCCGGTAGTTGAGCAGATGGCTCAAGGTGTAGTCAAGGCTTTAGATGTAGATTATGCTGTTGCGACCTCCGGAATTGCCGGGCCTGATGGCGGAAGTGCAGAAAAACCTGTGGGGACCGTTTGGATTGCTGTTGCCTCTAAAGTTGCTGTAAAATCTCACTGTTTTCGCTTTGGTATTGATCGTGAGCAAAATATACAGCGAAGTGTTAGTAATGCATTGTTGATGCTCTATGATTTTATCAAAGAAGATCTCAAGAAATGAAAAAATATGCGCATTTGCGGGTTGTAAATATCAAAAATAATATTACCTTTGCGCTCGTAAAGTGATCAGAGAAGTAGTATCGCCTTCCAGAGTAGACGGTTTTTTCTATTTCAGCGGATGCTAGCTGAAGTGGTTTGGATGACTGTTGTTCGAAAAGTTGCATAATAGAAAAAATGATTTACTTTGCGCTGAATTATTATAAGCTGATGGATTCAGCTAAAAATAAAACAATTAAAAAAGATAGCGATGTCTAAAATTTGTCAAATTACCGGAAAAAAAGCAATGGTTGGCAATAACGTTTCTCACTCAAAGAGAAGAACGAAACGTAAATTCAATGTCAACTTGTTTACAAAAAAGTTCTTTTGGGTAGAACAAGATTGTTGGGTTAGCCTGAATATTTCTGCTGCAGGCTTGCGTGTTATTAATAAGTTAGGCTTGGATGCAGCGATCAAACAAGCCGCTGAAAAGGGTCATTTAAACGCTTAATCAGAGGAGAATTGAAAGATGGCAAAAAAAGCAAAAGGTAACAGAGTGCAAGTTATTCTAGAGTGCACAGAGCATAAAGAAAGTGGTATGCCAGGAACATCTAGATATATTACTACAAAGAATAGAAAGAATACTACTCAAAGAATCGAGTTGAAAAAATACAACCCAATTCTTAAGAAAGTAACACTTCACAAAGAAATTAAGTAATTAGGAGATTGAATCATGGCAAAGAAAACAGTTGCATCGTATAAAAAAGGAGAAGGACGTACTTTTTCGAAAGTTATCAAGATGGTAAAATCTCCTAAGACAGGAGCGTACACATTTCAAGAAGAAATGGTTCCTAATGACAACGTGAAAGAATACTTTTCAAAGTAATATTCTCAACGAAATTTATAAAAAGAGAGATGTCCGAAAGGGTGTCTCTCTTTTTTTTATTAAATTTGTATGCATAAATATTGTTTTAAAACGGTATATGTGCATTTAATTGATAATCAGAAAAACATTATAAATAGCAAGGGATATGAAATTTGAGGTATCAAGTATGACTTTGTTGTCGCATTTGCAACAAATCAGCAAGGTAATTGCATCAAAAAACTCGTTGCCTATCTTGGATAGCTTCCTGTTCGATCTGCAAGGAAATACACTTTCAATTACAGCTTCAGATGCGGAAACAAGAATGGTGACATCTTTGGAAGTAAACAATGTAGAGGGAAGTGGTGTTTTTGCCGTTTCTGCTAAGATACTTCTAGATCCTTTAAAAGAATTAGCAGATCAACCGCTGGTATTCACGATCGACGACTCAAACTTGGAAGTATTTATTTATTTTCAAAATGGTAAATATAACTTTATCGGTCAGCGTGGAGATACCTATCCGGAATATAAAACATTAAGTGAAGATGCAGCATCTTTCAACATCGATGCGCAAATGTTGTTGAGTGGTATCAACCGTACATTCTTTGCAACAGCCGATGATGAACTTCGTCCTGTAATGAATGGTGTATATTTCGATCTTACTCCAGATGATCTTACATTCGTAGCTTCAGATGGCCACAAGTTGGTTAAGTATAGAAATATGGCTTTGCAGTCGGGACAGCGTGCGGCATTTATTCTTCCAAAGAAACCAGCCAACTTATTGAAGGGAATCTTGGCAAAAGAATCTTCGGTAGTTGAAGTTCGTTTTGATGATAAGAATGCATTATTCAAAGTTCCAAACTTTGAGATGACTTGTCGTCTTATCGAAGGGCGTTATCCAAACTATAACTCGGTAATTCCAAAAGAAAATCCACATAAAGTAATCGTAGACAGAATCATGCTGCTTAATGCATTAAAGCGTGTATCTGTATTCTCTAGTCAGTCGAGCAATCTTGTTAAGTTTCAGGTAGTGACAGATCAAATCATTATCTCAGCACAAGACGTCGACTTTTCTACCGCAGCTGAAGAGCGTATTAGCTGCCAGTATGGAGATGTAAGTCTAAGTATTGGTTTCAAGGCTTCTTATTTGATTGAGATTTTGAATAATATCAATGCTACTGAGGTTGTATTAGAATTGGCAGATCCATCACGTGCGGGTCTTATCGTGCCTATGGTTAACGAGGCAGATGAAGAGCTTGTAATGCTATTGATGCCAATGATGTTGAATGACTAATTTTTCTCTTTACAAATGCAATTAAACCTTAAGAACCCAATCGTTTTCTTCGACTTGGAGACAACTGGGATTAATATCTCTAAAGATAGAATTGTTGAGATCTCATACCTTAAAGTATATCCTAATGGCGATGAGGAGATTAAAACAAGACGTGTAAATCCCGAAATGCCTATTCCTGCAGAAGCAACGGCTGTACACGGGATTACAGATGACGATGTCGCTGAGTGTCCAACATTCAAAACATTGGCAAAATCGCTAGCAACTCAAATAGAGGGCTGTGATCTTGCAGGCTACAATTCGAACCGTTTCGATATTCCGTTGCTTGCAGAAGAATTTTTGCGTGCAGGTGTAGATATTGACTTGAGCAAACGTAAGTTTGTCGATGTTCAAACAATTTTTCATAAATTGGAGCAGCGCACACTTTCGGCCGCTTATAAGTTCTATTGTGATAAAACCTTAGAAGATGCACACTCTGCCGAGGCAGATACACGTGCAACTTACGAAATTCTTAAATCGCAATTGGATCGTTATCCGGAATTGCAAAACGATGTAAACTTCTTATCGGAGTTTTCATGTTTTACAAACAACGTAGACTTTGCCGGACGTATGATCTATAACGATAAAGGAGAAGAAGTCTTTAATTTTGGTAAGTTTAGAGGTAAACTTGTTTCAGATATCCTAAAACAAGAACCAGGATACTATGCATGGATGATGCAAGGTGATTTCCCTCTTAACACCAAGCAGATGTTGACAAAAATCAAACTAAGAGAATTCAATAAGTAATTGATATAGAGAAAAGCTTAGGCTGTTGTGTTATCTATCAACAGCCTGAGCTTTCACTTTTTGAGGTCATTTGAGTTTATACCACAATGAAGCTGTGACTTCGATTAAATAAAGAATAATATGTTGAAAGGAAAGAAAATCATATTAGGCGTAACAGGAAGTATTGCTGCATATAAAGCAGCTTATTTGGTAAGATCATTCGTTAAAAAAGGAGCCGAGGTACAAGTTGTAATAACACCGTCAGGTAAAGAATTCATTACACCAGTTACATTATCAGCTTTGAGCGGACGTCCTGTATTAAGCGAATTCTTTGCACACACAGATGGTTCATGGCATAGCCATGTTGACTTAGGTTTATGGGCTGATGCAATGGTCGTGGCACCGGCTACAGCTTCTACACTAGGTAAGATGGCTAATGGTATTGCAGATAATATGCTAATTACTTGTTACATGTCATGTAAAGCACCAGTGTTTGTTGCTCCGGCAATGGACCTTGATATGTTTGCACATCCTTCTACAAAACGTAATCTTGATATTTTAGAAAGCTACGGAAATCATATTATCGAACCTGGCTTTGGAGAATTGGCGAGCCATTTGCAAGGAAAAGGACGCATGGAAGAGCCTGATAATATTGTAGCAAAACTCGAAGCATTTTTTGCTCAAGAGGAATCTCTAAAAAAAAAAAAGTAATCATAACGGCGGGGCCAACTTATGAAAAGATAGATCCTGTACGTTTCATTGGCAATTACTCTTCCGGAAAGATGGGTTTTGCGCTAGCCGAGGCTTGCGCTGAACGAGGAGCCGAAGTGGTATTAATAGCAGGTCCGGTTTCTCTCAAAACAGTACACCCATCTATCAAACGTATCGATGTAGAGAGTGCACAACAAATGTATCAAGCAAGTGTAGAACAGTTTCCTGATGCTGATGCAGCCATTCTTTGTGCAGCTGTTGCCGATTACAGACCTGAGACAGAAGCTACGCAAAAAATTAAGCGTGAGCAAACCGGCGAAATGACACTTCGTTTAGTTCCCAATAAAGACATTGCTGCTGAACTTGGAAAGTTAAAACGCCCAGATCAGGTATTAGCCGGTTTTGCACTTGAAACAAATAATGAGATGCAAAATGCTCAAGCAAAATTGCAGCGTAAGAATCTTGATTTTATCGTGCTTAATTCTCTTCAACAAGAAGGTGCCGGTTTTCAGTGCGATACAAATAAAGTAACCATTATCTCAAATTGCGGAGAGGCAAAAGAGTACTCATTGAAATCGAAACAAAAAGTTGCCGGAGATATCATTGATTTTCTTCAAACACGTTTATACGCAAAAAAGTAACCTATGCTAAAGTCTCTGTATATACAGAATTATGCGCTAATCGATCAGCTCGAGATAGAGTTTACCAATGGCCTTTCGGTCATTACAGGTGAAACCGGAGCTGGTAAATCCATTATACTTGGAGCTCTATCCTTGGTGTTAGGGCAGCGTGCTGATGTGAAAAGTATCAAGCACGGAGCTTCTAAATGCACAATTGAGGCAATATTTGACCTTTCTTCTTATCATCTTGAAGATTTTTTTACCGATAACGATCTTGAGTATGATAAAGAATATTGTCTTATTCGTCGAGAGGTAATGACCAATGGAAAGTCTCGTTCGTTTATCAACGATACACCGGTGTCACTTACTCAATTGAAAGATCTAGGCACTATGCTGATCGATATTCACTCTCAACATCAAAACTTGTTGTTGGGGAATACTCATTTTCAGCTTAATGTTATTGATGTAGTGGCAAAGTCAGACTCTTTATTGCAACAATATAAGCAAGAATATAAAGCGTATAATAAACTCGACAAAGAGCACAAACGTCTTGTCGACGAAGCAGAGAAATCAAAACAAGAAGAAGACTATATTAATTTCCAATACACTCAATTAAGCGAAGCAAACTTGATTGATGGCGAGCAAGAGGAGCTCGAGTCTGAGCAAGAAAAACTCACACACGCTGAGGAGATAAAGGCTTCACTGTATAAGATTTTGCAATTACTCGATAACGATGAGTCTGGTATTGTGTCGATGCTGAAGACGGCAAAAGGATATGCTCATCAATCTGGAAAGTATTTTGCAAAAGCAGAAGAGGTTGAAAATCGTCTCGAAAGTTCATATATTGATCTAAAGGACCTGATGTCGGAGATTGAATCACAAATAGAGGAAGTTGAGTTTAATCCTGAACGTCTCGAATGGGTCGATGATCGATTGAATCTACTCAATAGCTTGCAGCAAAAGCATCGTGCTTCATCAACAGACCAGTTGATCGAACTTCGTGATCAGTTTGAAAAACAACTTCAAACCATCAATTCTTATGAAGATGCAATTGTAGAGGTTGAGGAAAAGAAGCAAAAGGCTTATCAGCAGGTTGTGCAAACAGGACAGCAACTTTCTAGACTGCGACAAGAAGCTGCGATTACATTCGAAAATGATCTTGTTGAGAAAGTTTCAATTTTAGGAATGCCAAATGCACGTTTCAACGTAGAGTTCTCTACACGTGAAAACCCTGAAAGCGATGGTCTTGATCAAATTCGTTTCTTATTCTCCGCTAATAAGAATGCACCGCTACAACCGGTAGAACAAACCGCATCTGGTGGAGAAATTTCCCGATTAATGCTATGTGTTAAAGCCCTAATCTCAGGAATAATGGCTTTACCAACCATTGTATTCGATGAAATCGATACAGGGGTTTCAGGTGAAGTTGCCGACAAAATGGGTGATATCATGAAAGAGCTGGGACACAACATGCAGGTGTTTACCATTACTCACCTTCCGCAGGTAGCTTCGAAAGGAGCAGAGCATTATTTTGTGTACAAAGAAGATCGTGAAGATGCTACCGTTACGAGTATTCGTCGCCTAACGTTCGACGAAAGGGTAGAGGAGTTAGCTCGTATGTTGAGTGGTTCGGCACTTACAGATTCGGCTTTAGCGAATGCTCGCGATCTGCTATTGCGAAATTAACTTAACGTATTCATCCTTCGTGGTAGGATCTTTGTGGATCTGCTCGCGAATTACTATTTTTGCACCCACATTCAAACAAGTATATGAAAGAAAACGAAATAATTTTCGGTATTCGTGCCGTAATCGAAGCTGTTCAAGCAGATAAAGAAATTGATAAAATCCTTGTGAAACGTGAGTTACAAGGAGATCTATCTAAAGAACTATTCGAAGTATTAAGAGGTCGTGAGATCCAGGTACAACGTGTACCACAAGAAAGACTAGACCGTATCACACGTAAAAATCACCAAGGTGTGATTGCGTTTGTATCGGCTGTTACATACCAAAGACTAGAAGATATCGTACCGTTTGTATACGAGCAAGGAAAAGATCCATTCATCGTATTGTTAGATGGTATTACTGATGTTCGTAATTTCGGTGCAATTGCTCGTACATGTGAGTGTGCAGGCGTAGATGCAATCGTAATTCCTTCGAAAGGAAGTGTATC
>DLYT01000146.1:39166-57542 GCA_003447595.1 Porphyromonadaceae bacterium
TGTAAAGAAAAAAGCATCAATCAGTCGATTCGTTTTTTGAAAGATTGTGGCTTTACAGTGGTAGCTGCAAGCGAAAAAGGAGCAGAGCTATATACTGAAGCAAGTATGCAAGGACCTATTGCTATTGTAATGGGAGCTGAAGATACAGGTGTATCTATGGAAAACATCCGTATTTGCGATAAAATTGTAACAATCCCTCAATTTGGAACAATTGGCTCATTAAACGTATCGGTAGCATCATCTATTTTGATCTACGAAGTAGTACGTCAGCGTATGCTTGAAAACAAGTAAGATTTAGTTTTATATCATACCCTATAAAAGCATTCCTTAAGTAATTAACGTTACTTACGGGAATGCTTTTTTATTATAGACTTTTAGACTTTGTAATACTTTAATTTCAAATAATTCATCATAAGATAATAATAGAACTATGTCTGAGATTATTAATACAGAACAATCTTTTAACGAGAATATTCTTATTTCATTTTTTAAAAATATAGAGCGACAAGGTCCCGGTAGTGACGATGAGACTCGTAAGGCACTACAATTTATTGTTCCTCTAAATCCAAACTCTACCATTCTTGATATTGGATGTGGAACAGGTCAACAAACAATGGTTTTAGCAAATACAACAACTGCGAAAATTATTGCAACTGATTTATCAATCGATTTGCTCCAGATTGTTACTGAACGGACAAGAGTATTTGGAAGTCGTGTATCTACATTAGAAGCTTCTATGGATTCATTACCTTTAGCAGATAATCAGATTGATCTTATCTGGGCCGAAGGCAGCGCTTATATTTTAGGATTTGAGCAGGCATTACTATCTTGGTATAGATTGCTTAAGGTCGGTGGTATGATTGTAGTGAGTGAAATTTCATGGCTTACGGAGACACGTCCACAAGAGGTTGAAGATTTTTGGAAAACGAACTATCCAAGTATAAAAACTATTTCAGAGAATATCCAGATTCTGGGATCATGTGGATATAAAACAGATGCTCATTTTACAATTTCCGAAGAAGCTTGGACTCTTAATTATTATGATCATATCAAGGCTCAGATTCGGGAATATGAAGTAACGTATAAAGGGAACGAGCATGTTGATCAGTTTCTTCAGGCATTAAGAGATGAGATTGATATATATGATAGATATAAAAATTATTTTGGATATGTTTTTTATATAGGGACAAAAATATGAGACGCAAATTTCTTTTCTATATTTGAATATAGCTAATCATATACTTTCAGGTTGGGCTTTTAACTAAGAATATCTATATTTGCAAGAAATAATAATTTGTTACATGGCAAATTATATAATGAAAATAAAAACACTAAACACGATGAGAAAGACAATTTCTACAACTCAGGCTCCTGCAGCTATTGGACCATACAGCCAAGCAGTACAAGTTGGTAACACTTTATTTGCATCAGGACAATTAGGTATTGATCCGGCTACTGGCGATTTTGTTGCAGGTGGAGTAAAAGAACAAACAGAACAAGCTTTTGTTAATATCAATGCTATCCTTTCAGAAGCAGGCTTCTCTATCAACGATGTAGTTAAAACAACAGTGTTTCTAGCAGATATGGCTACATTCGCAGAAATGAACGAAGTTTATGCTTCTAAATTTGAAGGAACTTTCCCTGCACGTTCTGCTGTAGCAGTAAAAACACTACCAAAAAATGGTCTTGTAGAAATTGAGGTTATCGCAATCAAAGAAGCATAATCAACAATAATATCAGATAAAAAGTCCCAACCTTGTTTTAAAGGTTGGGACTTTTTTTTTGACTATCTATATCTTGATTATTTTAAAGACATTTTCTGTTTTATATTTTATGAAACAATCAATCTTAATTAATATCCTTCATTTTGACTAAGATTTGGATTGCGCTGTATCTCATTATCTGAAATAGGCCACAATAAATTAGCTTCATTATAAATACTACCCCATGGATTTTTTGCACCAATAACATTGATAAAAGATACAAAACCTTTATTATTAGAATCTGTTTTTGGGTATTTACGAGTACGTTGGATATCCCACCAAACTTTGTTTTCAAGAGGAAATTCACGTAGACGTTCACTCCATATTTCCTCTATAAAGTCTTCCGTATTCATCGCTATCAGGCTATTGGTAATTTCCTGCTTAGTCTCATTTAGAGATGCTCTAGCTTTTACCTGTGCTAAATATTCAGCAGCTTCAGCAGTGACACCTTCTGTTTTAGCAATAGCTTCAGCAGCGATCAATAAGACCTCAGGATATCGGTAGACTACAACGTCTTTTCCAGAACGACCAGTTTGAAGCATTGCTTCTTCATTATACCATATATAAGGTGATGTTATGAAATTTTCAGTTATTTCTTTGTCATTCTTTGTATAAGTGAACGATGAGTGGAAAAACTGTTTTTCTTGAATGCGAAGGTCTGACTTCGGATTATAAATATTCAAAAATTCATCAACAGGTCTGTATGCATTGCACGTTATTGAATATTTAAATACACCCCATGTTGCAGCTTTGTTAGGAAAGGAATATGTAGGTCTCCAACCTGCACTAGCTATTGTTGCATCATACTCTATTGAGTATATATATTCATTAGAATCATCTGTTGTTCTAATTGTGTTATAAGCAGTAGTTTCTGGAGTATTGCCATTTTCAATCAATGCATATTTTCCACTGTTAATCACCTCACGAGCAACTGCGGCAGCGTTAGCATAATTGTTTTCTTGCAAAGGATAACCACTTAGATTTAAATAAACATTCGCAAGTAATGTTTGTACTGTTCCTTTCGAAATTTTGAATCCATTTTTAGTAAATGCCTCATCTTTTAGTTCTCCGTTTTCAACGGAAAAGATCAAGTCCTCAATAATTAACTTATAGATATTTGATGAAGGTTCACGTGCAACATACAAATTATCTAGAGATTCATATGGGTCAGTAATTAATGGGACATCACCAAAAAACTTAACTAGATGAAAGTAATTCATAGCTCTAAAGAATCGAGCTGTTGCTAGTAATTGATTTTTTTCGGTGTCGCTTAATCCTGGTGTTCTTGCAATATTTTTGATTGCGAAATTCGCTCTTGAAATTGCTCGATAACATGGGTCCCATACACCATCCATTACACCAGCAGAATTTTTGGAAGTTAAATTAAGATTCTGACAATACAAGATCACGACTTCTTGACCTTTATATTCATTATCAAAGAAACCAGATAAGTATCCATCAAGCATAATTGTAGGTCCCATATATGCACTTCCTGCGTTGTAGAATTCTGGGACTCCGGTGCGATATAGCGAATTTACAGCACTATAGGCATGTTGAGCAGATGAAAAGAATTGATCTGTGTTCATCTCACTTTTAGGTTTTTCTTCTAGGAAATCATTACATGAAATAAATCCGGAAAGAAGCACTAACCCTGTATATCTGAAAATATTTTGAAAGATCATATGAATCGATTTATGAATTAGAATGTAATATTCAAGCCTAATGTAAATGTTCGAGGTTTAGGATACTGGAAGAAAAACATATTTTGCCCCCATTGATCTCCACCGTACGAACTACCTTCGGGATCAAATCCTTTGAAATCTTTAGAATGAATCACGAACGCATTATTTATACTGAAGTAAATACGTAATGCATCGAGTTTTATTCTATCCAATGTAACTCGATCAAATGTATATCCTAATTGTATTAAGTTTGCACGAAGATATGATCCATTGCATACCCAATGCGAATCAAGCTCAGAGCTTTGGCCTGTAAGTGGAGCATTACGAACAGCTTGGATCATTGTGTTAGGATTTTGAGGAGACCAAGCTTCTGTTAATATGGTGCTTAAGCCGTTAGCGTATCCAAAACGATCCTCTACAGAGTGCATATATTGTTGTAGAATATCAACTCCCCAAGCATATTGTAAGTCGAAAGTCAGATCGAAGTTTTTATAGGAAAATTTATTCGAAAAGCTGCCTGTTACATCAGGAAGCCCCTTGCCCAGAAATTTTTTATCTTTTGATCGTTTAGCTTCTCCTGGTTTGGCTCCTACTTTTGCTGCTTCTTCAGCTTCATCTACGCTCCAAATACCTAAGCGTTCGTAGCCATAAAAAGAGCTAAGAGGTTGTCCAACGGATAAGCGTATTTGACTTCCAGAAACCCACCATGGTCCAGGTTCAATGTCCTCGTTATTGGCTCCAAGTTTTACGACCTCATTTTTGTTCCAGTTGAGATTGATTGTAGAACTCCATCTAAAATCTTTTGTTTGTACATTCACTGTGTTAAGCATAAACTCAAGACCTTGATTCTTTACACTGCCGATGTTATCAATTACCGATGAGAATCCGGTGCTATGCGGAACAGGTCTATTAAGTAATAGATCTTTTGTAAGTTTGTGATAATATGATGTCTCGAAATTAACCCGATTAGCAAACATATTGATGTTAAAACCAATATCGAACTGTTCAGTTTTCTCCCATTTTAAATCAGGGTTTGGTAAGCGTGTAACATAGCTGCTTGGTTGTCTATTTCCGTTTTGTAATATAGTTCCAGATGCAATTGTTGCTAGCGATCTGTATACACCGATTTCACTATTCCCTGTAACACCATAGCTAGTATGTAATTTTAGTTGATCTATCCAAGTAGCATTCTTCATGAATGATTCGTTTGAGATGATCCAACCTAATCCTATTGAAGGAAAGAATGCATACTTGTTGTTTTTTCCAAATTTAGAGGAACCATCAACTCTAGCTGTAACAGTGGCTAAATAGCGATCATTATATGTATAACCAGCTCGTAAAAAATAAGAGTTCATAGCCCATTTGTCGTACCATGAGCTAGGAGATGAAGGAGAGGTACCTGCACCAATGTTATCATAGCCAAAGAAATCGTCAGCAAATCCTTCACTTTGTGTACTATTTCCTGTAGATGTACGAGCTTGCCAAGACATTCCTAATACACCATTGAGACGATGTTTTCCAAACACATTATTGTAAGTTAAGAAGGTTTCCTCTTGCCAATAGAGCCAATCATTATTACTGATATACGCTCTCCCGTTGGGTGCTGAGATATTTATTAAGTCCTTAGGGCTATATTCCTTAGTTGTATTTAAGTGTCCATCTACACCAATCTGGGTTCTTAACTCAAGTGATGGGAGTATATGAAAAGTTAAAGCTGCATTACCAAAGATTTGAGTTCTATATCGATTGCGTTTTTGTGTTTCGAGCACATGCACTGGATTTGCCATTGCCTCAAAACCAAATTCGTCTGTTGATGAAAATGAATTTGACCAAACTCCATCAGGAAACTTAACAGGAAAGATAGGTGGCATTTCAATCATAGTACGACGTGCTACTTGTCCTCCCCCTGTTTCCTCTGCTTCATTAGCCCAGGTATGATTAACCAATACATTTACTCCAGTAGAAAGCCACTTCATAGGTTTTGCGTCAAAAGCCATTTTAGCATTGATCCGCTTCATCCAAGAATTAAGCATAATGCCTTGTTCGTCAGTAAAGTTCAAAAATGCACCCATGGATGTATTTTTTCCACCGTGAAGAATATTTAGTTGATGGTTTTGAGAGAAAGCAGTACGTGTTGCTTCATCTTGCCAATTTGTATTGTATAGAGGATTCCCATTTGCATCAAACAAGTTTCTGTCATTTAATAGTAATTCTGCTTGTTTACCATAATATGTATTTGCATTTTGGTAACTGGTGCGCATAGCCTCCATGAATTGATTAGAGTCCATAACATCCATTGTACTTGCTCTATGCGATAGACTTACATATCCATTATATGAAACAGTCGACCCTTCTTTCTTATTTCCACGTTTAGTTGTTACGAGGATTACACCATTAGCACCACGAGCACCATAAATAGCAGTAGATGATGCATCTTTTAGCACCTCCATTCGTTCAATATCATTCGGGTTTAAATATTGAAACTCTTCCATTACCACTCCATCAACAACATATAAAGGGTTTGATGAAGAATTAATAGTTCCGATACCACGAATAATTACACGGGTATTTCCTCCGGGTTGTCCGGAATTTGTAAAGATGTTAACACCTGCAGCCTTGCCTTTTAGACCATCGAGTGCATTAAATGCCGGAGTCTTTAATATATCTTCCGCAGTGGCTACTGAAATAGAGCCAGTAACGTCAGACTTTCGTTGTGTACCATAACCTACAACAACGACTTCGTCCAAGTTTTCGGTGTCTTCAGCTAAGACAACAATTAGAGGTCTCCCAGCTTGAGCAGTTACATTTTGTGATTGATATCCAATATATGAAACTTGTAGTGTAGTGCCAGGTGTAGTTTGAATCTCAAAATTTCCATCAAAATCGGTAATTGTACCATCGGTTGTTCCTAAGGCTTTCACGTTGGCTCCGATTACAGGTTCCCCATTTGAGTCTTTGACATTTCCTTTAATGGCTTGTTTCTGTCGTTGTGTTTGCTCTAGACTTATTGGGTTTAAATGATCTGTTTCCAAGGCGAAGGCCGAGGGGCTGGTAGATAATAACACAATAGAAGAAAAGCACAATATTTCTTTTCGATTAGAAATTAAGAGTTGTGCGTACGAACTTCTTAGAAATTTGGTTTTGTTCATAATTTCATGGTGTTTAGAATACACATGTTAATATGTGGTTGGTTTTATTAAGCTCTGTCTTAATTACAAAAGCAAAATAATAGATTGATAATGTTAAAGCGGTTGTGTAATGTAACTAAAATATTGTATAATCTTATTAAGTAGTAGATGATGATGAGATTGATTGAATATTTTTATTAAAAAAATATTTCACCATAAACACAAAATATTTATGGTGAAATATTATCCTGAATTCAACTTTCTAATACTTGATACTTTTTATTTAATAGTAAGAACAAGATCTGTTGCAGAATTCAGTCTTTTCATAAGATCTTTAAATGCATTACTAGAATTAATAAGTCCTCCCATGTTATTACTCGTTCCCACCAGAATACAACCCGAAGTATTCTTGGGAGAATTGCCGACATGAATTAATACAGCTTCAAAACCTTTTACATTGTTGAGACGAGGTATTTTCCCATCGCAGCATTGAGCCCAATCCCTATCTTTAAATTTAGGGCTCACCTTGTTGAGATCTATTGTGTAAGTCCCTGTAGGAATGGCGGTATTATTCTTTACTTTTATTTTTTTGATTTCTAATAAATCCATATTATCATCTAAACCCCGATCAGGATCCTCTAATGTATCGCAGTAATATATGCCGTCAATATATAATTTGCCGAGAGTATATGTCGCTTCTTTTTGAATCCGTTCAAGTAATAGTTGTTTCATACATCTTAAAATTATAGTTTTAGAAATCGAGCCGGATTTATTTGTTTCAGTCGTTGTAATGTGTTTGAATCATTTTGAAAGACTTCATCAAAGTTGCTTAGATGAGTTTGTAGGTTTTCACTTAGCATACTAAGCCAGAAGTCTGTTCCAAACATTACTCGATCGGTAACCTTCAGACTAAACTCACAATTTTTATCTCCCTCATTTGCAATCTCCCAGAGTTTTTGTAGAGTTTCTTTATCAGTTCTGCATGAAACATCAGTATATAAGGTTTCATACTTTTGCATCATTAGTACAATTAAATATGTCCATTCATAGCGAAGATTCATATCATTCGTCGTTCTTGCACCCATATGTGCTAAGTTCAGAATTAAGCCTTTGTTTTTTTCTAATACTTCATTCCACAATGCAGGATGATTAAGGGCATATGCACGCTCTTCAATGCCATCAACTCCCGTTAGTTTCATTTTAAATTGAATGTGTTTGTTTCCGTATTCAATTTTTCCGTTGTGAAAATATGCACCTTTTATGTCAAGACTGTTTTCAGCAGTAGCAACTCCACCATACGAGCAGTGAGCAGTAATAGGAATCTGATGTTCGATGCAATATTTATAGACATTCTCCAAGCGTGGATCTAGCGGAGAATAACCATTGGGGCAATATAATTTCACCCCGCAAAAACCATCTCGCTCAATGGCAGTAACCATTCTTTCATAAATGTCGGGGCGTCTAGGATCTACAGCAATAAAAGGCATAATAGTATGGGGATTATTTAGCTTCAGTTGCACAAGCTGATTGTATTGATCATCAAATGTGTCTTTTTTGAAACTAAAGAATCCGAATGCTTTTTCTTTGTTCGAATCTAGATCATAATTTCTACTCGTGTTCTTTATAATCGTTTTATAAAAATCAATCTTGTCATCCAAAATAGGATCTTTAGAAAGCGTAAAGTTATTACTTTCTAGAGATTTTTCATTTTGCATAGAATTGATCTCATCCTGTATAGTTTGAACTAATTCCTTTATCGTTGCTTGAGCTTCACTTGACTCAGCAGCATATTTAAGGTCAAACATCAATGGAGCAAAGATTGTGTTTGGTTCGTACTTCTCTAGATACTTTAATACGGCACTAGATTTCTGAAATAATAAGAATAAGAGTTTCAATTTATTGGCAGGCTCTTTGGCTGAGCCTTTACGTTCAATTGTATTAGTAGTCTTGAAATCTCTAGTGTGAATGATGCTAAGAGCAAGATCCCATAAAATTCTAAAACTTGCAATTTCACTATTAAATAAGTGACAATGCACATCTATATTTTTCATATATAATCATTTATTGTGTGTAATTAAATGCGCTAATATCTAGCTTAAGGATTTTGAGAATAATTATCGTAAGCAGCTTTTAGTCTTACATCATATTGATTTGCTGCATAGATTGGTCCATTATAATGTTTGGCAAATTCAGCCCAATTGTGAGCTCTTAAATAAACGTCCCATCCACTATTTTTAAGGAACGAAATGAGTAATCTCAGCTGTTCCCCTTCATTCATTGACATTTTTGTTACGAATTCTTTTACGGAATTGCAGTTACATGATTTGTAATTTGAACCTAGAATTTGAAATAACCCCCAACTCGCAGAGCATAAAGCACTATCTTCATCAATTAGTTTAGCTTTTTCAAGTCTTTGGTATTCTTTAATGCCTCCTTTATAAAACTTTTTTGTCCACTTTGGATAAAGTATATCTTCATTTCCATTCGTAATATGAATAGGGTTTATCCCTTTTTGTTTTAAAAGTTTCCAAAAGATATGACCTTCAAATAAGATTGTTGGATGTGCTGAATCGATGAAACCACCTTGCCTTCCTGATTCAATCAATTTTACTGCTTTTATTGCTGCCAGATCAACGTTTAATATTTGTGTAGCTTGGATTAAATCCTCTTCAGTAACTCGTAGTTTTGCAGTATTTAAAGCAGTTTCATCAAGTAAGCATTTCCAGGTTTTAGGACCCACTATGCCATCAATCGTGAGATTCCAGGCTTTCTGATATGCTTTTACAGCTTTATCTGTAACCTCATCAAATATGCCATTACACAAAACATGATATCCCCATTTATCAAGCAATTGTTGTAATATAACAACCTCATCGCCTTGTGCGTTTATTTTAATTGTGGTCATACTGCATAGTCTAAATTAGTGAAAACTAGATGTGAAAGGAGAGGAATAAAAATGAGATAGTCGCCATTGAAATACCCATACGTCAAAACAAGGATAATATAGTTTTGTAATCAAAGAAGAGTAGCTTCAGTAAGACATTTATATACAAATACGGATCCTCTATTTATATAATACTAATCTAACCAAAGGTGATAAAATGCAAGATACTAGATGCTCTACTCACATAATGCATTGTTCAGTTTTTCTCGAATTCGCGTGGTACCCGAATTAACATTCCAACACAAAACACTTGTATGCAATTTTTCTCAAACACTTTATCTTCTATTCATCTTTTAATTCTTCCGCGTATATTTATTTTGTTTATCTATATCAATACCTCTTTGTACGACTATCGTATCAATAACAAAAATGTCAAGCTATTTGTTTCTATATTGATCTCTAATGTATTCATAAACTCGTTGTTAAAACAATGAAATGGTATATGAAATGATCAACTTTATAATTGTATTTGTGTTTTATGTATAGTATCCTTATTTATAGGGATTTGGATGTTTAAATTGTTTAGTTAAAACTTTAAATGTACAATTATGCCAACACCAGGTCAAGAATTATCGAGCATTGATTTTAAATCTATGATTGGAGGTCCGCTCATCGCAGTTGTAGAGGCACAGACACAAGCAGCTATGACCTCTGTAAAGTTCATTAAGGAAGTTGGATTTAAACCAGATACTTACGATCCTGTTTATGTAACATTTAAGTATCCGAAGGAAGTCACTCCTTATCAACCTGCGCAAGCAGAAGTTAAAGACAAAGATGGCACTGTTATCACTCCGGCAACGCCAGAAGTATTGGCTAAAATAGTCGACCAAGAATTAACAGTTCCAATTCTGACAATGTTGCCAATTCCATTTATTCGTGTAGAAGAGACAACTATTGACTTTAATGCAAAAATTGATTCTGTTGAATATTCAGACCAATCGACCAAACTAGGTGTTGATGCATCCGTTGAAGCGAAAGCCGGTTGGGGATGGGGATCTGCAAAGATGAAAGTTTCTACTTCATTTCAGAAAACAACAAATTCCGGAAGCAAAGTAGATAGAACCTATTCACTTCAGATTCATGTAAGAGCCGTGCAAGATGAAATGCCGGCCGGAATGGAAAAAGTTCTCAATATACTTGAAAACTGTATTCTGTCTAAACCGGTTACACAGCCAGCTCCAACACATGTAACTAAATAAATTTACTGTATGAGAATTAAATAATAACCGATGCCTTATATGGGCATCGGTTATATAAAATACAAACTATTATGAAACAACCATATGAGCTTTCCAGTCATAATTTCAGAATGCTTATAGGTGCACCTCTTTTATCCACGATAGAAGCTCAGGCACTTGCTGCAAAAAGTTGTGCCGATTTTATATATAATACAGGTTTTGAAATTAGCGAGGAATATGAAGGAGACAAACTTGTTACGCGAAGTATACCTAAAACGCTTCGTTTTTCTTCTCCACCTGCTACAGGTACATCTTCGGCATTAAATTCATCTCAGGAATTTTCAGTTCCGTTACTCTCGTTGATTCCGATACCCAATCTGCGTATTAATGAGGTGGAAATAAAATTTGATGCCCGCATTACAACATTACATGCGCAAGAGAATGGATTAAGCAACTTAGTTGAAGACAAACAACCGGCTCTGTGGGCATATGTTGCCAAAAAGAAAAGAAAACAAAACCAATTGTCAGGAAACGATTATTCAATGCATGTACGAATAAAAGTCGTGCAAGAAGAATTGCCTCCAAAGCTACAAGCATTATTAGATGCTTTGTAAACCTATCTCGATCAAATTATTCACACTAAAAATTAAGTTTATGCCTAAACTTGGAGACCTTATTGGAAATATCATATCAGAAATTTCACTTGCCCGAGCACAAGGAGATGCTCAAACTGTTCGTATTGCTAAATACTATGCAGAGGAACAAGCAAAAGACACCAACGAGCCCAATTACTTGGCTTATATGTCAGTTCCACGCTTTAAATTACCGGAAGTTGAGATTGAGCTGCCTTTAGCTATACCTGAAAGTGAAGCAAATAAGCAAATTACAACAATTGACGGGAAACATGCAATTTCAACCGTCATGAAGAAATACAATACAATTCTATCACGTTATGCTGAGTCGGGAAAGCTTCAACTCTCTCATGAGCAAATAAGTAAAGTTTCTACATCGATAGTTAGTAAAGTAAAATCAAAGCATGAGAATTTAATATCTAATATCAAACCACAATCTTTTGCTAATTCAGTGGCAGATACCACGCGTAACGAATTGTTTAAAATGCAGCAGTCCGCAGGAATCGAGGTGCGTAATCAAGAGCAAGTTTTAGCTGAAATTCGTGCTGTTGTGCAAAAATCACTACTCACAGAGCTTCTCAATTATTACGACAAAAAGAATAGGTTAGATGTCTCAGTTCTTACAGAAGACATCAAACAAGCTGGAGTATTTGGAGCTCGATTAAAATTCAAGATGGTTGAAGATGCCGTAGAATGGATTGTAGAGAGGGACTCCGATGGTAAAATTATTAGCAGAAAACTTATAGACGAGTAGATTATGATGCATTATGTTCGCTATATTGAGCTCAAACGTACGATTGAAGACAATACTCGTCTATTGATGTTATATACTCAAGGTGATTATAGGTTTATAGATGAAGTATTGCTTTGGCTCGAAAATGTAGAGAAAATACTTCGAAATAATAACCTTCCGGAGGTATCCTTGGTTACGGGTTTCAGGTCAGAGGTTATGGCTTCCGGATTGAAGAAAGTAGCTGTCGATTCGGCCTCGAAACTGCAATCAAATCGGAAACTTCAGCAGAGTGCCGGATTCGAAGCTATTTCAAAAACAGTAGATTTACTGTATCCTGTTTTAAAAAAAGAGCACGATCGTTTTGCTGAGGCAGAGAGGGTATTAATGCAAGTATTATCCTTTGCTAATATGAAAGGATATTTGCAAACTTATACCGGTAGTACGCTCAGTCAAGCAGATTTGGCCAAATTATGGAATACGCTATCTTCAGACAATGATTTACGAGGAGGGATAAGTAATGTTGAAGGTATGGTAGGAAAGTATGACTCATTAATCGTTTTAGATCAAGCACTGAGTCTTTTTGCTTAGTTTTCTTACGTATAAGAACGAATGCTCAAATCTTCGAAATTCAATCGAGATTTGAGCATTCGAAATTTGCACGATGAGATTCACCCCAGTCGTCGAGCATATCAATAATGGGCAGGAGATCTTGTCCTAGAGTTGTGAGTGAGTATTCTGAGTGAGGAGGTAATACCGGGAAGATCTCTTTTTTTACAATGCCATGTTCTTCTAGCTCTTTTAATTGCTGATTCAATACTCTTGGTGTTGCTTCAGGCATATTTTTATGAATTTCGCTTGGGCGCATAGCTCCATCACGTAGCATATCAATCAGGCAAGGCTTCCATTTGGCACCAATCAAGCACATTGTAATGCGTATACCGCAAGACATATCAAGCGGAGTTTTTCTTTCATACATAATCGTTTATTTCTTGCAAAGATATAAAACTGTTTATACCTACGAAAAGGAGTAGTATAGGGATAAATTTATCCATATATGAATCTTTTTTCAGTAATTGATCGGTGTGATACTACATTCTACCTTTGTGGCCATAAATAGAATGAAACAGTATGAGAAATTTTGAATTTGTAAATCCAACGAAGCTGGTATTCGGAAAAGGATCTATCACACAACTAGCCCAACTAATTCCTACATCAACAAAGGTGATGATTACATTTGGCGGAGGAAGTGTAAAAGCAAATGGAGTCTACGATCATGTGAAAGCAGCATTGAGTGCACATACTTGTATCGAGTTTTGGGGAATCGAATCAAATCCAACATATGAAACATTGATGAAAGCAGTAGAACTGGGTCGAAAAGAGAAAATTGATTTGCTACTAGCTGTAGGAGGAGGTTCGGTTATTGATGGTACTAAATTCATAGCAGCAGCAATTCCTTATACATCCGGCGAAGGGTGGGATTTGATCAAGGACAACTCTTTGATTAAATCAACAATACCTTTAGCATCGGTATTAACATTGCCTGCTACAGGTTCAGAAATGAATAACGGAGCAGTTATTTCACGAACTGCAACCAAAGAGAAATATCCGTTTTTTGCAGACACAAACTTTCCTCAATTTTCGATTCTAGATCCGGAAGTTACTTACTCTCTTCCTAAATTTCAGGTGTCATGTGGAGTTGTTGATACATTTGTACACGTTGTAGAGCAATACTTGACCATTCCTGTCGGTACAAAATTAATGGATCGTTGGGCCGAAGGTATATTACAAACACTTGTCGAAATAGCACCATCTTTGCGAACAGAAAAACCCGATTATGAAACAATGAGTGAGTTTATGTTGTCAGCAACAATGGCTCTCAATGGCATTGTATCGATGGGCGTAGCTGAAGATTGGGCAACACACTTGATCGGGCATGAGCTTACAGCATTACATGGACTTACTCACGGTGTAACATTGGCAATTGTATATCCGGCTACACTTCGAGTAATGAGAGAGCAAAAACATGTAAAACTTTTACAATACGGCGAGCGTGTATGGGGTATAAAAGAAGGAAGCGCAACCCAACGAATTGACAACGCAATCGTAGCAACTGAAAGTTTCTTTCGCGAAATGGGACTACCAACGCGATTGAGCGAAGTTAACGTTGGAGAAGATACCATCGAAGAGATTGTACGTCGATTTACCGAGCGTAATACCGTATTAGGAGAGTGTGGCAATATTACACCAGAGGTAGTACGTCAGATCCTAAACATGGCAAAATAACAACCATTCAATTTTTCTGAAAGATACTGCTGCAAGAGATCGTCAAAAGTGATTCTTTTACGACTCTTGCTGCAAACTATCGATTCTCGGTTATTTCCTAGTCCAATATCTAAAATACTCGATGATAAACTCACCGCCATTATCCGTGTCTGAAGGAAGCCCCCACCAAGTAGGAAACGCTTCACTGTCGAAGTTGATCGTTTCGGGAAGTTGCCAGAAGTCGTTCTTGCGACGGCGAATGATCTCACCATCCAGATACCAAATTAATTCACGTTCGTTCCACTCCAAACCAACCGTAATATACCTATCGGCCAGGCGATAATCAGTTTTGTGAGCAATATGGTCACTTAAATGTATGTCATGTGGCATAATCATAAAGTGACTTGTGGCGAAAAGCGTATGTTGATAGGTTGAATCTGTGTCGTTTCGGCCACAGATTTCAAAGATATCAATCTCCTCTTGTTTTACTTCATCACGGGTATAGAGCCAGAAAGCACTTGATAGAGCCGAATCCATTGGTTTACATCTAATCTCAAAGAAACCATAGTGAGCAGTGTCTCTACTTTGTACCGCAGCAGAGGAGAATGTATGATAGCCTTCAGGAGCATTCGGTACATCTTGTCGTCGTCCGGTAAGTACCAAAGAACCGTCTCGTAGCATCACATTCTCTTTTAAGAAAAGCGAAGGTTCTCGTCCCAACCATATCGGATTGTAAGTATACCATTTCGATGTATCTACATCAATACCATCAAACTCGTCGCTCAATTGTTCACAATAGACCCACTCTTCAGGGTTTGCCGCACCTACAGGAGCAGGGCGGTTTACATTGTTTTTACATGCAACACAACCAGCCAACGTAATTACAAGAAGTAAGAGTTTTTTCATTTTATAAGATCGATTAGGAAAACAATATCTACAAATATATAAAAATAATGTTTATATATTGCAAAGCGAGGATTGCTTCTTATGCAACATTTGTTTTATCGGTTTGTTGATTAAAAGATAGCGTAATCATTAAAACATCTTATTATGGAAACCTATAAAATCGTATTCCTAATTAGCGATAATAATAAATGGGATCATCTTTTCGGTCATCTAGCCAACCTTCTCAAACAACCACAAAAGATTGATCAAATAGGAGTAGTTATCACAGATACAGCCATTCTTTCCTGTCTAAAGGGTACTATATTACAAGAATTCAGTGATCACTTATCGCAATTTATGCAAGCGAATGTTCAGTTTTGGTTGTGTGGAAATACGGTACACAAGTATAATATCGACAAGGCAAATATTCTATCAGATTTGGAGATTGTTCCCGAAGGAGGAATCTTTAAGGTTTTAGAGTGTGAAACGGCTGGATATCGTTTGATTCAAGAGTGAGTATTCAAAACTTTGCAAATTGAAATATTGCTGTATATTTGTAAAGTTTTACATACTAACAAATCGTTTCATGAAAAAACTTTTTTACTCATTAGCCACGTTATCTTTGATTTTAGCGAGTAATGCAACCACCCTTAAGGCAGAAAACTTTGATACAGCATTAAAGCATGAAGTGCGCATGAATGTAGGCGTTTTGCCATTAGTTCATGTTCATTATTGGGGTGATGCAGATTATATACCTTATCCGGGAGTAGAAGATTGGTACAATAACCTCTATCAAGGAGACAGAGTTTATATGCCTTCTTTGGCTGTAGATTATAATTTCAGACCGTTCAACTGGTTGTCGGTAGGAGCAACAGTAGCCTATACAATGAATTATCGAAATTCATATAGTATATATGACCAAACATTAGCCTACCGTTATTCAGAACATTACGTGACGATTATGCCTAGAGCAACTTTCAATTGGTTTCGTCGTGATATGGTTCGTCTTTATTCTTCATTTGCATTGGGGGTAGTTTTTGAAGTAGATCGTACAAGAGCCTTTGAGGATAATTCATACCATTCCGGTGATATTCATTATGGACGAAGTGGCTCATGGAAATCGACCGAAAACTATATAGGGGTAGATGTCGTAGCATTGGGTCTCAGTGTTGGTAAAACATGGTTTGGTTTTGCAGAAGTAGGAGCCGGAACCAATGGCGTTTTTAAAATCGGTGCCGGTTATCGTTTTGGAAAATAACGAATCTCAAACCACAAAGAAAATCAACAAAGTTACAGCAATATGAAAAAAGCAATCTTCTATATTTCAGCATTTATTATCGGTTTTTCTTCTTGTACAAAAGACGATGCACCGGATGTTCCATTTACTCAAGGTATACGTCAAGTTTCAGACAATCTCGTAGGTGTTTATCAAGAAGCATCAAAACTGGTGCAAATATTAGAGGTCGTGGATCAATGGAACAGAGCCGAAACATCCGCCGAAAAACAAAGCATAGTGAATCGTTATTTTGGAGAAACCACCGCCTTAAAGAACTATGGAGATAGTATCGTAATTGTCGACTTCGGAACAGTAATTACGAAAGGAGTCGCATTTAACGAACCAGATGCTCAGTGGAGCTACAAAGAGAGTTTTTCTCTGTGGACGTATGACGAAACCAATGCGCCATCAACTGTTCATACCAATCTTTATCACGTGCAACGTAAAGGCTCCGATCTATTTCATATAACCGGAACGAATCTTTATTCACGTTATATCAAAAACAGCTATACCTATGCATTAGACGTAGAGCAGCAAAATGAACGGTTACATACAGTAACCGGCGAATGTGATATGGAAATTCCCAATTACTGGAATCGAGCAGTATCAAAAACTGTGCAACCATTATCTTTTATTCGTATCCTCGATCACTTCACACCGCTTTATTTTCGTGGAGGTTACAACTTCTTTCGGGATATTCGTGGCGGCCAGCTCAATATCGATCTTTATCGTCCTAATATTGTTATACCCAATCCTGCACAAGTAGAGTTCAGTAAGGAAAGTATGACAATACGTTACTCAGGTATCGTTGATGTTTATAACAAATATTTCAGTCCATTCTGATTGGATAGATAACAAAACTTTCCCCATTCAAAATAAATGGTCGTTTTGTGGTGGGGGCTGTTTTGTTTGTATTATATGCTTAGTTGTAATTTTTTTTCTTAATTCTTGACTGAAATAAGACTGTCTGATTAGTCGTTGTTTTCTAAAACTATAGCTTGAGAAAACTCCGCCAATTCATTAAAATCAGATTTGTCGATAATTTCTTTTTCTACAAGTTCGTTAAGTAAATTTTTGTTTTTAAGATCCTCGAATGTAATATCACTATACATAATATTAACTTCTAGTTTTTTAATTAACTCGTGAGCATTTGGCCATTTGATTTTATGAACAATATCTTCTGCTTTGGTTTTGGCTAAATAATCAAGATATTCTATATTATTTTTGAAAAGACTATCCTTATCAATTAGCTCCTCTTTATTAAGCATGAAGAACTCAGTCAATACAGAGAGTAAATTGGTTTTAGTATTTGTGATTTTGTTTTGTAGCAGATGAACTGAATCTTTGACATGTTTTTTGTATTTATCGACAACATTATTGATTTCGTCATTAAAAAGAAGCTTTTTATCTAGGTGTAATATACTTTCGTCTCTTGTTTTTAATGGTGTAAGATGTTTTTTTCTAATTTCAGAAATCTCGTCTTTGTATTTTTTTAGTTCTTGAAAATATTCATCTTTATCTTTTTCAGTAAATAACGAGAGTTTTGATTCTATTTTTTTTATAAGCTCTTTATTGCGAATAGGAAGTGTGTCTTTAGGTAGTTTTACTTTTGAATCATCAACATTTAGTCCATTTATTTTTAGTTTTACATACTGTAATTTATTAGTATATACATTTACTAAACGCTTGTAATCAGGTTTTAGAGGCGGATTTTTTTGTAGATCAGATACGATATTGTCTAGAAGAGATTCATCTATGGGGTGCGAATATAAATAAATATTTGAATCCAGAGATTCTTTTAATTCGTCCATTCTTTTCGATTCGTCAATAAAGAGCTTATAAAAAAAATAGAATCAAAACTCTCGTTATTTACTGAAAAAGATAAAGATGAAT
>DLYT01000146.1:57638-58514 GCA_003447595.1 Porphyromonadaceae bacterium
CATTCTTTTCGATTCGTCAATAATTGAATTTGCAATTTCGCTAAGAAACTCTTCTTCGGAATTGAATATTTCAAAAAAGAATGATTTTATTCTAGTAATTGATACTTTGTCTATTTCAATAGCATTTATAGTTTCTTTTTCTGCTGGAATAAAATATCGTGATTCAATAAATAGATAATATCCAATATCATCTGAAATAATAAATGTGATTCTGTTATCTGGAAGCGATTTAAATGATACATTATTTCCAAATTTATATTCTGTAAAAGCATCAATTTCTCCATAACCTTGACGAAATGTTTCTGAAGTAAAATCTAATCCTATATATATTTTTTTTATACTTTGTGAGTTCTCTAGTTTCTTAACAGATTTAACTATCGAAGGTTGTAGAAGTGGCATGCAAATAAAAAGAGACTCTTGTGTGTTTTCTATCAATTCACAAAGTCCTTGCTCTGTAATTGTTTTAATATAGTCCATTTGTGATTTTATTTTACAATGTAATAATATTAGATATATTGGTAACAGATATTATAGGTCATTAGTTCGTTGTATATATGATATGTATTATCTTAAAAAATAGTTTTTTATATGATGAGAGTTGATAACATACAGTATGTAAACACATCTCAATAACCGTTTATATGCATATATAAGAGTGAGATTCTAAATTTAGATTGATAATTAAATATTTGTTTGTTGTGATCTATAAACTAAGATCATATCAGTGTTATAAGGTGTTGACGATAATCGGTTGCTTTCATAATTGTCTGATAAAACGGTATCAGTGTTAATTTTATAACAAGTTGTTAATCTATTGGAACAATATTCTTTCGAGATCTTTATGGCTGTTGGATATAGCAAAAGTGAGTTGAAAGA
>DLYT01000146.1:58608-69614 GCA_003447595.1 Porphyromonadaceae bacterium
TATAGGTTTTTTTAGACATTTTTCCACCTCAAAAAAAAAACGGACAGTTCTTTCGAGATCTCTATGGCCGTTGAGTATAGCAAAAGTGAGTTGAAAGAAATACACTAAGGTTGTATGTTGAACATGATGTTTCAAAACACGACAAATTTGTTCCATTTTAAGACAATTTTGTCGTAAAATCGAACAAAAAATGCTCGTTTTGAGCATAAAATAGAGAAGTAAATAAAGCGTATTTGTTGTTGCAATGTATTGATTATTAGTGTTTAATGCTGTTGTTAGCCTGCCTTTTTTGAGGTAAAAAATGTCTAAAAAAACCTATATATATAAATATATATAAATACATACCGGTACTGTTAAGCAAACCGGTATGTAATGTAAAGGAAAGCGAAGAAAGAGGGTGGTAAAAAGTTTGCACGGAGATGGAAAGAAGTTTGCACGAAGATTCTGTGGGATATTCATGGAGACTTTTCAGATTCTTCACGAATACTTTTTGCACTCTCCATGAAAACAATTTGCCGTGTTTGCGAATAAAGCAGTGTATGCTTTCATAGAGTCTTGTTAGAGAAAGTAAACGGTTTGTAAAAATTAGTGCAGTATATTGATATATTAGCAAATAGGATGAAAATATATTTAAAAATGCTTTGATTTGAAGGGTTGAATGTTTTTATTTGTAAAACAAACGCAAAGGTCGCTAATCGAATAGTGTATGTAGATGCTTTGAAAAACAAATTGATTCTAATCCTTTTTAATCGAACGAACATGATGAAAACCTACTGTGAGAGGGCCTGTTCTATGCCTTTTCCTTATCCACGAAAAAAGTTTATTTACTTGGGCATTGCCATGGCGAGCCTACTTGCTTCTCCTACCGTGTATGCTGATGATCTTTCGGTAGTTTATGCCGAAGCTCAACAAGGTCAGATGAAGGTAACGGGTGTTGTAAAAGATGAGCTAGGAGAGCCACTACCTGGTGTAAATGTTGTTGTGAAGGGTACTGATAAAGGTACCATAACGGATCTCGATGGTAAATACGAATTGAGTGTTGCCTCTGGTTCTGAATTGCAATTTTCATTTATCGGATACAAGACTGAGACGGTAAAAGTTGCCGGAAAAAACACGATCAACGTACAACTCAAAGAGGATGCCGAGGCATTGGATGAGGTTGTTGTGACGGCACTAGGGATGAGTCGTGATAAAAAGGCTCTAGGTTATGCCATGACAGAGATTAAGGGGGATGAAATCGCTAAGGCAAATGTGGTGAATCCGATCAATGGGTTGCAAGGGAAAGTTGCAGGGGTGCAAATCAATATGGGTAACTCGGGACCGCAATCTTCACAACGTATCTTGATTCGTGGTAACTCTTCACTAGGATCAAATAATCAGCCTATCTTCGTAATTGATGGTGTGATTATTGACAATGAAACCACAAAATCATCCTCATCTGTTCAAGATTTCGGGAACGATTTGAAAAACTTAAACTCCGACGATTTTGAGTCGATGTCGGTGTTGAAAGGTGCTGCTGCTACGGCACTTTACGGCTCACGTGCTGCCAATGGTGTAATCCTGATCACAACTAAAAAAGGTAAAAAGGGCGAAGGCTTTGGTATCGACTTTTCGCATACCCAAACGTGGGATCACGTATACGGTTTTCCTGATATCCAGAATGTGTATGGTATGGGTGTGCAACCGGCTTGGGATCTAAATTCTGACGGTACTGAGAACCGAAATATCTCGAAAAATAGAAACTTTGGTCCTCGTTTCGATGGACTTCCTTACAAAGTGGATGGTCTTGATCTGACTTTCTCCGCTAAAGAGGACAATATAAAGCAAATGTATCAAACCGGTCGCTACATGAATACGAATGTGGCATTGCATGGTGGTGATGCTAAAGGAGCATTCCGTTTCTCATATTCCAATCTGAACTCCAATGGTACAACATTCAATAATGATTTTGATCGTAACAGTTTCAACTTGAATGCATCAAGAGAGATTAGTAAGTTTGTGAATGCGGATGCCGGTTTTGCTTACATCAATTCAAGTACACAAAATCCAACTTATCAGGGTGGAGACAAGTCTCCGATCTATGACTTTATGTTTAGTGTACCACGCGAATATGATACAAAATATTGGCTCAACAATTATAAAAGTCCGAAGGGCGACGGATGGAATGGAGGAGATCCTTTTGAATATTCAAAAACCATCTGGGAATATTTAGAAAATAAGTATTCGCAAAAAGAGGATAACATTCGTGCTTTTTTGAACTTAAACGTGAAGTTTACCGATTGGTTATCGCTTAGACTGAATGGAGACTTTAATAAGATTTTCAAGACAAACGAACAAAAAGTACTAGCTACCGGCAAAAGTAACTACGACGGCTCGCGCTACGTTGTAAACGAGTCTCGTAAAGATCAATATAAAATTACAGCGATGTTGAGTGCCAATCATCGTTTTGCTGATATGGTTGGCGTGAATGGGTCGATTGCAGCGGAACAATGGGATACACGCTCGGCTTATCATAACACATCTTCATCAAACGGGTTGCGTATTCCGGGGCAGTTTGATATGACCAACTCTGTGGCTCCGGCCACAACTTCGGTAAGACATAATACCGGACGTAAGCGTATCAATTCGGTTTATGCTTTTGCCAACCTCGATTTCAAAAACCAGGTCTTTTTAGATATCACAGGTCGTAACGACTGGTCGTCGGCTCTTATCTATAACGATGGTTCGGGTAATACGTCTTATTTCTATCCGTCGGTAGGTGCATCTTGGATTGCAACCGAAACATTTAGATCTCAGTTGCCGGAGGTGATTTCTTTTGCGAAACTTAGAGCTTCGTATGCGATTGTAGGTAACGACTGTGATCCATATTTGACAACAAGTACGGGGTATTATACATTGAATGGAACGTTTGTAAATCCATTTGATGGTAAGGATTATCCATATTATGGTTTTGATTCAAATTCTTTGCCAAACAACAACTTGAAACCTGAAAAACAACACTCTCTAGAGATTGGAGCGGATGTGAAGTTTTTCGAAAACCGCTTGGGCGTTGATGTTGCTTGGTACAAAACAAATACAAAGAATCAGATTTTGGCATTGAGCATGGCCTCTGAAACGGGTGTAAGATCGCGCTGGATTAATGCCGGTAATATCCAAAACTCGGGTGTTGAAATGTTGGTTACTGCTGTTCCTGTAGAAACTAAAAATTGGAACTGGACACTGATGCTCAATCTTACTCGCAATCGCAATAAAATCATAAGCCTTGCTCCGGATGTAGAGCGTTATCGTCTCGGCGGCGGTGGTGCTGATACCGATGCGTGGGCTACCGTTGGTGGTGCTTATGGTGATATCTATTCGAGCTATGCTTTTGCGCGCAACGAGCAAGGTCAAAAGATCTTGAATGCCGACGGTTCGTGGAGAAGATCGGGAACAAGTGAAAAGATCGGTAGTTTACAGCCTGATTTGTTAGGAGGTATCGTATCAACGCTTTCATATAAGGGAATTAGCTTTAATATGGTTATTGATGCTCGTTTTGGAGGTGATATTTATTCCAACTCTTACAACTATGGTACTTCTTCCGGAACATTAAAACATACATTGTATGGTCGTGATGCCGAAAACGGCGGTTTGCCTCGTACGTTAGAGGATGGTCGTGTATTGAACGACGGTATGATACCTGAAGGTGTTTTTGCTAGCGGAACAGTGGTAAATAATGTCGACTTATCGGGAATGTCTTATCAAGAGGCTTATGATAAAGGGTATGTTGAACCATTGTCGGCTTACAAATATTATGCAAACTTGGCCGATTGGGGTACAGGTATTCGTGAGCAAGCGATCAAGAAGTGTTCGTGGATTGCACTGAGAGAGCTGTCGTTGAGATGGTCGCTTCCTAAAGATTGGACTTCTCAAATTTACATGCAGAATGTAAGTGTTGGCTTTGTGGTGAGAAATGTAGGCTATTTGTATAACAGTTTACCGAATAACATCCATCCTGAAGGATTGGCTACAAATCAAAGTTCGGAATACCTGGAAAGTGGTGGTGCTGCTTATACACGTAACTACGGTTTTAATATCAATGTATCATTCTAAAAAGAGATTATCCCATGAAAACAATAAAAAAAATACTATGCTTACTGCCATTGTCGATGACGTTGATGACAGGTTGTGAGAGTTTTACCGATATTAACAATAGTGTTTCCACTGTATATGAAGTAGATCCGCTTACGTTTTTATACAAAGTGCAGGAACGAAATCAAGGTGCCGGCTCTACGTGGACAGATTCGTATGCTTGTAAATTGAGATGGTTGCAATACTGCTCTAATATTTGGGGATATAGTACAACGAATTTTACTTACTTCTCATCAGGTATTGGTTCTGATTTGTATTCTGAATGGCTTGATATGGGTGGTTATGCTACGCATATAGAGTATTACATATCGAAGAATATGCCGGAGGAGCTACCTAAGTATTCAAATCTGATAGAAGTGGCCCGAATCTTGCTGATTAATAAAGGGATTGCAACAACTGATATGCATGGCTCATTAGCTTATACAGAAGGTTGGGGTTTAAGAAGGGGACGTCCTGAATTGGAAAATCCTAAATTTGATACACAAGAAGAATTGTTTGCGATTTGGGATCAAGAGTTAAAGACAGCGATCGAGAAGTTGTCTACCGCAACCGATCAGGTTTCACTGGCAGGTTATGATATGGCTTTCAAAGGGGATGTCTCGAAATGGATGAAGACAGCAAATGCGCTTCGCTTACGCATCGCTTTGCGTTTGTTGAAGCGAGATCCTGCAAAAGCTAAGGAAATTGCAGCTGAGGTGCTCAAAAGTAATATACCAACTTCAAATGAAGATGGTTTTATCATTAAGTTTGATAAGTTGTATACCAATAATGGCGATTGGCATTCGGTGATTGATATGGATAGGGCTTCTGCTCCGTTTATGAGATATATGAAGACGTATAATGACCCGCGCAAGCGTATCTATTTCAGAATAAATAATCTTACTCCTGAAAATATTGCACAGTATAATTCAGAGCAAACCGATCCTGAAAAACTGATTCCTACAGATTTTACACAATGGGAAGGTGGTACTGTGAGTTACGACGAACGAAAAACGGATAAGCGATATTTTTCACGCTCTCTAAAGAATGGTACCGATATGCGTGCTATGAATCAGCCGCAAGTACGCCTTTGGAAAGGAATGTATGATAATGGTAGTGGCGGCTCTTGGTTTCCAAACCTAACTTATGCAGATTTCTGTTTCATGGCGTCCGAATTTTCTTTGCTGGGTGTAAGCAATGCTAAGTCTGCACAGCAATGGTATGAAGAGGGTGTTGCAGCTTCTCTCAAACAATGGAGTGCAATGGGTGAGTATTGCAAAATCTACGAATATGAGCCAATCACCGATGCGGAAATCAATGATTTCTTGTCGCAATCGGGCATTGCCTGGAATGCTGCGAATGCATTGGAGCAGATTTATTGCCAGTCGTGGGTTGAACACTATAAAAATACAAATGAAGCTTGGGCTTTGTGGCGTAGAACCGGTTATCCGAACCAAACTTCCACAATTGTTACGTTTGATAAAGTAATGATCAATGGCGAAGAGCAAACAGTTCCGCGTAGAACTCGTTTTGCTTACCCTGCAGAAGGTACGCCTAACAAAGCGAATATGATAGATCGCATTGAGAAAATGGCCGCTGACGCAGAGTTTGGCGAAATCCAAAATGAGTTTGGCCGTTTATGGTGGGACAAGAAATAACAAAAAGTGATTTTAGAATAAATCCGAATAAATGGTGTGTCATGTTATGTGATACACCATTTATTCTATAAAATAGATCATTATGAAGAAACTACTAGTATTTGGTGCAATTATTCTTTCGGCTTGTAGTACTGCGCCTAAAAAGACATATTCTAATCCTTTGGATGTTGCATTTGGAGATCCGTATGTGATTAAGGCATCTGATGGACAATATTATATGTATGGAACTACAAATGATAATGGGTTTCGTGCTTATGTGTCTGATAATATGATTGATTGGTCAGACTGTGGTCTTGTGTATGAGAAAACGAACGACTCATGGGGTGTTGATTGTTTTTGGGCTCCGGAGGTGTATGAACGAGATGGTAAATTTTATATGTTCTTTTCTGCTAACTGGAAAGAGAATCCAGAGACTGAATTAGAGATGTTTCGTATAGGTATTGCTGAGGCGGATTCTCCAACGGGTCCGTTTAAAGAAATGAGCGATAAGCCACTTTGGGATCCGGGTTATCCTGTAATTGACGGGAATCTTCTTTTCGACGATGATGGACGTGTGTTCTTGTATTACTCACGATGCTGCTACAAGAACCCTGTAGAGTCTGAAGTTGCTCAGTGGGCTAGGGCTGAAGGGTTGTTTAACGAGATAGAAGAGAGTTGGGTGTATGTAGTTGAGCTAAGTACTCAATTAGATCGTGTAATTTCAGAACCGGTTTTAGTGCTCTCGCCTCCTAAAACAATGAATGATCCTCAGTCTGAATGGGAAAGTAGATCTGTTACGCAGAAAGAAGTAAATCGTAGATGGACCGAAGGTTCGTTTATACTCAAACAAGATGGGTTGTATTATTTGATGTATTCTGCGAATTATTTCGGAGGAGCTCATTATGCCGTAGGATATGCAACTGCAACCAGTCCGTTGGGTCCATTTACAAAGGCTTCTAATAATCCCGTATTGCAAAAAAATATCGCATCGGGAGGAAACGTAACCGGAACAGGTCATAACTCTGTTGTAACATTAGATAATGGTAATCGATATTGTGTCTATCATGGTCGTACTACTGAAACCGGAGATCAACGTGTTGTATTCATCGATAAGATGGATATTCGCAATGGGGTTCTTACAATTGATGGACCTACAACAAGTGCTATTGCGATACCTGAATAGATGTGGACAAAAAAATAAGGATGTACCAATTATGATAAGTACATCCTTTATTTTCTATATTTAGTTAGATTGGGATCATTCGCATTAGGTTGTTTTATGGTTCCAATATGTATAGATCGTTTCGTTTGTCGGATACGATAAAGAGAAAGCGTTCGTAATGTCTTAATATATCACTGATGATTTCTTCTTTTGTGAAATACTGGATGTCATACCCATTTCTACCGTCTCCGAAATATGTAAAAGGAATAAAGGTATTTTGTGATTCAATGGACGGAGCATTGACCTCGTTGATCAAGTTTTCCGAAATATTTCGTTTCTGAGCTTTTACTCCATAGGTGAAATTTTTCATAGACTGATGTTCTATTGATAATTGTATGTGTGGACTTCCCGAAAGGTTTATTTTAATTTCAGCTTCTATCCCTTGTTCTGATAGCTCGATTGAAAGCTCTTCGAATGCAGGGGAAACAGTCTTTTGTATAAACTCTTTGATGTCTGTTTTTTGTGAGTAAGTAAGAATACTACGCAGACGTTTCTTCCAGAATTTACCAGTCCAGTTGTGCGTCGAGTGAGAAAATCCGGTCGTATTGTAGCGATGATCTATGTAAAGAGCTGACAGAAGATTATAGCAAAATAGAAGCATTAGAATAGAAAATGGCAATGCAATAATCAATGTTGTAGTTTGCAGTGACGCTAATCCTCCTACATTTAAAAGGATAAGTGCTGTAGAGCCAAGTAGAACTCCCCAGAATATTGTTTGCCACGCAGGGGATTTGTCTGCATTCTTTGTGGCAATATTATTAAGTATGTATATTCCCGAATCGGCAGAAGTGACGAAAAAGATACAGATAATGAAAAGAGCTCCAATACTACTGATGAAGCTAAATGGTAGCATTTGTAAAAATCTAAAAAGCATGATGTCGGGATTGTTGACGAGCTTACTAAGTGCGTTTGTTCCAGAAAGAATATCTAGTTGTATGGCACTAGAGCCGAAGATCGTCATCCAGACGAAATTAAAAATAGACGGAATGATTAATACGGCTATAATGAACTCTCTGATGGTGCGTCCTTTCGAAATTTTAGCAATAAATAGCCCAACATATGGAGACCAAGAGATCCACCAAGCCCAATATAATATTGTCCAGTTGGTAAACCATTTGAGTCGCTCGGCTTCATAAACGTGGGTATCGAATGTGAGAGACGTAAATTTATTGATGTAAAAGCCTATGCCTTCAGAAAATGCACTCAGAAGATAGACGGTTGGTCCGGCGAGCAAGACAAATAAAAGTAAAATAATAGCTGAAACGATGTTGATCTGGCTTAGCATTTTCACCCCTTTGCTAAGGCCCGAAAGTGCTGATACAATAGCAGTACTCATAACCAATACAACAATGATAACTTGATATTTAAAATCACTTTCGGGTAAAATACCAAGACTTACTAATCCTGCATTTAACTGTACTACGCCAAATCCCAGTGTTGTTGTAATCCCAAAGAAAGTGCTGCACAAAGCAAAGATATCGGTGAGATCGCCAATTTTTCCGTAAATCCGATCTTTAAGCAATGGATATAAAGCACTGCGAAGTGAAAGCGGAAGTCGGTAACGATAAGCAAAGTATGCCAGAGTAAGACCTATAACAGCATAAACCGACCACGCATGTATACCCCAGTGGAAGAATGTATATAGCTGAGCATTTTTAGCTTTGGATGCTGCATCTAGAGCTGTATGAATAGATTCGGTATTGAAGTGCGCTATAGGTTCGGCTACACCGAAATACATAAGTCCGATACCCATTCCTGCGGCAAAAAGCATCGATATCCAGGAGAAGAATGAGTATTCGGGTTTCGAAGTGTTTGATCCTAATTTAATATTCCCATATTTACTGATAACAAGGAAAAGTAGAAAGAATATGAAGATTGAGACAACCATCACGTATAACCAGCTTAAGTTGCGGAAGATATTGTCTTGTATGGATGTAAGTAATTTATAAGCGCTATCAGGCCATATTCCTGAAAAAACAGAAAGTCCGATGATAACAAATAAACTAGGTAATAAAATAGATAGCGAGAAAGTAGGTTTTAAATTCCTAATATTCATAGAATAGAGATTTTAGATATCAGACACGAGAATTTAAAGCAAATCAAATGCTTAAGTGTCGATATGGATTATACTTGAAATTTCTTCGATGTGGCTAAGTGTCGAAGTTGAGATGGGGAAAATGATTAAAATTGTAGTGATTTTAGAAATACGTCCCCGCATTTGTGATAGTACAAAGTTAATAAGAATAAAATGGACTCACGGTTTAATTAATATTTGTTGTGCTAAATTGGCACAGATTTCAGTTTGCCTCTTTGTGGGAAGAATGTCGATTAACCGAGATTATATAAAACAAATTATTATAAAATTGTGTTTATGTAGTAGTGATTGGATCTATCTAAAATCTAATACGATGAAATGTGTTTTTATACAACTGTGTTTAACTTTGATTTGTTTTGGTATGAATGCTCAAAATACAAAAGTGATTGCTCATAGAGGCTATTGGAAGAAAGATGGCTCTGCTCAAAACTCAATTTCAGCTTTACAAAACGCTGCTGAATTGAAAGTATATGGTTCTGAATTTGATGTTTGGCTTACAGGAGATAATAGGCTTGTTGTGAACCATGATAAAAAGTTTCAAGGACATGATATGGAACACATCACATTTGCACAAGCAGTAAAAGTAAAGCTTGGCAATGGTGAAAGTATGCCTACGCTGAGTGAATATTTCAGTGAGGCTTTGGATCATCCCGAACTGCATTTGGTACTTGAGTTGAAATCGCATGTTTCGGACGAGCGCGAAAAAGAAGCTGTAATTGGTATTGCAAAACTGATAAAGGCTTATGGAGTAGCAGATCGAACCGATTTTATTGCTTTCTCTTTGAATGCTGTAAAGGAGTTTGTGAAAGTAATGCCCGATGCCGATGTGTATTATCTCGAAGGTGATATGGAGCCGGCTAAGCTAAAAGAAATCGGATGTGCCGGTCTTGATTATAACATCCATACGATCAAAACCCATCCTGAGTGGATAAAAGAAGCTCATGATCTAGGGTTGAAAGTAAATGTGTGGACAGTCAATAATCGTGAGGATATGGAGTTCTTGATAGCACAAGGGGTAGACTTTATCACGACAGACGAACCTCAATTATTGATGGAGATTCTCGAAGAGAAATAGCATAGATATAAAAAGCCGACTAGTCAGAAATGATTAGTCGGCTTTCTTCGTATATAGAGTAGGGTGTTATCTGTTGTTTTTGCGGAAGAGTTTGTCGAGTAGATCCGGACGGTTCATCTTACGCAAAGAGTTTGTAATATCTTTTCGGTATTCAGGCATGTACCAGAAGAAATATTTACGTTGTCCAAGCTTCTGCTCTTTTGTTTTTGCCGTAAAGACTTTCTCCAATGTATACGGATTATAACCGGTATAATACATCTCCGTTGCCAATGTCATAGGAGTTGGGGTAAAGTCTTGTACTTGCTCAAGCTTGAAGTTTAGGTTTTTGGTAAGTACAGCCAATGATGCCATATCTTCTTCGGTACAACCAGGGTGACTGGAGATGAAATATGGAATAAGCTGTTGTTTCATTCCCTTCTTCGCGTTTACACGATTGAATATTGTAGTAAACTCTTCAAATAACTTGAAAGATGGTTTACGCATCATTCCCAAAACTTGATCAGAGGTATGTTCCGGTGCCACCTTTAGTCGGCCCGAAACGTGCTTTTCGATCAGTTCTTCCGTATATTGATCAGCTGCTTTTTTTAGCTTACTATCTTCGTATTTATGTAACAGCAAGTCGTATCGAACACCACTTCCGATAAATGCCTTCTTAATTCCATGTATTTTCTCCACTGAAGCAAAAACATCAAGCAGCGCGCTGTGATCGGCGTTGAGATTCTTACATACGCGAGGGAATACACATGAAGGTTTCTTACATTTAGCACAAATCGAAGTATCCTTCCCTTTCATTGCGTACATATTGGCCGATGGTCCGCCCAAGTCACTTAAATATCCTTTGAAGTCGGGCATTTCGGTTATAGCTTCCAC
>DLYT01000146.1:69883-76066 GCA_003447595.1 Porphyromonadaceae bacterium
CCGAAACAGCCACGGTGCATATTGACCGAGAACTTAATCATTTCAAAAGCCGGGATGTCTTTTCCTTTATATTTCGGATGGGGCAAACGCGTATAAGGAAGATCAAATGATGCGTCGATCTCCGTTTCTGTCATAGGTGGAAATGGAGGATTCACAACGATCACATGATCTTGAGCTGCCTGTAGTATTCTGTTTGCTTGTTGTTTGTTTGATTCTTCTTCAATATGCTTGAAGTTCTTCGCTTGCTTTAATTTATCCTTAAGGCATTCTTCGTGTGAAAAGAGAACAATATCATCTTCTTTTTGCAACGATTGTATCTCTTTACGAGGAGCAAGGAATGCTGTTTGTTTGATATCTTTCAGCGTCTCAAAGGTTTCACCATTTCGCATACGAGAAACCAATTCACGTAAAGGCTGTTCGCCCATACCGTAAATAAGCATATCAGCTTTGCTATCGAGCAAAATACCCGGACGTAAGCGATCTTGCCAGTAGTCGTAATGTGTAAGACGACGCAAGGAAGCTTCGATACCACCCAATACGACCGGTACATCAGGATAAAGTTCTTTCAATATATTTGTGTAAACAATGCTAGGATAGTCGGGGCGCATGCCAGCGCGACGATCCGGAGTGTAAGCATCATCTGATCGAAGTCGTTTGTTAGCAGTATAATGGTTGATCATAGAGTCCATAGCACCCGGAGATACACCAAAGAATAGACGAGGTTTTCCTAGTTTCTTAAAGTCTCGAAGATCGTCGCGCCAGTTGGGCTGTGGTACAATTGCCACACGAAGACCTTCTGCTTCAAGTAAGCGACCTATTACGGCTGCGCCAAACGATGGGTGATCTATATAAGCGTCGCCGCTGAATAGAATTACATCAAGTTCTTCCCATCCTCGCTTTTCTACTTCTTTTTTGGTGATGGGTAACCAATCCTCCAAATTGTATCGTTTTGTCATACTACAAAATTATCGCAATAATTTCAGATTATAGCGGCTTTAGAAATCTTTAAGCAAAAGAGGCTGTGAAATTGTGTTGGGTAGCGGCCAAAAATAAAGAAACCGTAAAACCGGAGCGACTTCCGGAATTACGGTTCTGAAATTTTAGTTGAAGTAAACTGAGAATAAATTGTGTGATAGTTCAGGATAGCAGATTATATTATGCTTCACTATTTTTTGCGTGTTTCAAAACCTTGGCATCAAGGTAGAAGATCACCTCTTCGGCCAAGTTGTTGCAATGGTCGCCAATGCGTTCCATTTTGCGAATCAAGTTCGACAGCAATAGACACTCTTTAGCGCGATCGGGATATTGAGTAACATAAGCTGCAATAATATCCGTAGATGCTTTATTGATCATATCTACTTGATTGTCGAGTTCGAAAATACTAGCAGCCTGCATTGAAGATTCTTTTTCGAGCGCATCCTTTCCTAAGAAAAGCATTTGCTTGATATTTTCAAGCATTTGTTTTAGTTCGGTTTTCTCGATCAGTTCCGCATCGATACAGATGGTAGGATAATCACGAACAAAGCGAGCCATGCCATCGGCAAAGTCTGCGATACGCTCAAGATTTGTGTTGATTTTAAGCATTGCTAATACAAAGCGTAAATCTACAGCAACCGGAGTATAAAGGGCTATAATATCTTCGCACATACTGTCGATTCTAAGCTCGAGCGCATTCACTCTCTTTTCGCGAATTACGACTCCTGCAGCAAGATCCTTGTCAAGAGAAAGAAGAGCCTCTCCCGCACGTTGAAGTTGAGAGTATACCAAGCTCCACATGCCGAGGATCTCACCCTTTAAGTTTTCGAGTTCTTTTTCTGTATATTTCATGATTGAATGATTTTTGTTGTTTGTAGTTTTAATAATATAAATCAACCAAATCGGCCTGTAATGTAATTTTGAGTAGAAACCTTCTCCGGGTTGGTAAAGATCTTACGCGTATCATCATACTCTACAAGTTCGCCCAAGTAGAAGTAAGCTGTTTTGTCACTCACACGAGCAGCTTGCTGCATGTTGTGTGTAACGATGATGATGGTATAATCTTTCTTTAGTTCGTGAATCAGCTCTTCGATTTTAGAGGTTGAGATTGGGTCAAGTGCAGAAGCCGGCTCATCCATCAATAATACTTTAGGCTCTACAGCAAGGGCACGTGCAATGCACAAACGTTGTTGCTGACCACCCGATAGTTCGAACGCAGATTTTTTCAATTTATCTTTCACCTCGTCCCAAAGTGCAGCACCTTGAAGCGATTCAGTTACACGTTGTTCGATAAACGCTTTGTCAGTTACCCCGTTTACACGCAATCCGTAAGCAATGTTTTCGTAGATGCTTTTTGGAAATGGATTTGGCTTTTGAAACACCATACCAACTTCCTTGCGCAATTGGTCTACGATGATATCTTTTCTGTATATGTTCTGTCCGTTAAAAAGGATTTCACCCTCGAGACGCGTATTGTCGATCAAGTCATTCATGCGGTTGATCAGACGAAGGAATGTAGACTTACCACAACCCGAAGGGCCAATAAATGCTACAACTTTGTTTTGTTCTACTTGCAGGTTAATGCCTTTAAGAGCTTTGAAGTCTCCGTAATAAAAATCTACATTTTTAGCTTCTATAGTGTACATATCGTATAATTTTCTTTGATTAATTGAATTGATAAAAATGAAATACCTGTTATTTAGCTTGGTGCTTCGAGAAATGCTTACGTACTACGTTGGCAATAAGATTAAGAGCCAAAACGATCAGTACTAGTACTAGCGCGGTACCGTAAGCCATTGGGCGGGTTGCTTCCATGTTGGTACCACTGGTTGCGATAACATACAAGTGATAAGGAAGAGCCATTACTTGATCAAAAATGCTGTGAGGCAGATTGGGTAAGAAGTAGGCCGCACAAGTAAATAGGATAGGAGCCGTTTCGCCCGATACACGCCCGATAGACAAGATTAGTCCGGTGATGATGTTTGGAAATGCCATTGGTAAAATTACCTTGCGAATGGTTTGAAGTTTTGTAGCTCCGAGGGCCAAACTGCCTTCTCTATATGATTTATCAATACTTTTAAGTGCTTCTTCTGTAGTACGAATGATAAGCGGAAGAGATAGCAACCCTAGTGTTAGAGATCCTGCGATAAGGGAGTCTCCGAAACCAAAGAAGTTTACGAATAAAGCCATACCAAACAAACCAAATACGACTGACGGAACACTGCTCAAGTTGTTTGTCATGATGCGGATTAGTTTTACAATCCATCCGTTCTTAGCATACTCGTTCATGTAAATTCCCGACATGATTCCGATTGGGAAGCTGAATAAACTACTTCCGATCACTAAATAAAGTGTACCTACGATGGCCGGAAAGATACCACCTTTGGTCATTCCATCTTCAGGTGCTTTGGTAAGGAAATCCCAGCTTAATGCTTCCATTCCGTTTTTAACGATAAAGCCAAGGATAAAAAGAAGAATCAATACGACAGACGCACTTAATAATCGGAACAAGCCGAACATGATTCGTTGCGATAGTCTTTTATTTATTAGTTCCATATTCTTTCAAAATTGATATAAGTCGTAGTTATCTGTGTTTTTTAGATGAGATATATTCAACTGTAATACTCAATACAAGAGTCATTACAAATAGTACGGCACCAAGGGCGAAAAGAGCTTCATAGTGTGCACCTCCCGCAGGAGCTTCTCCTAGTTCGGCCGCAATGGTTGCAGGAATGGTACGTACCGATTCAAGCATCGACGTAGGCATAACGGCTGCATTACCGGTTACCATAAGTACGGCCATTGTTTCACCGATTGCTCTACCCATACCCAATACAAGGGCCGAAGTAATACCTGAAATTGAATATGGAATTACAACTTTATAGATTGTTTGCCAGTGTGTAGCGCCAAGAGCCAAACTTGCTTCTCGCATAGCTCTCGGAGTATTGCGCATAGCGTCTTCAGCCACCGTGATAATGGTAGGAAGCGCCATGATTGCTAGAACCACACTTCCCGAAAGGGCTGTTTCGCCTACCGGCAAATTGAATGTTTGTTGAATGAAAGGTACAATTACAACCAGACCAAAGAATCCGTATACCACCGATGGAATACCGGCAAGGAGTTCGATTGTAGGTTTGAGGAAGCCACGCATGCGTTTCCCTGAAAGTTCTGATAAGTATACCGCAACGGCAATACCAAACGGTAATGCAATAAGAATAGCACCGATACTTACCCATAATGTACCCAGTAAGAGAGGCATTAAACCAAATTGGGCTGCCGGTTGTGAGGTTGGATACCACTCTTTACCCGCAAAGAAGTCGGCAGGAGTAATATTGCCTTCTTTTAATATCTTTCCGCCAAAGTCTTCTGCCAAATATTGTTTGGGGAAGAAGGCTATGATGCTCGGGTCTTCTGATACTAGTTTATTAATACATTGAGGAACAAACTGAAACTCGTCACCTAGTTCTTCGTCGCTGAAGTAGTTGCCAAGATCGCTGAAGCGGAACAATGTGATCGGAAGATCTTTTCCACCTACTTGGCTCCAGTTTTCTATGTTAGAGTCAAATATTTCTTTTACATTTAATGCTCCGATTTTATCCACAGGATTTTCAGAGTTTACAGCCAGTACATAACCTTCTTCTATGACCGGGCTTTTGAATAAGCCGCTACCTTCTTTAAATAAGAATAATACGATAAGCAGTATTGTAATACTTGTTACACTGCCACTCAAGGTAAGGGCGCCTTCTGTTAGTTTTTCAATAAATCTTCTCACTTTGCGTTTAACTTTAATTTCTGTCGCAAATTAACGTAGCGGATGTTACGAAAACGTTACACGAATCTTACAACCTTGCTACATTTTTTTGTAACATCTTTGTAATATCAATGTATCGAAACTGTAACCGGTGCGTTACGTGAGTGAAACATAAAGGCTGCATCTTTGCAATGTCGAAAGGAAACGATGAGATAAGTATTTCGGAAATGTTTCAGTAATACGAGTTTTAGATATCTTTTCTACTACAAAATTTGTTAGAATAATATATATCCCCAATATATATTATTTTGAATTAAAATAGTTTAGAAATTAATTAGCTTAGAATAAATGAAGAAGTATTTTTTTGCAGTTGGGTTATTGGTATCAGTAATGGGTTATGCGCAAGCACAAGATGTAAACGCGTCAGCAGATTCAGTAAAAGCAGAAATCGCATCTTTGCAAGAACGCACCGAGCAACTTGAGAGTACAGTGAATAAGATGGGTAAATTAAAGATTACCGGTTATATTCAAGCTCAAATGGAGATGGGTCAAAAAGACGCTTCGTTAAAGGTGGGTGGTTCTAACGAGAAAAAAGATGATTGGTTTACTCGTTTCGGTATCCGCAGAGGTCGTTTGAAGTTTGTTTACTCTAATTTTGGAGGTAATATTGTATTTCAATTAGATGTTACTGAAAAAGGTGTTGGTTTTAAAGATGCTTATTTAGATTACACACTGCCAAAGAAGTTGAACTTTGTGACGTTGAAAGCCGGTGTATTTGATCGCCCATTCGGTGACGAGATTAAATACTCATCTAGCAAAAGAGAAATGCCTGAACGTTCGCTTGTTTTCCAAACACTTTTCCCTGAAGAAAGAGATTTGGGTGCGGAAATCAAATTACAAGCACCAAAAGGACACATGCTTAACTTCTTAAAATTAGAAGCTGCTCTTGTAGCCGGTAACGGTATCAAGATGGAGACTGATAACAGAAAAGACCTGATCATGCACCTTCACGGTTCTAAGAAATACGATAACTGGAGCTGGGGATTAGGAACATCATTCTACAATGGAGGGGTATACCAGTCTACAGATACAGTATATAAGATGGAAGGCGACAAGTTTGTTGCAAACATTGCAGAAGGAAATAAAGGAAAGAATGCTAAAAGACAATATTTCGGTTTCGATGGTCAAGTATCTTTCGACAATCCGCTAGGTTTTACTCAATTCAGAGCAGAATACGTTTGGGGTACACAACCGGGATCTTCATCAAGCAGCAAAAGTCCTAATTATTCATACCTGCCAGGATCTTCAAAAGGCGATGACGCATTCAATACATATATTCGTCCATTCCGCGGAGGGTATTTGACCTACGTTCAAAACATCGGGAAATCTAAGTTCGACTTTGTAGGTAAATACAACTTCTACGATCCGAATACGAAAGTAAAAGGTGATGAAGTAGG
>DLYT01000146.1:76333-77678 GCA_003447595.1 Porphyromonadaceae bacterium
CGCGTGAATACAAACATCTCAGTAATGGCAAACTATGCTTTCTACATGAATGAGACAAGTGCAAACGTGAAAGGTTATGAGAAACAACGTAAAGACGACACCTTTACACTACGTGCTCAATATAAATTTTAATTATCAACCAATTGAAGTAAAAAGAGACCCTGATATAATCAAGCCAATTTTATAAAAAGGGTCTCCACAATAATAATACGTAATAAGATTATCGTTATGAAAAAGTTTCTATTTACAGTTGCTATTGCATGTGCATTTGCACAGTTTTCAAGTGCTCAACGCGTAAAAGGTAGTGACACATGTCTTCCGCTTACACAAAAAGAAGCTGAAGCATTCATGAAAGAAAATCCAAGTGCAAAAATTACTGTAACAGGTGGTGGTAGCGGTGTTGGTATCTCAGCTTTGCTTGAAGGAACAACAGATATCGCGATGTCATCAAGAAAGATCAAATTCGACGAAAAAGTAAAACTACAAGAAGCGGGTAAAGCTCCACAAGAAACAATTGTTGCTTATGACGCACTATCTGTAATTGTAAATCCAAATAACCCGGTTCAACAACTTACAAGAGAACAACTAGAAGGAATCTTTACAGGTAAGATTACAAACTGGAAAGAAGTTGGTGGTCCTGATATGAAGATCATTGCTTACTCAAGAGAGACTAGCTCGGGAACTTATGAGTTTTTCAAAGAGTCTGTTTTGAAAAACAAAAA
Organism: Porphyromonadaceae bacterium; assembly: GCA_003447595.1. GTDB lineage: Bacteria > Bacteroidota > Bacteroidia > Bacteroidales > CAMTPD01 > UBA12018. The sequence continues at coordinate 77,056 of DLYT01000146.1, forward strand.
CTACATGAGCTCGATCTTAAGTATGCCGGCTACAGGGGCGATCATCCAATCGGTAGGTCAAACTAAAGGTGCGATCGGTTACGTAGGGTTAGCTTACTTGAATAGCCAAGTGAAACCGTTGAAAGTTTCTTACGATGCAGGTAAAACATTCGTAGCGCCATCTATGGAGAACGCTAAAAACAAAACTTATCCTGTGGTACGTCCATTGTTCTACTATGTAGTCAAGAGCGAAAGCACAGCTGCAAAACCATTCATGGATTTCATCATGTCAGACAAAGGTCAAAAGATCGTTCAAGAGCTAGGTTACATTCCAGCAAAATAAATTCAGCATCATAATATCAATATTTAGGAGCGGAAGATTACGGTAAGTAGTCTTCCGTTTTTTTATGTCTTAATGTTTTTAATTTAGGAGTTAGTCTAAGTTATAATGCTTCCATGCCTTTGCCTTTTTCTTATTTCGTATTTTGGCACGATGCTCTTTCCAAAATAGATACCGTAGCATATTTTCGGCATTAAATGTTGCAGCTGCCGGCAATGAGTTTCGTAAGCGCTGACGTTCTCGAGGGGAAATGTAAAAGCTGGGTAGACCGTTGTATTTGAGATAAACCGGAGAGTTGTATAGT
>DLYT01000146.1:77879-78355 GCA_003447595.1 Porphyromonadaceae bacterium
GTTGTATATGTTGTAGTATCGTCAATAATTTCGGTCAACTGTATAATTTCGGAGAAATCTTTCGAAATCATTGTCTCTACCGAAGGCTTTAAATGAATAGGCTTCTTGTCGTCAAAGTTGATGAATGTACCCGATTCTATTTGTTTTTGAATTTCGGGATTAAGCTTTAATTGTCTTTTTCCGTTCAAAACATCTTGCAACCAGATCGAATCTTTCTCTGTCCATTGAGCGTTCGCACGTTCTATAGAAATGCAGACGAATATCAGTATAAGCATTGCTTTAGTGAAACAAACAAATGAATTGATTGATTGATTGATTGATTGATTGATTGATCCATGGGATATATAAATTAGAGTTTAGGTTGCTGCGATACAAACATATAAATTATTTCGATGAATGAGTTACGATTGCACAAACTAAATAATACGAATCGTTATCTTAATTATTTTGCTTGCTTTTGTTAATAGAATTGTAAA
>DLYT01000054.1 GCA_003447595.1 Porphyromonadaceae bacterium
CTTCTTTTGTGAAGTTCCAAACAACTTGAGACATTGCGTGTTTCAAATTGATTGAAGCAGTTGTGTTTTGGTTGTTTGCAACAAAAATAGCCTTATCCTTTTCTGCTTTACCAAATAAATAGTCCGTATTACCAACTTCAACAGGAACAGCCGCCACATCAAGATTTACATCATTATTGTATGGGTGATATGCATATACATTTGCGTTATCAGAGCCTAGATAAATAGGTGTTGTTGTAGTCCAGCTGTTACCCGATTTATTCCATGTAGTATTGTTAGAACCTGAAATATATTCTGTTCCAAAACCATTATGCTCACAGATATGTACACCGATTTGGCTTAGGTTGTCGGTAGTAACTTCGCCGCTGATATCAGAAGCACTGCCGCTTTTAGATGTAGATGTTTCGATATCAACCAATAGAGAAAGAGGTTTGATATTTCCTTCTGGAATTTCTACATCTGCATTATTTGAGTTATTAGAACACGACGACAATACAAGAGCTACGCTTGTAGCAAATAGATAAAATTTCTTCATTTTGTGTTTTTGTTGAGTAGATATTGTTTTGACATCACAAAAGTAGGGACTTTAGTTGTTCTGGTTTTAACACATTTGGCTCATTTTGTTGCATATTTGGTACAGATAGGTTTTTATTCTGCCTTCAAAATAGCTAGGTTTATAAGCAATAGCAATTGAATTTAGCATAAGTAGAATTATGTCTCAAGTTGTATTTTTAATATCTTTATGAATTATTTATTATCTAATATTTCATGAAAGCAAAATCAATACTTTTATCTTGTTTGACAGTGGGATTGGGTATTTGTGCAAATGCGCAAACTCAACCTACGCAGATATTGATTCCGGTGCCTTCTGCTGCTCAGCAGCGCTGGCAAGAATATGAGAATATCATGTTTGTTCATTTCAGTCCGGCTGCCTGGCAAAGTAGAGAGTACGACAACTGGTCTACGCCGTTGACCGAAATGCAAATGTCTCAACTCGATACCGATCAGTGGTGTGAGGTTGCAAAATCATGGGGGGCTCGTATGGTTTTGTTTGTAGCCAAGCATGTAGGAGGTTTTTGTTGGTGGCAAACCAATACGACCGATTATGGGATTCGTAATGTGCCGTGGAAGCAAGGAAAAGGAGATGTCTTGAAAGACTTATCCGAATCTTGTAAAAAATATGGTCTCGATTTGGGCGTTTATATCTATCCGGGCGATGACAAATGGGGTGCCGGAATTGGTAGTGGAGGGGTTACGCAAGATCCTTCAAAGCAGGAAGCTTATAACGAGGTTTTTAGAACGCAGCTCACAGAGGTACTTACCCAGTATGGTCCGATGAAGGAAGTGTGGTTCGACGGTAACTGTAAAATCCCAATGGAGGATATTCTGGATCAACATGCGGGTGACGCTGTGATTTTTCAGAGTCCGAAAGCTAGTTTGAGATGGGTTGGAAATGAGGATGGGATATGCCCATATCCCAATTGGTATACCTTGAGTGAGGCCGATCTCAAGTCGGGTGTGGCCATGGCACTGCATTCTGATAAAATGGGAGATGCTTATGCGCCGGTAGAGTGTGATGTGCCTTTGTTGAAGAATGGAGGACATAAATGGTTTTGGGCTCCAGAGACCGACAGTTTGATCATGACGCCCGAACAGTTGATGAATTTGTATTACAAATCGGTAGGTCGTGGCTCTGTATTGTTGCTCAACTCAACTCCGGATACTTCGGGGCTAATACCCCGTTCGCATGTACAGGCTTATCAGAAGTTTGGTGCGGAGATTCAAAATAGATTTGGAAAACCATTGAAACAGACTCAAGGCAAAGGGGCTGTGGTGATATTGAAGTTTGAGAATCCCACAATTGTGAATCACAGTATTCTTCAAGAGAATTTGAGTGGTGGGCAACGTGTGCTTTCGTATGTGCTTGAAGCGAGCATGGATGGAAATGTTTGGAACACTGTTTATACCGGGACATCTGTAGGGAATAAAAAAATAGACTATTTTCCATCTGTAGAATGCAAGCAACTTCGGGCTCGTTTTCTGGAGACAAAGGCTGTTCCGGATATTCGTAATTTTGCAGCTTTTTACGTAGATAGTTCAATTGATGACGTGAGTAAATTTAATACGGAAAAGCCTGTTGTTGTGGCAACATGGGAGGCTTCTTCTTTTGACACGGATCAGTGGGGCGATTTAGAAATTGATCTGACTCCATATATGCAAAGTATTGGCACATTCGAATTGTCTTTTCCACTGTTAGCGCTCGATTTTAGTAAGCAAAATATGTCGGGCTTGGATTTTAAGGATTGGACTATTGAGATGTATGGAAAAAATTATCCCCAAGGTGTTGAGTTTTTGCCCGAAAAAGGGTGTTTTAGAATAACGCGCTCACAACAAACCTTAGATGATTTTAGAACGATCTTCAAAACGAAAGTAAAGAGTAAACCTTCTAAAACTGCCGGAGAAATGCGTCTTACCAAGGTGATCTTCTAGTTAAGAGAGTCTCGATGCAGCGAATCTGTAAACAAACAACGGTTGTCTCCATACAGGAGGCAACCGTTGTTTTGTAATATAAAGCTGAAGCTAAGAGCTTATCACCAGCCTGGATTTTGTGTCAGATTTGGATTAATTGACAATTCATTAATAGGAAGAGGACTTAGGTATAATTTGTCACTCCACTTTCTTGATGTCAAATTTGGATAAACAATAATATATCCATCTTGATTGAGTGTTGCCTTAAAAGTGTCACCGTATTTATCTTGCATTTCAGGTATTACCTTCATGCCAAGCATTGATTTAGGATCTTCTATTAGCTTTCCGGCTGCCCAACGTACAATGTCGTTCCATCTAAAGCCTTCACCTGCAAACTCGATACGTCTTTCTCGTCTTATTTCGTGTAAGAGTGGAGAAATGCTATACCCATAGTCGGGCCAGTTAGGATCATTAAATCCAACATTTACGGTTAGGTGGGGCATAGCAACACGACTCCGCAATTTGTTGATCGTGTTATCTAGTACTTCTTGTGTACACTCACCAAGTTCAGCCTTGGCCTCTGCGTAATTTAATAATGTTTCGGCATATCTGAATACAAATAAATCAAGAGTGGATTGATCTGCATTCCATTGTGCTTGATCAGGAGAATGGTATTTCATCATCCAATAACCGGTTGTACACCATTGTGGATCAATCATTGGCAAAGGTCTAATTTGTAAGTCTCCATTCGAGTATATCTTGAATGGAAGTGTTTTATTGTCCATTGACTGCAGCAAACGTGGATCTCTATTTTTTAGCTCCATCATTAAAGAATCATCACCAAGGTACAATCCGTCACTGATTGCAATCGGTTTTCCATTTTTACACAAATACGACTCTACTAAAGCTTTACTCATTCCTGTGTAGCTTTCTTCCAGTTGTCGAGTTGTATTGTGCATTAGAACATCTTTCTTATATTCGAAAGGTAATATTGCCTCCGAATTATTAGTGAGATCTTCTTGAATAAATAGATTGAAGTAATCTTTATCAGGGTTACCTGTATTCCAGATTGAATAGACTCCCGAATTTATTATGAGTTCTGATGCCGAAACTGATTCGCGAAATAGATTTTCACTTCCTGCTAAATTGCGGTATTTGCGATAACTGGCTTCAAATAAGGCTATTCTTGATTTAAGAGCAGCTGCTGCATATTTATGGATTCTTCCTTTTACCGTTGCATCCGGAGCCTTTAGATGTTCAATGGCATAATCTAAGTCTGCAATGATGGAGTCAACAACTAACTCTCTTGAATCACGAGCTTTGTATAAAGCATCCTTATCAGAGGTTTGTAGATCTTTATTATACCAAGGAACGTCGCCAAAGCTTTTCACTTTATTGAAATATTCGAGGGCTCTAAAAAAACGAACTTCGGCTACATATCGATCTATTTCTTCTTGGTTACCGGTTACGTTGTGATATCTATTGAGAAAGTAATTACATGCTCGAATATTTGCCCATGAATTATAATCCCAACCTCCACCACTTGTCGGAACAATTGCTTGATTAAATAAAAGCGTGTTCGGATTATTCGATATAAAATCATCGCTCGTATTGTCAGCACCACGTCCTCCAAGGCGTGGTAGTCCTGGATAAAATCTATTTGCGTAAATTTTCAAATCATCGGTTGTTTTCCAATAAGTTGCATCAGACAATGCATCTTTAGGAACTAAATCGAGATAGTCGGAGCATGAACACAAGATAGCTGTTCCGGCAATAAAAGCTGTATTTATAATAGTTTTAAATGTTTTCATGATAGAAATATTGTTTAATTAGAACATTAAGTTTACACCAACAGAAATAGAACGTTGTAGAGGGTAAGCTCCTGTACTTAGGGTTTCAGGATCGTAAATGTTCATGATATTAGAAATCTCAAACAAGTTTTGCCCGGTTAAATAAACTCTGAAATTATCAACACCAACTTTGCTTAAGATGCTAGACGGAAGTGTATATCCAAGTGTTAACTGTTTCAATCGTAGATAGGCAGCACTTTGCATATAGCGAGTTTGAGTTTGACGGTTCCCTCCATTATTATAGCTAGGTCGGTGCCAAAAAGCATCCTTGTTATCTTCTCTCCAATAATCTAAACTATGTTTTAAAGGAACATCCCATTCGCTTTGGAAGCCCCAGAAGTGACCACCTCCGGCCATAAAGTCACGTTTTGCAACCCCTTGGAAGAAGATGTCTAGATCAAATGACTTCCAGGTTATTCCACCTTTAATGCCATAGTTGTAACGAGGGGTAGAGTTGCCGATGATGCTTAGATCCCCCGGATCGCTCAAGGTGTTTTTTCCGTTGCTTATTTCACCGTCGTTGTTCAGGTCTTTATATTTTACATCTCCCGGATACCAGGTCCCTCCGTATAGCTTTTTCTGTGAAGCGTGACTTTGGATCTCTTCTTCCGATTGGAATAGTCCATCTGTAGTGTAACCCCAGATGGATCCGAGTTTTTGTCCAACATAATAGGTGTTTAATAAGCCATTCGGATTATCAAATTTGGTAATTTCTGCATGATAGTCAGATAAAATAAAATTTACATTATATCTGAAGTCATTATTTACGGCTGTTTGCCAACCTAATGTAAGCTCGAAACCACGTGTGCGTAGATCTGCTGCATTCTCTTGAGGAACAGATGTTCCGAGTACACCTGGTAGAGGAACTCCGGATGTTACCATATCTTTTGTATAACGTTGGAACCAATCGAAACTTCCGGTAAGACGGTTGTCAAAAAATCCCAGATCAATACCGATGTTGGTTTGATCCACGCGTTCCCACGTGAGGGTCGAGCTAACTAGTCCGGCAGGATTGACTGCAACAGGACGTTCTCCTCCAATCAAATATCCGATATTGGTAGATGTGCCGAGTGTTGGAATGTATGGATAATTTCCGCCTACCGATTGATTGCCGAGCTGACCATACGAGCCTCTAAGCTTGAGGTCGGTAAACCATGAGGTGAGAGGTTCGAAAAACTCTTCTCCCGATACTCTCCATGCCAATGATCCTGAAGGGAAGAATCCGAAGCGATCGTTGGTTGGGAATTTTGAAGATCCATCGTAACGCCCGTTGAGTTCAAATAGGTAACGATCGTCAAAATTATAATTGATGCGAGCAAAAACACTGCTAATTGCCCAGTCTGTTTCACCACCTCCAACATATTGATTGCCGGTTGCTTGATTGATTTGACCCATGTCATTGTTAATCAAATTTTGTCTTTCAGCAGAGAACCATCGGTCACGTTTGTATTCTTGGTTATAGCCCAATAAAACCTTAAAGTTATTTTTTTCGCGAATCTTAAACTCATAATCTCCATAGAGGTTTACTACATGATAGTAGTTGTCTGACTGAGACATCGCAACTTTGTTGGGTGATGTCCAAGGATATATTAATTGAAGATTCGGATTGGCGGTGTATTCTTTAATTAATTTACCATGTTGTTTATTTACAGAATTGTAATAATTAAATGTGTAATCAAAGTTGATGTTAAAGCCTTTTATCGGTGTGATAACCGCATTTGCCCCCAGCCACATGTCATTTACTTTGTTTTTGCGATCACCCGATAATGCCTGCAAAGCAGCTTGATTGGTCCAGTTGCCTTGCCCCGAGAAATTTCCATCAGGGTGGAATACCGGCATCAATGGGCGAAGGTCTCCTCCTACAAATCCATGCGAATCACCTGTCCAATTATTCCCATAAGGAAACGATCTATTGGTATTGTTATACATAGATCTGAACCCTAATTTGATGTATTCATTGATGCGAGAGTTGATATTTAAATTCGTATTGATTCGTCGATATGAATCGTCATAGTACTTTAAAATTCCGCCTTGATCCATCATCCCTACAGATGCATAATAATCACATTTTTCCATACCTCCACTAATTGACGCATTGTATTGCTGTAAAAATGCAACATCTTTATATACGGCATCAATCCAGTCTGTATTTCCACAATAAAGATATCTGTCTGGATTATTCGGGTCTACAAATACAGGTAGATTGTTTTGTGGATCAGTATAATAATCATAGATGTGATTCATATAATTTTCATCATAGTAATCTCCTCCTCCCGAATTACGATTGACCTCGTTGTGCATGGTTGCAAACTGCCATGAGTCAAGATAGTCAGGCTTTTTTGTGGGTTTATTCCATGATAAATTTGTGCTAAAAGAGACACGAGGCTCTCCGGTTTTTCCTTTTTTGGTAGTGATGAGGATAACTCCGTATGCAGCTCTTGCTCCGTAGATGGATGCTGAAGCGGCATCTTTTAATACAGATATACTTTCAACGTCTTCCGGACTGATCAAATTGGGGTCCATTTGCACACCATCTACTAAAACGAGAGGACTCCCGCCATTAATAGAAGTGGTGCCACGAATGTTGAATGAGGAACCACTTCCCGGTGCACCATTAGAAGAGGTGATATTAAGATTCCCGACTGTACCTTGTAAGCCTTGTCCAAGATTGGTAATTGGTCTATTTTGTAGGGTTTTTGAACTCACAGACGATACAGCTCCCGTTAGGTTTGCCTTCTTTTGAGTGCCATAACCAACTACCACAACTTCTTCCAAATCTTGTGTGTTTTCTTGTAATGTAATCTTTAGAGCTGTACTTGCTGCCAGTTTCAATAATTGATCATCATATCCTAAATATGAAATCTTTATAGTAGCACCTTTATTGGCAGAGATACTAAATTTTCCATCGACATCGGTTGTTGTGCCATGTGTGGTTCCTACAATTGAAATATTTGCGCCAATAACGGGTTCACCATATTGATCTTTGATAATGCCGGTATAGGTTTGTTTTTGCTGAGAAATAAAATGATTTGCTTTGGCAGAATTATCAGAGATCGAGTTTTCGGCCGATAGAGTGCCCGAGAGCAACAACGTGGCTCCCACAAAGAAGGGAATAGCCAAGCGTTGTGGCGTGAATAATTTGTTTTTCATACTTTAAAATTTAAGATGTTATATATTTATGCTCCGAGTAATAGTAATATGCTGTGTATATATTTACTCGGAGAATTATCGCTTTTAATCTACACGAACAATGGCTATTCAAATAGAGCAATTCTATTTAGCAAAGGTGTATCCTTCGACTCTAATATGTCAATTGATATTTCTGTGTAGTTATTAGGTGTAAAGTGTTGAATGTGTTTATTGCCAATGCTTTCACCTTTGCACAAAATTTCTTTTTTATTGTCTTTGGTTCCGTATACAGTAAATGATTGTATACGTTCTCCATGTTCGATGTCCTCAGATAATAAAATTGTACTTATTTTCTGATGTTGAGCCGGTTTGATCACAAAGTGAGAACCTTGTTGATTTGTAAGTTCGGTAGTTGGTTTACCATATTTCTGATTAAGGGCATAACCAAACTCTTCAAGTCTTTTTACATCAGCCTGAGGAACGAGACCATCTCTGTCAATGACAATACCAAGTAAAAGATTGGTATTTCGACCTACGCTTTTACCATATTTATCCATCAATTCGTCGACAGAGAAAAGCATCTCGTCTTCTCCTTCTTTCCAAAACCAACCTCCTTGAAACGAGTTGTTGCGTCGTAGAGGGAAGTCTGCTTCACCGGGACACCAGAATTTTCCATCGTTGTTTCCGTGTAGTCCTTCAATAACAATGGTTCCGTCTGCATTTGTGCTTGAATCGGTTGTTGCCCAGCAAGGGTAGGGAGCTACGCCTTCCTCATTACCTACCCAACGAACAAGATTAGGATGGCCATAAGGGCCTTGAAATGCAATTGCTTTTGGTTGTAGTTTTTGCACAAGATTCAAAATGTCTGCACCGCCTTGTGATTTAGATAAGACTCCTCCATCAAACCATATTTCGAATAATTCACCGTAATTACTCCAAAGCTCAGTGAGTTGCTGGGTAACGATTGCATTGTATGCTTGTTGTTCTTTAGGGTCTTTTGATATTACATAGCCCGGATTATCGACTTGAAGATAGCCATTGGCTGTTGTACTGGCATATATGCCTGGTTTGATTCCATATTTTTTACACGAGGTGATAAAGTCGGCTACAATATCACCTTTCCCTTTCTTCCAAGGACTATTTTTTATGCTATACTCATGAGCCTGGGTAGGCCATAAGCTAAAACCGCTACAATGTTTAGCGACTAGTACAGCATATTTAGCACCAATTTTTTGCGCAGATTCGAGCCATTGATCCGTGTCGAGTTTTGTAGGATTAAATGTTGAGGCAGAAGGATGAGACCCAAAATTACGCCAATTATAATCTGGTACAAAAGTAGGCATATCAAAGTGTATTAGCACACCAATCTCTGCATTAGCCCACTGTATTTGTTGGTCTGATGGTAAGATAATTTGAGAAAAACTATTGTTTAGTTGTTCTTTTTTCGATGGATTACATGCTAATAATGCCATGGTTAGTCCATAAATAACAAAAGGTTTAGTTTTCATGTGTATAAGATTAGTTGGTGTAAATATAAACAATATATATAAAACACATATAAATATTTAAATATAAATTTATTTATACTTAAGTACACGTAGCTCTAACTGTCGATTTATGACCTTTGGTACAGGTGCTCTTTTTATTTATATCAATGTACTTTAATACTTAGCTTGTATAGTGTAATTTTATTAAAATATGTTTAGAGGTTTTGTGTAGGCTTTTGGGATGAATTAATAATGCTAAAAGCCTGCAAATGATATATTAATGAAAAAACAACTTGCGAAATTTAATCACTTGAATCAATTGGTGGTTAGGGCTTCGATGGCGATTTTATGTTGGATGTATTTCCGAACTCTATTGATGTTTTTGCCGGCATGGAGTGGGCCAATCGCACATTCGACGAAAGTAAGCACTACTTGAGACCTCTTCCGATAAATGTGATTAGTAAGAATCCGAACCTGATTCAAAACCCGGGTTGGGAATAAGATCAATATGTATACATAAAAAACCCCTGTAATTCGCGATTAGTTTAATAATGCGAATTACAGGGGTTTTTTGTTCTTCTCAAAGGATTACCTCAGGGGGCAGTCGGGTGGGCGCGATTTGGGGCAGCGGCCTAGTATCAGTCCCAAGAGGGTCCAGATTAATTCAAGGAGCGATTTTAGTTTTTTCATTTGATACGTTGTGTTATAAGATGAATAAATAGGAGTCGACGGTTTTATGCCGCGTCGTCTTCGAGATTCGGATCTTTTCTGAAATCAGAAACTGAGAGGTTTTCTTGGGCTATGATCTCGCGGATGTCTTGCTCGATGCTGATTAGCATTTTGCGGTAGCGCGGACGATCGTCACCGTTGGATTCGGTAATGTATGCACTGTATGAGATCGCTTGCGCAAAGCTTTCGGGATGAAACGACAGGGTTGCTTCGCGTGGATATTGCGCTCTCAGCAAGCGGCCATAATCCATGAAACTGTCGGTGGGAGTGCGGTAGCGTCTAAAGCAGAGGCCTCGCGTGGTGAGCGCGCTTTTGCCGCCATGCCAATAGTTGTTGGGTTTACCGCAGGCAATGATCCCGAAAAAATTGTTGTT
>DLYT01000113.1:0-21522 GCA_003447595.1 Porphyromonadaceae bacterium
CCTTTTTGTCCGAACGAATAGTGTGCCAACAGGTGGGTTGATAGTCCGGTTTTAGCTGCTATATAGGCCAATGACCCGGTGTAGGCTCCCAATAGTAGATTTCCTACAAGTACCGATAGGATAAACATCGGAGAGGTGAGGGCCGTTCCTAATGTGCCTCCGGCCCACATACTGGCCGAGAAAAATGAAAAACCGAGCATAACAACCAGCATGGTCCAGAATCCTCGACGGCTGTGTGATGCTACGTGTGTAAATTCGTATTCTTTGCTGACTTTAGTCTTTGTATTACTCATTTGTATATGTTCCGGGTTGATGCCGGGTTGATTGTCCGTAAATTAAATGTATTGTGAGAAGAATTCGATTTGTGCAATCGATAGAGCTTTCAGGTCTGTATCGGCATAACGAGTTGCGTCGATCTCAGGGAAGCGTTCATTTACCAATTGTGTGAAAGTCATGCCTTGTTCTGCCAACTCTAGATTTTGCTGCCAGTATTCGAGTACGTCTTCTGCGTATTCGCTGATTAGGAATGCGCGAGAACCTGCATCGTAGATGGTACAGCGTTCGATCGGATAGCATGGGTTTTCGTATTGTGAAGCGATAAACTCCGGTGCCATTACCGCATCACGGCGTACAAGATCTGTTCCTGTAAGTTTGATGGTAAGCGGTGTGTTGTGATCCGGTACGATAAAACGTCCTTCGATGTATACAACATGTATTCCTTCGAAATCGGGAAACAGGGATGTAAGGCGTTTGGCTGTGCGTGCCAGGATTGCTTCTGTTTTGATACCACCGATGGTGAAGAATATCATATTCTTGATGGTGCAACCTGTTTGCTCGGCTTCGTGAATCAAGATGTCGAGGGCATGTTCAAGGCTGGTACCGGTAGCTACTACATCGCCGAATACGATGCTTGAAGTTGGCTTAAGGTATAGCTTGTGATAATCTCCTTCGGTGATTTCCCATTCGTCGGGATTGTCGGCACGACGACGGCGTTGTGCACTGATGAATGATGAGCTGTGTGCATTCCACCCGAAGGCTTGAGCTAGGGCGTCGCGTAGTCCGAAGTTGAGTCCGCCACGTAGGATATTGAATACAATTGTTTCTTTTTCTTGCAATGTGATTTTGTCTTCATTGCTCAGTGCTTTGAGTGTGTTGCCACAAGCTTGCTGCAATTTGTCGGTGTAGTCGATTCCCAAACAGCGCGGATCATTACAGATTTCACGTGTTTGTGGAGTTGTAGTGATGTAGGTATATACCTTTTCACCCCATGCGTTTGGTAATTCATACAAATCGCACTGATCAATAGAAGCAATTTTTTCGATCATTTTGTTTATTTATTTCAAGTATTGTCGATGTTGTGAAGGGTAATTTGCTGAGATGCAGTGCGGAACATCGAGGAGAGGGATTTCCGAATGTCTTTGCATTGTCTGCTTATAGCTTTTATCCATTCGGAATGCAAAATTAGTGCTTTTGCATGGAATCATGAAACAAAATATAATTAAAGCGATACTCCTAAATGTTGTTATTTCTTGCAGTAATGTAGACTTTAACATAATTTGAAAAAAGTATACAATCTTATTGGGCCTTGGTTTGTTCTATGGTAAACAATTTAATTATCAAATAACGTTTAAATTTTACACGTATGAATAATTCTGTACTTAATTTCTGGGGAAAAAGCTCGTATTGGTGGTTGTACCTTATTCTTGGTGCAATGCTTGTGTTGTCGGGCTTTTGGGTGATGTGGCAGCCTGCTTTGGGCTATGAAACTGTTGCGATATTGTTTGGTTGGTCGTTGCTTGCAGTGGGTATCTCACAAATCGCAATTGCAGCATCGGTAAAGCGAGCAATGTCGGGATGGGGCTGGTGGATTGCCGGTGGTATCATCGATATCATGATTGGTTTGTTTTTATTGTTTGATCTTGGATATACTGAGGCTGTTTTGCCTTATATTTTCGGATTTATCTTTCTATTTAAAGGGATCTCAAACTTTGTATCGTCGCTGATGATGGTGGGTAAATACAAGTATTGGTGGTTGTATCTGATTAATGGTATCTTGTTGTTGGTGTTGAGTTGGATGTTCTTGATGGCTCCTGCATCGGCAGTGTTTACCATTGTATTTATGGCTGCGTTCTTATATATGTACTGGGGATTCAGTTTGATGGCTTTCTCGTTTGACTTGAAGCCGGGTAAGAACGATTAATCACCATTGTAGATAAGGTAAAAAAAAGGTCGCTTGAAGTAATTCGAGCGACCTTTTTTTATATGCAAAATAGAAACCAGACATGGATTCATCAAAATGCTTTGTAGAGCTTAGGAATTGTTGGTGGTAGTATCTTCTTCTTCGTCGGGCTTGGTTGTCTTTTTGCGAGATTCAACCTTTTCCGTAATGTAAACCGTAAAGATTGGGAACATCATCATGCCGAGTGCAGCCAAAAGAACAGAGAGTACTTTTCCGATGCCGGTCATGGCATAAATGTTGGAGCCTACTGTTGTTACATCCATAAATGCCCACCATAACGCATCGGTAAATTTGTTGACCATGTTATTGACCGGAGACTCGATGATGAAAAAGATCAAGCTGCTGAAATAAACCATTGCCATCAGAATGGTAAGATAGGTAATAAGCAAACTCGTCACCTTGTTGTATGTAAACCATTTTACGATAATAATTAACGCATAGCCACCCCGAATGACCGGAATAAACTTCAGAAAATAATACATCTCAGGAGTCATGTGGATAATCGCATGCTGTAAAATACTAAAGTAGGGAATCGATACCAATAGAAATACCAGGTTGTGCTTTAAATAATCACCTTTGTTTTTCTCAAGATACCAACCAACAAAGAAATCAATCATGAAAACCAAACAAATCCATAACTGTATTTTTTGATAAGTAGCACTCGTAAGCTCGGGGATTAGTTGTAGAATCTCCAATGAAAAGGTTGCTACCAAAACAATACTCCCTAAAAGAACCAAAATATGAAGAAGCTTCATAATAGCCGGAGTACTCGGTTTAAAATAAGGTTTGACAGGTGCCATTCTATTATCTGTTGTAATTTGTTTATTTTATATGAAACATACATTCACTTTATTTGGTTGGACAATAACACCTATTTTTCCATGTAAACACAGCTATTTAGTAGATATACAGCAAAAATGAGGAATGTTGTAAACAGAAACATAGAAACAAATGTTCTAATAAAAACAACCATAAACAGTTGATTTGAGTAAAAACAACCATAAATAGTTGATTTAATTGAAAACAACCATAAAAGGTTGATTATTTGAAAGCAGAATTGTATATTTGTAGAAAATAAAAGTGCTATGATAAAAGCAGTTATAACAGGAGACATCGTTCAATCTACACATACAAACGTAACAGACAGAGATCGATTGTTGAATGTAATTAAAGAAACCATCAAAGCGCTCGAAAACGAATCACTACTACGATATGACATATATCGAGGTGATAGTTTTCAGATAGAGCTAAACTCTCCCCAATGGGCCTTAAGAGGAGCTTTGCTCGTACGTGCAGCATTGCTCAAAAACTCTCCGGATTATTTACGTTGGGACGCACGTATTGCCGTAGGGCTAGGGAAGGTCGAATATGAATCTCTTAATCGAGTAGCAGAATCAGACGGAGAAGCTTTTTGGTATTCGGGCCGAGAGCTCGACGCATTGGGTAAAACCAAACGCCTGGTTCTAAAAACCACCTGGAATGAAATCAACGACGAATTCAAAGTAAGTACGGCTTTTGTCGATGATATCGTTTCGCAATGGACCATCGCTCAAGCTGATGTCATGTATGAGTGGCTACTGGATGAGCAAATTACACAGCGTGAGATTGCACAAAAACTACACAAAACACCACAGGCTGTGAGTAAAGCACTTGCTAGCGCAAAGGCTTCACTCATTAGTCTTTATCTCGATAGATATCAACAATGCCTATCTAATTACCTTAAAAAAAATACCTATTATGAGCTTAAGTAGTATTTTGATTCTCTTGCGAATGCTAGTTGCCCACTTATTGGGCGACTTTATATTGCAAACCAACAACATGGCCAAAGCGAAAGCTGAGCATAACAAACGGATTCTATGTTTGCACGGAGCTGTACATGCCGTTTTGGCTTATCTGTTCGTAGCAATTTGGAGCTGTTGGTACATACTGCCGGTTATTTTTATTACACATGTTGCCATTGACTACGTAAAATGTAGGTTTGGACCGTCTTTGCGCTCGTTTTTACTTGATCAATTCGCGCATTTGATTGTGTTGATCTGTTTGTGGCTTTTTATAACGCATGATGTAACTCATTTTATAAATGGGCTGGAGTATTTGCTTATTCAGCCACGACTTTGGTTTTATATAATCGCTATTTTTCTGATTTTACAGCCTTCGTCTATTGTGTTGTCGTTATTTACGCGTAGGTGGAGAAGCGAAGATACCGGTAGTGAAACACTTCAGAATGCCGGGAAATGGATTGGTTATCTCGAACGATTTCTAATTGTGGTATTTATTTCGATAGGAAGGTTTGAGGCGATAGGCTTCTTGCTTGCTGCCAAATCGATATTCAGATTCGGAGAACTCAACAAGGCGAAGGATATTAAAATAACAGAATATGTCCTGATCGGTACATTTGCCAGTTTTACGATTGCGATTGTAGTAGGATTGGTATTAGCATCTTGGTTAAGGTAATGAGCTCTCACTGAAAATGCCTCTGTAAAGTTGCTTGGATAGCGACAATACAGAGGCATTTTTATTGATAGAGTCTTTCGGATATTACCAGATCTCGACACGATTTTCGGGTGCGAGGTACATGGCGTTGCCCGGTTGTACATCAAATGCTTCGTAGAATGAGGTGATGTTTGGCAATGCGCCATTTACACGCCATCTGCCCAATGAGTGTGGGTCGATCTTTGTGAGACGAAGGATTTCGGCATCACGAATGTTGCCTGCCCAAAGGGTAGCGTACGACAAGAAGAAGCGTTGCTCCGGAGTGAATCCGTCGATCGAATCTTGTGGTTGTGCTGCTTTTACGTTTTGTAATGCTGTATAGGCAACTTGCAAACCTCCTTGATCGGCAATGTTTTCTCCAAGTGTAAATGCGCCGTTGGCATGTGTATCACCAAGTACTTTGATGCTGTCGTATTGAGCAACAAGTCCTTGTGTCTTTTCTTCAAATCGTTTGGCGTCGTCGGCAGTCCACCAGTCTTTTAGATTACCATCTTTGTCGAACTGACGTCCTTGATCGTCGAAGCCGTGTGTCATCTCGTGGCCAATAACTACACCAATAGCTCCGTAGTTTACGGCATCATCTGCATCCAGATAGAAGAAAGGAGGCTGAAGAATTGCAGCCGGGAAACAGATTTCGTTTGTTGCCGGACTGTAATATGCATTCACCGTTTGCGGACTCATGTGCCATTTCTCTTTATCTACAGGTTTCTCATTTTGAGAAATCATGTAATCCCATTCAAATTCAGAAGCTTTCTCTACGTTGTCCCAGTAAGAGTCAGTCGCAGAAATAGCTAGGGCCGAATAGTCTCTCCATTTATCAGGATAACCGATCTTAACAGTAATGGTACCTAGTTTCTCAATTGCTTTAGCTTTGGTGGTATCGCTCATCCATTCAAGATTTTGGATACGTTGGCCAAGTGCGTCGCTTAGGTTATTAACCAACGTAAGCATCTTTTCTTTTGCTTGTGGTGGAAAATATTCCTCAACATACATTTGACCTACAGCTTCGCCGAGGCTTCCATTGGTAGTTTCCAATGAGCGTTTCCAGCGAGGTTGTTGTTCTTGTTTGCCCGATAACGTTTTGTCATAGAAATTGAACGATGCGGCAACGAAATCGTCGCTCATATATGGCGCAGAAGCGTTGAGCAAGTTAAATGTAAGGTAAGTCTTCAAATCGTCAAGTGGGTACTTTTCGACTAGTTTACCCACAGAGCCCATGAATGGAACTTGTGAGATATTGATGAATTCGGCATTTCCAATCCCTGCTTCATCGAAGAATAGATCCCACGCAAACTCCTTGTTGTTGGCAACGAAATCTTTGATCGCAGTCTTGTTATAGTTTTTGATCGGATCACGAAGTTCTTCGCGTGAATAAGAAGCTTTCGCTAGTTCAGTTTCAATAGCCAGTACGGTTTGTGCTGCTTTTTGAGCGTCAGCTTCACTGTATCCTGATAAGGTAAATAGCTGTTCGATGTATTTTAGATAGGCGGCACGGATTTGCTTTGTTTGTTCGTCGTCTTGCAGATAATAGTCTCTATCACCCATGTTGGTACCACCTTGATAGGTGTGTGCAATGTTCATAGCACTGTTGCCCGGGTCTGATTCGATAAACAAATAAAAGAATGACGGAACACCTTTGCGTTGAAGCGAGGCAACCGCTTTTGCTAAATCTGCTTTCGATTGGATGCCGTTGATTGCTTCCATTTGCGATTTTACAGGAGTGTATCCTTCTGAGTTGAGGCGGGTACTATCCAGACCTGCATTGTATAGATCGGCAATTTTTTGAGCGATACTGCCTTGCGGATGTTGTGTGGCACCAAGACCTTCGATCAAGGTACGTAATTGCTCCTTATTGTTTTCGCGCAATTCGTCGAATGTGCCGAAACGAGCGTATTCGGGTTTAAGCGGGTTGCGTTTTTGCCAACCACCTGTAGCGTAGTCATAGAAGTCGTTTTGTGGAATTACAGTTGTATCGAGGTTGGCAAGATCGATCCCTGTATTTTTTAGTTGCTCCTTTTGGTGAGAAGCGCAGCCTGTGGTTGCGATCACCCCCGCTAATAGCGGAAGATAAAAATATTTATTCATACTTAAATTTATAACGGTTAAGTTGGGCGCAAATATAGTGATATCCTATATATACGCAACAGAGATTATTGTATATATTTACGCAAATAAAAATGCATTCGTAGTTTTACTTAAAATATACAGATCATGGAAAAGCAATATGCCAATAAGCTGATCGATTTTATCGCATCGAGTCCTACCAATTTTCATGCGGTAGAGACACTGCGTACACAACTGAAAAATAGTGGATATACAGAACTTTCTTTTGGTGATAAATGGACAATTGAAGCCGGAGGAAAGTATTTTGTCACAAAGAATAACTCCTCTTTATTCGCATTTGTGCCGGGAAATGGCAAAGTAGGCGAAGAGGGATTCAAGCTGGTTTGCGCGCATTGCGACTCGCCATCGTTCAAGATTAAGCCTAATGCCGAAATGCTAGTAGAGGGAAGATACCTCAAACTTAATACAGAGGTATATGGCGGGCCGATTATGTACACATGGTTTGACCGTCCGCTGTCGATAGCAGGGCGTGTGATGCTTAAATCAGACGACGTGTTGAATCCCGAGACCCGATTGATTCGTTTTGATCGTCCGTTGCTTACGATTCCGCATTTGGCCATTCACTTCAACAGAACGATCAACGATCAGGGCAATCCGCTGAGTAAGCAAAAAGACATGCTGCCGGTGATCGGAATGGTAAATGATACATTTGAAAAAGATAATTACTTGCTTCGCCTGATTGCCGAAGAGTTGTCGGTAGAGCAAGAAGATATTCTTGATTTTGACCTTACGCTTTTTGAATATACAAAAGGTTGCCTTGTAGGTGCAAACGAAGAGTTTATCTCGACCGGTCGTCTCGATGACCTTGCAATGGTACATGCAGGGATGACAGCTTTGATCGATTCTCACGATTGTGCCAAGACGAAAGTACTTGCTATCTTCGACAACGAAGAGGTGGGAAGCGGAACCAAGCAAGGGGCAGCTTCGCCGGTGTTGCGCACTGTACTGGAACGTATTGTTTGGTGTATGAATGGCTCTACCGAAGACTTCTACAGGGCGTTGGATCATTCATTCATGATTTCGGCCGATATGGCGCATGCACTGCATCCGAATTATCCTGAAAAGCACGACCCTACAAACCATCCGATTATGAACGGAGGACCGGTAATCAAGATGCATGCAAATCAGAAATACATTACCGATGCCGATTCTGCAGCAGTGTTTGAATCGATCTGTAAATTAGCCGACGTTCCTTGTCAGAAGTTTGTAAACCATTCGGATATGGTAGGCGGCTCTACATTAGGAAACTTGCTGCTGACTCAAATGGAGATGCGCGGTGTAGATATAGGTAATCCGATGTGGGCTATGCACTCGATTCGTGAAACCGGTGGCACAAAAGACCATTTGTACGTGATCAAAGCACTTACAACGTATTACAATTTGTAGAAAAGATCTCAACAAGAGTATTATGAAAATTATCAGAGGAAATATATTTGACTACATTGATGAATATTGTGTAGATCCGCAAAATCCCGTTGCACGCTACTTTGAAGATGGCGGTATTGTAGTGGAGGATGGCAAAGTAAAGGAAGTTGATTTCTTTAAAACACTTTTGGAAAAGTATGCAGATGCTGAGGTGACAGACTATTCGGGCTGCTTGATTATGCCCGGCTTTATTGATTCGCATATTCACTTTCCGCAAACTGAGATCGTTGCTTCCTATGGACATCAGTTGATGGAATGGCTCAATATGTATGCTTTTCCGGTAGAGACGACTTATGCTTTTGAGCATCATGCCAAACGTATGGCAAAAGCTTTTTTGAATGAACTATATAGCAATGGTACTACTACATGTGTTGCCTTTACGACTGTTCATAAGGCTGCTGCGAATGCATTGTTTGAAGCTGCGTCGGAGCACAACATGCGTATCATTGCCGGAAAGGTGGCGATGAATCGTAATGCTCATGGTGCTTTGCTTGAAGAAACAGACAGCTCGTACAATGAATCGAAAGAGCTGATTGAGCAATGGCATGAAAAAGGTCGTGCTTTGTATGCGATAACTCCTCGTTTTGCAATTTCGTGCGATGAGCAATTGATGTTGCGTTTGGGTGAGTTACATCGTGAATATCCTACAACTTATATCCATACGCATCTTTCTGAAAATAAGGGTGAGATGACGGTTGTAGATGCTTTGTTTCCGGAGTGTAAAGACTACTTGCAAGTATACGAAGAGATGGGAATGCTAACGGATCGTACGATCTTTGCTCATGGTATTCACTTGTCTGATTCGGAGATGGAACGTATTGCAAAAGCAGGTGCTTCAATCGCGCATTGCCCTACGTCTAATCTATTCTTGGGGAGTGGCTTGTTTGAGATGAAGCGTGCCAATAAAATGGGCGTACAAGTGTCGATTGCGACGGATATAGGTGCCGGAACATCTTTCTCTCAGCTTCAAACGCTAAACGAGGCGTATAAAGTGCAGCAATTGCAACATTACTCAATGTCTCCTTTCGAATCGTTCTATCACATTACATTAGGAGCGGCTAAGGCATTGAAACTAGATCACTTGATTGGTAGCTTTGCCGAAGGTAAAGAGGCCGACCTTGTGGTGATTGACCCAGTGGTAACAAGTTTGCAGCGTATGCGTAGCGAGTACATGCAGCGTGCGTCATTGCACGACATCGAATCTATTTTGTTTGGTGTGCAGATGACGGGAGACGACCGCAATATTCGTGCTACTTATATCATGGGTGAATGCGTATATGATCAAACAATCAAACAACAATAAATAGAGATGAAAGGAATTGTTCTAGCCGGTGGGTCGGGTACTCGACTGTATCCGATCACAAAAGGAGTGTCAAAGCAGCTTCTTCCCATTTACGACAAGCCGATGATTTACTATCCGATCTCGGTGTTGATGCTTGCAGGAATTCGTGAGATCTTGATCATTTCTACACCAAACGATCTGCCGGGATTCAAGCGATTGTTGGGTGATGGTTCTGATTATGGTGTTACGTTTGAATATGCAGAACAACCGTCGCCCGATGGTTTGGCGCAAGCATTCATTATCGGAGAGGAATTTATAGGCAACGACTCTGTTTGCTTGGTACTGGGAGATAATATCTTTTATGGTCAAGGTTTCTCTGCGATGTTGCAAAACGCTGTTCGCAATGTCGATGAGCTAAACAAAGCAACAATATTTGGTTATTGGGTGAATGATCCTGAGCGTTATGGCGTGGCCGAATTTGATTTGGAGGGCAATGTGGTATCTATCGAAGAGAAACCTTTGCAACCAAAATCGAATTATGCAGTGGTGGGACTTTATTTCTATCCGAATAGCGTAGTGGAGATTGCGAAGAATATCAAGCCTTCGGCTCGCGGAGAATTGGAGATTACAACTGTAAATCAATGCTACCTTGAAAGCAAAGAGCTTTGTATGCAGACTCTAGGTCGTGGTTTTGCTTGGTTAGATACCGGAACACATGATTCGCTATCGGAAGCTTCTACGTTTGTAGAGGTGATTGAAAAGCGTCAAGGATTGAAGGTTGCCTGTCTTGAAGAGATTGCTTATCGAAACGGGTGGATCGATGATGCAAGACTAGAGCAAGTTGCTTATCCCATGCGAAAGAATCAGTACGGACAGTATTTGATGAACTTGAAAGCTTCTAAATAAAGAATACTCAATATAAAAAAAAGCCATGCTTATCTTCTTGGAAGATTGAGCATGGCTTTTTTGCTAGATGCATATAAGATTATACGTTATCTTTTATTTGCGAAGGAGCTTCTGTTACGGGCTTCTTTCCTCTTAGCTTTTCGTCTAATCGTTGCAGTAAATCGTAGAACATTGGGATGACTACCGTACCGAATACGGTGTTGAATGCCATACCAAATACTACGGCTGTACCTAACGAAATACGGCTATCGGCACCGGCACCTGATGCAAACAACAACGGCATTACACCGAATACGAATGCAAAAGAAGTCATCAAGATTGGGCGAAGACGAAGTTTGCCTGCTTCAACAGCCGAATCACGAATCGTAAGACCTTCATTGTGTTTGTCTCGAGCAAAGGCTACAATCAAGATACCATTCTTGGCCGATAGAGCCATCAAAAGTACCATCCCGATTTGTGAGTAAACGCTCAAGGATTGATGCATAACGATACATCCCACAATAACTCCTAGTAGTGCAAATGGTATACCCATTACTACTGCAAACGGATTGGTCCAGCTTTCGTATTGTGCAGCCAATACCAAGATTGCAACCAGAAAGGCTAAGATATAAATGGTTATTACACCACCTGATGAACTAGATTCCTGATAAGCCATCCCTGTCCATTGGTATCCGTAGTTCTTGCCAAGCGTTTTTGTAACCAACTCTTCCATTTGTTGAATACCTTGACCGGAGCTATACGATGGTTTGGTGTT
The DNA here is from genome assembly GCA_003447595.1 of Porphyromonadaceae bacterium. Classification (GTDB taxonomy): domain Bacteria; phylum Bacteroidota; class Bacteroidia; order Bacteroidales; family CAMTPD01; genus UBA12018. The sequence continues at coordinate 11,224 of DLYT01000113.1, forward strand.
ACAAATCAAAGATGCTGCATTATAAAGGTCGTAGCGATTGATTTGTTGTGCACCAGTGTAATATTCAAGTGTTGTAAATGCCGAGAACGGAACCATTTGTCCTTGACTATTCTCAACTTGTAACTTCAAGATATCTTCTACGGTTTGGCGAGAAGTGGAAGCTCCACCCAAAACAACTTTAAAGATACGTCCGAATTTTGGGAAGTTGTTTACATAAGCTGTACCTGAATATACGGTAAGAACTTGATTGACTTGTTCGTAAGAAAGACCAAGCAAACGAAGCTTATCCTTGTCGATATTCAATTGGTATTTCGGAACAGAAGCACTGAATTCGGAAGTAATATTCTGAATGGCAGGTGCATCTTTCAGGTTGTCTTGCAATGCTGCAATTGCTTGCATCATCGGACCTGTTCCTAAGTTATTGATATCCTCAAGCACAAGATTCAATCCACCTACCGCACCAAGGCCCGGAATAGCCGGAGGGTTGAACGCAAATACTTGTCCTGCTTGAATTGTTTCGTATGCAATTCCGTTGAAACGGTTTACAAGTGCATCTACTTTTTGGTTTTTCTTTGTTCTGTATTTCCAGTTTTTCAAAGAAACCCAGATCGTAGAACTATTGGTTCCCAAACTACCCGAAAGCATGTCGTAACCGTCTACTGTAATTACAGACTGAACTTCGTCGAACGACATTAAAATTTCAAGAGCTTGATTTGTTGCAACCTCCGTACGTCCCAATCCCGAAGCATCGGGTAGTTGTAAGCTAACAAGGAAATATCCTTGGTCTTCTTCCGGTATAAAGCTGGTAGGTGTTTTTGAAAACAAATAAAATGTACCAGCCGCAAAGATTGCAAATAACAAAACACCAAGTCCTGCTTTCTTCAAGAACAGCATGGTTGCATTGCCATACCATGTTGCAACTTTAGCATAAAACTTATCAAACCATTCGTAGATAAAGAATTTGGTTCTTTTCTCGGGTTTAAGGAAGAGTGCACACAATGCCGGTGTCAATGTAAGCGAACAAAGTCCGCTGATAAATGTAGACGCAGCAATGGTAAGTGCAAACTGACGGAACAATTGTCCGGTAATTCCTCCGATAAATGCCGTAGGAATAAATACGGCAAGCATCACTAAGACGATTGCAACGATAGGTCCGGTAATTTCTCCCATCGCTTTAATTACGGCATCTTTAATCGGTAAGTCTTCCGACTCCATAAGACGATAGGTATTTTCAACCACCATAATGGCGTCGTCTACTACAATCGCGATAGCCAGGATAAGACCGAACAACGTAAGCATATTGATCGAGAATCCGAGTAGGTTCATGATGGCAAAAGTGGATATCAGTGACACCGGTATTGTGATAGACGGTATGATCACAGCCCTCCAGTTTTGCAAGAACAGAAGAATAACCAAGATTACGATAATCATGGTTTCGAAGAAAGTCTTGATAACCTCTGTGATAGAATCCCGAATAAAGTCGGTCGTATCTAGAGATACCTGGTAGTAAACCCCTGAAGGGAAGTACTTGCTGAGGCTTTCCATTTTAGCCTTCACCTCTTTTGATAATTCGAGGGCATTGGCTCCGGGCGACTGAGCAATACCGATAAAGGATGTTTGCTTGCCGTTGTCTTTTGATACGGTAGAATAGGTGAAACTACCCAGATCAACTTCTGCGATATCTTTTAAGCGCAAATACTGTCCTGACGAAGTGGAACGGATGATAATGTTTTCAAACTCATCTACCGATGTTAATTGCCCGGGAGTTTGTATGGCATACGAATATGCGATGTGATCACTTCCGGGAGGTGTACCAACGCTACCAGCTGTAGATCCGATGTTTTGTGATTGCAATGCTTGCATTACATCTTGGATAGAAACACCGCGGCTTGCTAATATGATTGGGTCAAGCCATATACGCATACTATAGTCGCCGGCACCCAACGACATTACATTACCTACACCATTGATACGAGACAACTCGTCTACAATATTCAAGCTGGCATAATTGGAAAGATATAGACCATCGTAGATAGAGTCTTTAGAAAGCAAGTTGATAATCATCAACATATTCGACTCTTGCTTTTTGATGGTTACACCCTCTTGCACTACGCTCGACGGCAATGTGTTCAAGATCGGATTAATCTTGTTTTGTACCATTACGTTTGCCATATCAATATCTACGCCGATATCGAATGTAATGGTAAGATTGTATTGTCCGCTTCCTGAATAGGAGCTCATGTACATCATTCCTTCAACACCATTTACCTGCTCTTCGATCGGAGAGCCAATAGAGGCGGCAATCAATTCGGGAGATGCTCCCGGGTAATTGGCCGACACCATGATGGTAGGTGGCGTGATATCCGGATATTGTGCTACGGGTAGATTAATCAAAGAGACTAAACCCGCTAGCATGGCCAACAATGAAATTACGGTTGCAAAGATTGGCCTGTTGATAAAAAACTTTGACACAATGGTTTTGTTTTAGTGGATTTAATACTCGATTATTTAGCTTCAATCGGCTTTATCGGCATATCGTTTCTAACCTTTAATAGACCTGTAACGACGTATCTGTCGCCGGCCTTTACACCCGATGTTATCTCGCGTAGGTTATCGTTCATTAATTGTCCTACTTGTACCGGAGTATATTTTACAACGTTTGAATCGTTAACGAGGTATACATATCTACCCAATTGATCGTTTCCGATACTCGCTTCGGGAATCAATACGGCTTCATCCTTTTCGGCATACGGAAGAATCACACGTACGTAGAGTCCGTCACGCAATTCACCTACGTTATTATCAAGAATAGCACGCATTTCTACAGTACCGGTACTTAACGTAACGTTCGGACCTAAATAGTCTACTTTTGCTTTCTTGGCAAATGCATTGTCTCCGCTTGGAAGCACAGTGACAGAATCAATAGATTCTTTTCCGTATGTGTTGTTTTTGCTGTTGAGGTATGCACTTAAGTATTGATTGTCTGAAACATCAAAATAAGCATACAGTTGCTTGTCGTTGTATACGGTAGCAAGTACGGGACTAGATGCTCCGTTGATGTAGTTTCCAAGATCGAATTGATTCTTAGAAATACGACCATCGCATGGTGCAGTCACATAACAGTAGCTTAGATTTAATTCTGCATTTGCTAGAGCAGCCTTCGCATTTTCTACAGACGCTTTTGCCTGATTCATATTAGCCTCGGTTTGGATTACCGAGATTTCACTTACCGCATTGGATATCGAAGCCTCTTTGGTGCGATCATACGAAGCTTTTGCATATGTATACTGTGCTTGAGCATTTGCCAGTTGTGCTTTGGCTTCTTCTACTTGATGCTGATAAGTGGAAGGCTCAATTACAAAAAGCAACTGCCCTTGTTTTACTTCAGTGCCGGGTGTATAGTTGATGCGTTGCAACGTTCCATTGACACGAGCTACGAGGTTTACCGTCTTAAATGCTGTAAGATAACCCGGATAGTCTTTTGTTAATGTAATATTTTGTACAACCGGTTTAGCTACAGTTATTTCGAGCGGAGGCATCTCTTGCGCATGATCTTTTTTTGAGTTGCTACACCCTGTTACAGCCATAATAGATGCTGTAAGACACAACATCACACATTTGTGGTTTGTAAGCATAATTATAATATTTATCTGTTGTTATTATTTTCGGTATCCCATCCACCACCAAGAGCTTGGTATAGTTGCACCAGATATACCAGAGTATTACCTTGTGACTGTGTAAGTGAGCTTTGATATTGTAGCAAAGATTGCTGAGCAGACAAGACGTTTTGGAATTCGGTCAACCCTTCTTTGTACAAATCGATTGAGAGTTTAAGCGTTATTTCGCCCTGATTAACAACGGTTCTGAGTTCGTTAATCTCTCTTATCGAGTTTTTGTAGGCATCCATAGAGCTTTCGACTTCTTGCACGGCGCTAAGCATCGATAGATTAAATTGGTTTATGTTTTCTTCGAGTACCGCCTTAGCCGCAGTAACTGCTTCTTTGCGTTGTCCGCCATTGAAGATGGTCCATTTCATGGTTGGCTGTATTTGCCAATTCTGACTATTCTTTTCAAATAAGTGGTTCAGCTCCGGAGCTGAAAACCCAAATGCGCCGTTGAGAAAGAAAGAAGGAAGCCAATCGGCCTTTGCGGCACCTAATTGAGCTGCTTGAGCTTCGATTTGTTTTTCGGCAGCTCGCAGGTCGGGGCGTTGTAAAAGGAGTTTACCCGGAATGCTTACCGGAATAATATGTACGGGATTCGGTAAATTCTTTGCCGACAAAAAAGCATTGCGCATTTGTGCCGGATATGTACCCATCAACACGGCCAACGTATTGATATTGTTCGAGATCGTAGTCATAATTGAGTTACGACTCGCCTGTGTATTGTAATAAATGGATTTAGCCTGAGCTACATCGAGTTGCGAAGCCAGGCCTGTATTGTAACGTACTTCTGTTATTTTCAGAATACTTTCTTGTGATTTGATATTTTGATCGGTGACGTGCAACAATTGCTGTGCAGTGCGTATTTGAAAATACGTAGAGGCAATCTGCGAAGCCAATGAAATCATAACGGATTGATAATCGTCTTCGCTTGCTTGATAAAGTTTGCGTTGCGCATTTGCCTGATTACGGATCTTGCCAAAAATATCAACCTCCCAACTCATATCAATAGCTGCATTGTATTGCGAACTATAGACAGTAGGTAGGAGTGGGTCTGCATTTCTGCTTGATCTTGCTCGTGTAAAATCAGCTGTTAATCCGAACGATGGAAGTAATGCACCATACGCACTACGCATTTGTGCTCGTGCTGCCGAGATTCTATTGATTGCCGTAAGGACATTGTAGTTGTTCTGAATCGCAACATTAATAATGGAATCTAGTTGTGGATCGTTAAATGATTTCCACCAAGAGCAATCAATTGCATTATTCTGAAATAAACTGTCTGCCACCCACGTTTCGGGAAGAGGTTCCTTCAAATATTTACCCGTATGCTGAGCTTGTATCGCTGAGGCGGGAAGTATTATTCCTAATGAAACCAGCAGTTTTAGCATTGTTTTTCTATTTTGTTTCATCAAAATAGTTTGTAGCCGTTGTGTTTTTTCCATATGTTGATCTTAATTTATCTTCAATTGTTATATTTATACAAAGAACAAGTCAAGGATCCATTTGTTGATTTATATAATGTTAAGCTATTTCTATTGTGGTTAATTAATATTTGATAGATATAATAACTATATAAAGCAATACTAAATGAACTGATGAAGGTTGTTTGATTATTATTTATTGGTTTCTTTGTAATAACGTTATGTGTAACTTTAAAAAAATAGCAGAATCTATGAAAATCGTATTTCTTGACAGATATACTGTCGCAAACGTAGACACTTCGGTTTTTGGACTGTTGGGTGAATATTCTGAATATGACTATACATATCCGGATCAGTTGATTGATCGATGTAAAGGAGCTGATGTGGTAATAACAAATAAAGTATATTTTGGTGAAGATGAAATGAAGCAACTTCCCGATTTACGCTTGATCTGTATTGCTGCAACAGGTATGAATAATGTAGATCTTGAAGCGGCTAAAGAACACAATATTGCTGTAAAGAACGTCGTAAACTATTCTACTTCTTCTGTGGCTGAGCATACATTTGCTTTGTTGCTTGAATTATATAAAGCGATTCCTCATTATGATGCATATGTAAAGGATGGCTCGTATTCAAAAAGCGGGCGTTTCTTTTATCCCGGACCTGTATTTCATGAGATTCATGGAAAGAAGTGGGGGATTATAGGAATGGGTAACATCGGTAAGAAGGTTGCAGCTATAGCTACTGCCTTTGGTGCAGAGGTGGTTTATTACTCTACAAGTGGTAGAAATATGGATGCTGGTTATCCGGCTATCGCTTTGGACGAACTTATGTCTACGTGTGATATTATCACGATTCATGCTCCACTGAATGATGCAACTCGAAATCTGATTGATCTCAAGGCTCTCAACTTGATGAAGCCTACCGCATATATAATTAATGTAGGGCGTGGTGGTATCGTGGATGAAGCAGCATTGGCTACTGTACTGAATAACGATGCAATTGCCGGTGCGGCATTGGATGTGTATAGTGAAGAGCCTTTATCTGCAGACAGTCCTCTATTGAAATTAAACAACCCGGATAAGATTGTCTTAACTCCTCATATTGCTTGGGCATCGTATGAAGCTCGCAATGCTTTGGTGCAAAAGATTGTCGTAAATATTAAAGAGACGTTCAACGTATGAAAACAGCAACTCACGCTATAACCAAAGAAGAGCTATATAACACCATTACACATGGAATTGGTGCGGTAATGGGATTGGGGGTAATGATTTGGTTCGCCATCTTATCCATCTCTACCGGAAACGTATGGTACATAACGAGCTTCTGTACCTTTGCGCTGTGTATGTTTTTACTTTATTCAATGTCGACGATTTATCACGCTATAACGAATGCCGACTTGAAACGCTTTTTCAGAAAGCTCGATCATAGTGCGATCTATCTACTCATTGCGGGTACGTATACACCATTTACGCTGATTACACTTCGCGAAGAAGGTATTTGGGGTTGGCTGTTATTTGGCTTTATCTGGTGTGCGGCAATCATTGGTATTATTTTCTCTTTCCTAAAGATGAAGAAAACAAGTATCGTGAAAACGATCTGTTATTTGTTGATGGGATGGGTGGTAGTCTTTGCAATAAAACCATTGATAACCGTACTAGGTGAATCAGGGCATATGGATGTTCTTTATTGGCTTGTAGCCGGCGGTGCCTTTTATACAGTAGGTACTGTATTTTATGTGCTCGATAAGTATAAATACATGCACTCTATCTGGCATTTATTTGTATTGGGAGGAACACTATGCCATGTTGTCGCGATCGCTAACTTGGTATAACAAATTTCAAAAAGAAATGATATCATATAAAGCTGTCTTATCTTCGGATAGGGCAGCTTTTGTTTTTCGTGAATAATTCATGTAAACCTTATCTATTGCTTAGTTGTTTTGACAAAAGATTTATGACTAAAACTACAAATGAATATTCTGTTATGAAAAAGAAAATTATATTGTCACTACCTCATATGAGTGGCAACGAAAGAGACTTTCTAGGTACTTTTATGGATAATGAACGCACATTTCAACCCGGAAATAATGTGATCGGCTTTGAAAATGATTTGGCTGTTTATTTAAAAGAAGATACAACGGTTGTTGCATTAAATTCGTCTACTGCTGCATTGCATTTGGCTTTTGAGATTGTTGGTGTGCAAAAAGGAGATGAAATCATTTGTCAGGCACTTACGCATCCGCGTGTAATCAATGCTATTGCTTTGGCCGGTGCTGAGGCGGTGCTTGTAGATAGTGAAGAGCGTACTTGGAATATGGATCCGGCAGAACTTGAGAAAGCAATTGCCGACAGAAAGAAGTTGGGCAAAAATATTCGAGCAATTGTTTTGTCGCATGCTTATGGTACTCCATGTAATATTGAAGAGATTGATCGTATTGCCGGCGAAAATGATATTCCGCTTATAGATGATGCATCCGAAGCATTGGGTGCTACTTGTAAAGGACAGAAATGTGGTACGTTTGGCGTAATGGGTGTGCTTTCTTTCGGAGAAGAGCATGTGATTACGACTTGGGGTGGAGGTGCATTGGTTTGTACTTTGCACGAACAACGAATCGTTGCTGAATATCTTGCAGGTAAAGAAGACATCACGCGAATCGACAAGCACGATGCCGCAATGCGCTATGATTATAAAATGAGTGAGATGGTTGCAGGTATTGGTCGTGGTCAAATGACGGTATTGAAAGATCGCGTTAAATGTCGCCTTACCAATACAGATCTATATCGTCACGCATTGAAAGATATTGAGGGTGTTACTTTTCAGCATACGGTAAATAATGACTATGAGTCGAGCGGTTGGCTTGCTGCTTTACGGATTTCTTCGTCTAAAATATCTGTCGATAAGTTTATCGCTGAGATGGATGACGCCGGTGTGCAAACAGCTCGTATCCTACGCCCAATCAATTTGTATGATAAATATAAATCATTGCCATTTTATGGTAGAGGTGTTGTAAACGAACTCTATGCCGAATGTGTTTGTTTGCCAAATGGTTCGGCTTTAGAGAATGAAGAACTTTCGATTGTAGCTGAGGCGGCTAAGAGGATTTTAGCGTGAGCTTATCAATAAACGCAAAACTAAAAATTAATGAGTTATGAAAAAATGGATCGTTTGTTTACTGGCAATCGTTGTATCAGGATTTACAGTATTTGCTCAAGATGGAAAGAAAGAGCATAAAGGTAAAGATTATGATCAGGTAATAGCAGCAGATCAGGTGCCTCCGGTAATTCAGAATTTTATTCAAGATTATCTTGAAGGACAACCTATCATCAAAGCAAAACTTCAAAGTAATAATGTGTATGAGATTGATCTTGCAGATGGAATTGAAGTAAAGTTTCATAGCGATGGCGAATGGCATCACATCGAAAGTGACAACAATAAACCTTTGTCTAAAGTAGTTCTAGGTTTGCTTCCTACAGATATTTTGAATTATCTCAATGCAAACTATAAAGGTGTTGCCGTTTCCGAGATTAGTAAATGTACTCAAGGGTATGAAGTGGAAGTAGAAACAACTCCTAAAAGCAAAGATTTGATGTTTACTCCTGATGGTAAATTCTTGAAAGCAGAAGATTAACATAAGTCATATCAACAAAAAATCCGCAAGCATACACTTGCGGATTTTTTTGTATATAGAATCATTCTTATCGTTTCTTAGAACCACGAACCGGGGCTTTAGGGCCTCTGTTTGATGTGGATGGTCTACTTTTACCAACGCGTGGACCTGATGAAGCATTCTGTTTAGCACCTGGTTTAGAACCTCTAGAACTTGGTGCAGCGTTTGACTTCGTTCCTTTATGAGCCGGAGTGGAGGTCATACCTGGTTTTCCTCTCATAGGTTTGCGAGTTTCGCCATTTTCAGAAGCTGAAGTAGCTGTGCCTGGTTTTGCTCCTTTCGGCGCAAACGTCCCTTTCGGTTTAAAGTTTGTTGAGTTTGTCGGCTTACCATTACCTCTTACATCACGTTTGTCGTCACGAGACGGTTTTGCTCCATCACGTTTGTTTGTAGGTGATTTAGGCTCAGCTGTCTTATAAGGACGTGAACCTCTTGGTTTAGACGAGCTTTTATGACTTGGCTTCGACGAACTACTTGAAGTTCTCTGTGCTGGTTTAGAGCTTTTAGCTGATTTCGATTTAGGTGTTCCGTCAGAATCCTTAATCATATCCATCAATACTTCAATTTCTTTTCCGGTAAGGAAACGCCATTGACCTAACGGAAGTTTGTCTAGTGTAATATTCATTACACGTACACGTTTCAATTTTAGAACCTCGTATCCCAAAGCTTCACACATACGGCGAATTTGTCTGTTCAATCCTTGTGTAAGTGTAATACGGAAGCGATTGTCGCCTTCTTTCTCAAACTTACATTTGCGAGTCATGGTGCCAAGAATAGGAACTCCTGTAGCCATTTTAGTAGCAAATTCTTCTGTGATTGACTTATTCACAACCACTTCATATTCTTTCTCGTGGTTGTTGGATGCACGAAGAATCTTATTGACGATGTCTCCGTCGTTGGTTAGAAGAATCAAACCTTCCGAAGGTTTATCCAATCGACCAATATTAAAAATGCGCGTAGGATAGTTTACAAAGTCAACAATGTTATCCGATTCGGTCTGATCAGTAGTACAAGTGATACCAGCCGGTTTATTTAATACGATGTATACCGCTTCATTCTCGTGCTTAATGATATGACCATCTACTTTTACGATGTCATTTGGGCCAACTTTCGTTCCCATTTCGGCTGTTTTACCATTTACAGTTACGCGTCCTTGCTCAATACAGATGTCTGCTTTACGGCGAGAACATAGTCCCGAATCACTAATTATTTTATTTAATCTGATATTCATTAATTTGTATGCTAATGGTATATGCTTTAATATATCTGAATGCAAAAATAATTCCTAAACTTCATTTCCTCAAATAAGAATCTATAACAATCTGAAAAGACGAGAAAATAGGATAGAAGAAGCCTTTTTACTTGATCGAATCAAGGTGATCCATGATATTTGCCGGCGGACGTTCGTTGAGCAGCTCTTGTTTCATAAAGTCCATATATGGAGCCACATGATTGAAGAACTGATAGTATCCCTTGCAAAGATAATTATGACCAAATTCTCCTCTAGAGTCGGTCGTGAATCTATTTTTAGGACATTCGCCAT
>DLYT01000113.1:21730-24079 GCA_003447595.1 Porphyromonadaceae bacterium
TGCGTAGTAAGCTTGTCAAACTTATCATTGCCAAACTTTAACTGCATTGGAGAATACATCATTTCGATCAAACTGCTCGAGTAGATATTGCCAAGCTTGTGTGATGGGAAAACAAAGTGGTCGCAAGAATAGACATCGCCGTTAAACTCGATAACACCTGCATGCCCACAAGTTTTTGCAAGCGTACAAATACCCGGTTGTACACCCATCCAGTTGGCCAACGTTGCGTCAAATAACTGAATAAAGTATTCACCTACGTCTTGTTTGACCCATTCGTCAAAAATAGTACATAAGAAGTTACCCCACGCTTCTGGCGTAATCGAATGCTCCGTCAGCTCAGCTTCCAAGATATGATTGGGCAATTGAAGCTTCAACTTATCTTTTGTTTTTTCATTGATACGCTCTACAATAGGCGCAAACTGAATAAACTTACAGTTGATACTTTTAAAGAAGTTATAAAATTCGAGCGGATACTCTACGTTAAAATCATTGACTACGGCCATTGCATTCCACTCTACATTGTATTTATTGAGCAGTTGAATACCTTTCATCACCTTATGAAACGAAGGCAAACCTTGTCTGTTGCGGCGATATTCGTCATGAAACTCCTGTGGCCCGTCTATCGATACACCTACTAGAATATTATTCTCACGGAAAAACTTACACCACTCTTCAGTAATTAACGTTCCATTCGTTTGGAAGCAATTGTCTACCTGTTTGCCTCGGCCATACTTTTTCTGAAACTCAATGGCTTTCTTATAAAAAGACACCGGACGCATCAGTGTTTCACCACCGTGCCATGTAAATAAGATATTTGAAGAGCTTTGAGACTCGATGTATTCACGTACAAACTTCTCTAGAAGTTCGTCGCTCATCGTATGCTGTTTAATCTGATCGTACAGATTGCCTTTTTCGAGGTAATAGCAATATTCGCATGCAAGATTACAAACCGAGCCTATTGGCTTGGCCATTATGTACATCGGTTTAGCAAAAGGGGATAATACGGGTTGCATATCGTTTGTTCGTTATGGGATATTATACTATCAATATAAATTATTATAAATACAAAGTTAGCATTTTGAGCGAACTTTGCTATTTTTGCCTTATACTGATTCACGAAAAGATAGAAATAATGAGTTTAAATAAAGAGCAGGTTAAGGCTCAGATAGATAGTTTAAGATCTGAATTGGAAAAGCATAATTACAATTATTATGTACTGTCTAAGCCGGAGATTACCGACTTCGAATTTGATCAGAAACTTCATGAACTACAAAAACTAGAAGCTGATAATCCCGAATTCTTCGATCCGCTGTCGCCAACTCAGCGTGTAGGAAGCGATATCTCGAACGAATTTGTTCAGGTAGAACACCGCTATCCGATGCTATCTTTGGGGAATACATATTCTGCAGAGGAAGTTACCGATTTCTATGAACGTACACGAAAAACGCTACAAGAGGATTTTATAATTGTAGCCGAACTAAAATATGATGGTACATCTATATCTGTAACGTATGAGAATGGAGAATTGCTGCGTGCTGTAACTCGTGGAGACGGAACTCGTGGAGATGATGTAACGAATAATGTAAAAACAATTCGTTCTGTGCCTCTCAAGCTTCGTGAGGAAGGTTTTCCTGCTCATTTTGAAATGCGAGGAGAGATTCTGATGCCATGGGCTGTATTTGATAGTCTCAATAAAGAACGAGAAGAGCAAGAAGAGTCATTGTTTGCAAATCCGCGCAATGCAGCATCCGGAACGCTCAAACTTCAAAACTCATCTGTCGTAGCTCAGCGTCGCCTCGATGCTTATTTCTATTACATGATGAGTGATACACTTCCTACCGATTCGCATTACGAAAATCTACAACTGGCACGTAACTGGGGCTTCAAAGTTCCGGAGACGATGAAACGTTGTACTACACTTGAAGAAATATTCGAATTTATAAATTATTGGGATGTAGAGCGTAAAAACCTTCCCGTTGCAACAGATGGTATCGTTTTGAAAGTAGATTCGATTACTCAGCAACAGGAACTTGGTTATACGGCTAAGTCGCCTCGTTGGGCTATTTCCTATAAGTTTCAGGCCGAGCAAGCGCTAACCCGCCTCAACTCTGTTTCATATCAAGTAGGTCGCACCGGTGCTGTTACACCAGTGGCTAATCTAGATGCCGTACAGTTGTCGGGTACAGTTGTAAAGCGTGCCTCGTTGCATAATGCAGATATTATCGAAAGCCTCGACTTGCATATCGGCGATATGGTTTACGTAGAGAAGGGTGGCGAAATTATTCCGAAGATCGTAGGAGTTGACAAAGACGCACGTCTATTGATTGGCGAGAAAGTACAATTCATCAA
>DLYT01000113.1:24322-29789 GCA_003447595.1 Porphyromonadaceae bacterium
TATTGTCCGAACGATACCGGCTGTCCACCACAAATCAAAGGACGTATCGAACACTTCCTTACACGTAGAGCGATGAACATTGCAGCCGGACCTGAAACCGTAGATACGCTTTATAGTGCCCAATTGATCAAGAATGTGGCCGACTTGTACGATTTGTCATTCGAAGATCTTATCGCGCTTCCACGCTGGAAAGAGAAGAGTGTGCAAAATTTGCTTTCAAGTCTTGAGCAAAGCAAACAAGTACCTTTCGAACGTGTGCTATTCGGACTAGGTATTCGTTATGTAGGCGAAACTGTAGCTAAAAAACTGGCAGCAGCGTTCAAAAATATCGATGCCCTAGAGCAAGCTTCGTACGATGCTTTGATTGAGGTCGATGAGATCGGCGATCGTATTGCCCGTAGCGTACTTGAATATTTCGATAATATCGAAAATAAGGCGATGGTAGAACGTTTGCGTATAGCCGGACTTCAATTAGCGATAAAAGAAGTCGAAGGTCTTGTAACAACCGAGAAACTAAAAGGCGTAAGCATCGTAATCAGTGGTACATTTAAGCACCATTCGAGAGATGAATACAAGGAGCTTATTCTTGCAAATGGCGGGAAAAATCCGGGGTCAGTATCGGGCAAAACGAATTATTTGCTAGCAGGAGAAGGCATTGGTCCGTCAAAACTAGATAAAGCAACCAAGCTGGGTGTTATCTTGTTATCAGAAGAAGAGTTTCTGCAAATGATTCAAGACTGAATAAACTAAATTAGATCTGTTATGAAGCTTTCAAATATGATATTAAAACGCAAGCTGCAAGGCTTGTTGCAAAGCGGCAATCACGAAAGACGCTATCTTTCGTATGACGAGATTCGTACGATGGTTGTATTTGTAAATGCGTCCGACTTTGATCTTATTTATGCTGAGGCGGATTCGTTGCGCAAAGCCGGCAAAAAACTGAAGTTTGTTGTGTTTGGAAAAGGAGTTAAAGAAGCGGAAGACGTAATAAGTGTGAGCGGTAAACAGTTCATTTCTCGTTTCGGACTTCCTACCGAACACTGCTTTTCTGTATTTAAAAAGCTACATGCAGATGTGTTTGTCGACCTCACCGCCGACACCTCTTCATTGCATGCTTATTTATACTGGCTTGGGTCTACATTTCTACGTATTGGCATTGGCTCTAAGCCTGTTCAGTTCGTTTATGATATTGAGCTTTCGTATAAAGAATCGGCAGATATTAAATCAATTTTCGAACAAATATTATTTTATCTCCGCACAATCCGTGCAAAATGATATTTTTGCTTATTTTTGTAAGTAATTAAAGTAAATCAAAGGATTTTGACCGTATGGCAGATATAAATCTAAAAGGAATGGGAGTAGCGCTAATTACTCCCTTTAAGCAAGATGAAAGCGTAGACTTTGAAGCACTGGGACGATTGGTCGATCACCAAATTCAAAATGGTACAGACTATCTCGTAGTGTTGGGTACTACAGCCGAAACACCAACGCTAACCGAAGAAGAGAAGACTGAAATATTAAACCTTGTAATAGAGCGAGTACGCGGTCGTATTCCTATTGTTTTGGGTGTAGGCGGAAACAGTACAAAAGCTGTTTGCGACAAGCTTAAGACTGGAAATTTCAATGGTGTAGATGCCATTCTTTCCGTAGTTCCTTACTACAATAAACCTTCACAAGAAGGAATTTACAGACACTATAAAGCTATTTCTGAAGCAACACGTTTGCCTATTATACTTTATAATGTACCGGGACGTACAGGTGTAAACATGACAGCCGAAACAACATTACGTATCGCTCGTGAATGCAAAAATTGCGTAGCAATCAAAGAAGCATCGGGCAACATTACGCAAATGGATGACATCATCAAGCACAAACCTGCCGATTTTGATGTGATCTCCGGCGACGATGGTATCACGTATCCACTCATCTCTTTGGGTGCAGTAGGGGTAATCTCGGTAATCGGAAATGCATTTCCATATGAGTTTAGCCGAATGGTACGCTTGGCTCTTAATGGTGACTACCAAAGTTCGTTGTTGATTCATCACCGTTTTACAGAGCTTTTCGAATTGCTATTTGTGGATGGAAATCCTGCAGGTGTGAAAAGTATCCTTCATGCAATGGGATACATCGAAAACAAACTTCGTTTGCCGTTGGTGCCAACAAGAATTACTACCTTCGAAAAAATTCGCGACGTATTGCGCGAACTAAATATTCGCTGCTAGTATAAAACAATTTTACACAGAATACAGGGATCCCCCTAATGATACACAAACTTGTGTCATTAGGGGGATTTTTGCGTTTGTCTTATACTTAAGAAGTAAATTTTGTTTTCAAGGAAAGTGAAAAAAGTATTCGTGAAGATTCTGAAAAGTCTTCATGAAGAATCTGAGAAATCTTCGTGGAGATTCTAGAAACTTTTCACGAAGACTTTTTTTATTCTTCACGAAGAGATTACAAGGTGTTTTCCCGAAGAAATGGCTATCGAGAGAATTCGTAACTATTGTAGTTATGACTTTCGAGAGTTGTTATTGCAGTATCCTGTGAATATTTGTCACGAATGATACGTGAGAAATATTTCATAAAAATCTCAAGCGGTTTGTGTTTGTCAAAAAGCTTTCAAATATAGATAGCGGCTATCAATATGATAGGTGTATTTTGTCTAGCCTCGGGGTTTTACCGCATATGTGTTATGGATAGTGTTTGTTTCTGTGATAAAATGATAAAGTTGTTTGTGCGGTAATTTTGTTTTGTTTATGCGAAAGTAGATAAATGGAAACATAGAATACAATGAGTTTGTTTGATGTATGAGAAAAAGCATTGCTAAAATGGAGTAATGTGTAATTTGAGAGATTTCTCTCTTTTATAAATTTGACGATAAATGAATATTCTGCCTAAACGAAACGGAAAGGAACGAACAAGATCGAGTGCTTTCGATTTGTTGAAATACATTGGTCCCGGGTTGTTGGTAACAGTTGGGTTTATTGATCCGGGTAATTGGGCAACAAACTTGGCTGCCGGATCCGAATATGGCTATGCGCTTCTTTGGGTCGTGACGCTTTCGTCTATTATGCTCATTATTATTCAGCACAATGTTGCGCACTTGGGTATTGTAACCGGATTGTGTCTTTCCGAGGCAACGAATCAATACATTCCTAAACCCTTAAGTAGACCAATCATAATATCGGCCATCTTTGCAAGTATATCTACCTCGCTAGCCGAAATACTAGGTGGGGCAATTGCTTTACAAATGCTTTTTGATATTCCCTTGAAAATAGGAGCGGCCTTCGTGATGATTGCTTGCGTGATTTTGCTGATGAGTAATACTTATAAGCGAATTGAGCGAGGTATAATCTTCTTTATATCTATTATCGGATTGTCGTTTTTGTATGAGTTGTGGCTCGTCGACGTAGATTGGGTTCAGACACTAAAGTGTAGCGTTACGCCCCAGTTTCCGCGCAATTCAATGTTAATCATTATGGGTGTATTGGGAGCAGTAGTTATGCCACATAACCTTTTTCTCCATTCCGAGATTATTCAAAGTAGGGAATGGAATCTCGAAGATGAAAGTACGAAACGAAGCAAACTGAAATATGAGTTTTACGATACATTGTTTTCCATGATCGTAGGATGGGCAATCAATTCGGCTATGATTATTCTTGCAGCTGCTACATTTTACAAGCATCAAATAAAGGTAGATGAGTTGTCACAAGCGCAACAGTTGTTAACTCCGCTCGTTGGAAATAATGCGGGAGTTGTGTTTGGCGTAGCTTTGCTGCTTGCCGGAGTTGCATCGACCATTACATCAGGTATAGCAGGTGCTTCTATATTTGCCGGACTCTTTGGTGAGACATACAACTATAAGGCTAAACGTTCGAAGCTAGGAGTATTGTTGTCGTTTATCCCCGCAACCTTAATCATCTTTCTCATCAGTGATCCGTTCAAAGGGCTGATCTATTCGCAAGTAGTGTTGAGTATACAACTGCCCATCACCATCTTTACACAAGTGTATCTCACTTCAAATAAAACCGTAATGGGCACGTATGTCAATACACGTTTTACGACAATATTGTTACTTGTATTGGGCCTGATCGTTACTGCGCTTAATTTTGCTTTGCTAATCAGTCTAATTTAAAATTGCTACCTTCGTTGAAGAGTGATGTGTTTCGTATCATTCGGCTCTATTTGTCAGATGTATCAGTATCTAGGGTCATGGAGATTACTTATTTAATATTTGCATAAGGTTATGCTTTTAGAAAAACTATTAGAAGAGTTTAATGTATCTAGTAATATCATAAGTTCGGAAGAATCAAGATTATTCGATCAGTATTTCGAACGAATATTGATTAAAAAGGACACGTTTCTGATTCGGGAGGGAGAAGTAGAGAAGTATAGTTACTTTGTTTTTGAAGGTATGCTTCGATGCTGGCTATTGAATCATAAAGGTGATGAGCAAACCTTTTGGTTTTGTAAAGAGGGAACATTTTCGATGTCGAATATATCATTTACATTACAAGAAAAGTCGCGATTTAATGTACAAACAATGGTTGATAGCGTTATATACAGAATAGATAAGAAACAAGTAGGGGAATTGTATGCCGCTATTCCTAAAGTGAAAATCGTTTTCGATGATCTGACAGCTCTATTAATGGATAAACTCTTGAAACGAAATATCGATTTGATTAAATATACTCCAGAACAATATTATTTACAGATGATTGACGAATATGGAGTTGATATGAATTATATGCCACTAAAAGATATTGCTTCTTATATAGGTATTACCCCGCAAGCACTGAGTAGAATACGCAAACGTATTTTTTAACCTGGGTTCAGTATTAAAGCCTATTTTGTTCCGACCTTTGCCGATCTAAATTTAAAGTTATGATTAGAAAAATTGAAGCAGCAGATTATCCTCGTTTGATAGAGATTTGGGAAAGTGCAGTGATGAACACGCATGATTTTCTAAAGCAGGAGGATTTTTTATATTATAAAAAACAGCTTCCTATGTACTTTGAGCATGTATCCTTGTTCGGATTTGAGCAAGAAGAGCACTTAGTTGGATTTATGGGAATTGCAGACCATAATCTGGAAATGTTGTTTGTCGATAACGATTACCGCCATTGTGGGATAGGAAAGAAGTTGGTAAAGTATGCCATAGCGACATTGCATGTAAACAAAGTGGATGTAAATGAACAAAACGTTCAGGCTGTAGGATTTTACAAACACATAGGATTTGAGATACAAAGACGATCTGAACTCGATGGGGAAGGTAAAGCATACCCGATCTTGCACATGCAGTTATAATTTGTTTTCGACGAAAACGCAAAACTGTTTTCGTCGAAGACGATAAAACGTTTTCAATGAAAACAGAAACGCGTCTTCGTTGAAAACGTTTTTACCTTCTTGAGGTCTTTTTCTTGAGGTTACTTCAATGAATCGGAAGATGCATTGTAAAGGTGGTTCCGAT
>DLYT01000031.1 GCA_003447595.1 Porphyromonadaceae bacterium
ATTGATGAGATCATCATGTTTACTCCACTTTCTGAAAGTGAAATCAAAGAAATTGTTGAGCTTCAACTGGATTCGGTAAAACGCTCTTTGAAACAAAATGATATTTTAATTCAATTTACACCAGCAGCAGTTTCGTTTATTGCAGTTGAAGGTTATGACCCTCAGTTTGGAGCTCGTCCGGTGAAACGTATGATTCAGAAATACATTTTGAATGAGTTGTCTAAACAGATTCTATCTGAAAAGGTAGATAAAGATAAGACGATTGTCATTGACTCTGTGGATAATAAGCTATACTTTACAAATGAGTAAGTATAAATCATAATTATAAAGGGAACTTTTTAGTTCCCTTTATTGTTTGTTTTGTAGAATAACAATACTTTTGCCACGTCTTATTTTAATATAAAAAGCAAAAATTATGAGTAATCAAGAAGATCTATTCATCTACGACGAAGATGAATCAGTAAAGTTCATTCAAAACTATTTACCTCAAGAATTGAAAGGTAAATATAGCAATGACGATATCAATTACGTTGTAGATCTTATCTATGACTACTACGAATCAAAAGGTTTCTTGAATGAAACTGACGAAGATGTAGATGTGGAGATTGATGAAGATGACTTAATTGCATACGTTGTTAAAAACGCTAAGAAAGATCAGGTTGTAAAACTTGAAGCTGACGATATTCAACATATTGTACAAGGCGAATTGGCGTATTGCGATTCAATTAATATTTTCGATTGATAGTGATTAAACTGAAATTGTATGAAAAATTTTAATCTTTTGGTAGTAATGCTATTGTGTATGACAATAGTGTTTTCTGGATGTGGAGCAAATAATACTGTAAAAGGAGCCGGAATCGGTGTTGGTGCCGGAACAGCACTTGGTGCAGGTATTGGTGCAATCGCAGGTAATACAGCACTTGGTGCAATATTAGGTGCGGCAGTTGGTGGAACAGCGGGAGCTTTGATCGGAAAGAAGATGGACAAACAAAAGAAAGAGCTTGAAGCTACTCTTCCTGAAGACACAAAGGTTGAATCAATCAACAATGGAGAAGCGATTAAAGTAACGTTCAATTCAGGTATTTTATTTGCTATTAATTCAAGTACATTGAGTCAAGCTTCAATGACAGCATTAAGTCAATTTGCTCAAAGCTTGAATGAAAATCCTGATACTAATATTAAGATTGTAGGTTATACTGATAACACAGGTAAAGTAGACTATAATCAATTATTGTCAGAAAAGAGAGCAAGAAGCGTATATGACTATCTAAGAGCACAAGGTGTTACTGCAAACAGAATGACATATGAAGGTATGGGCGTTCATGATCCAGTAGCAAGCAATAGCACTGAAGCTGGTCGCGCTTTGAATCGTCGTGTTGAAATTATCATTCTTCCAAGTCAGAAAATGATTCAAGAGGCACAACAAGGAACATTGAGATAATATCAAAAAACCTCATTACAATATTAAGTCGTCTTCATTGCATGGAGACGACTTTTTTTGTATTTTTGCACATACTTTGTTTTACCGTTGTACTCATATAATGAGTGCACGGTTATTAAGATAAAAAAGAGACAAAAATATTTCGAGATGGCAAAAGAGCTAAAAGAACTTACATCGCGTAGCGAAAGTTACTCGCAATGGTATCAGGATTTGGTAATTAAAGCTGATTTAGCAGAAAATTCAGCAGTGCGTGGTTGTATGGTAATCAAACCATACGGTTATGCAATTTGGGAGAAAATGCAACGTTACTTGGACGATATGTTCAAAGAAACAGGTCACGTAAATGCTTACTTCCCGTTATTTATCCCCAAATCTTTTTTAAGCAAAGAGGCCGATCACGTAGAAGGCTTTGCTAAAGAATGTGCAGTAGTAACACACTATCGTTTGAAAAATAATCCTGATGGTAGCGGTGTAGTTGTAGATCCGGCAGCAAAACTGGAAGAAGAGCTTATTGTTCGTCCTACTTCAGAAACAATTATTTGGAACACATATAGAAACTGGATTCAGTCACACAGAGACCTTCCTATTTTATGCAATCAATGGGCCAATGTAGTTCGTTGGGAGATGAGAACAAGATTATTCTTGCGTACAGCTGAATTCTTGTGGCAAGAAGGACATACTGCACATGCGACGGAAGCAGAAGCTGTTGAAGAAGCACGCAAAATGCTAGAGGTTTACGCTAATTTTGCAGAGCAATATATGGCAGTACCTGTTGTGAAGGGTGTGAAATCTGCAAGTGAGCGTTTCGCCGGAGCTATCGATACTTATACAATCGAAGCATTGATGCAAGATGGTAAAGCACTTCAGTCAGGAACATCTCACTTCTTAGGTCAGAACTTTGCAAAAGCATTTGATGTGACTTTCACAGACAAGAACGGAAGCCAAGAATATGTATGGGCAACTTCATGGGGTGTTTCTACACGTTTGATGGGTGCATTAATTATGACTCACTCTGATGATAATGGTTTGGTGTTGCCTCCTAAGTTAGCTCCATTCCAGGTTGTTATCGTTCCTATTTTCAAAGGTGAAGAGCAATTGAATGCAATCAATGAGAAAGTTGCTGAAATTACTGCGAAACTAAAAGCGCTTGGTATTAGTGTGAAATATGACAACTCAGATAATAAAAAGCCGGGTTGGAAATTTGCTGAATACGAATTGAAAGGTGTTCCAGTACGTATGGCAATGGGAGCACGTGATATGCAAAACAATACTGTAGAAGTAGCACGTCGTGATACATTGACAAAAGAGACGGTGTCTCTAGACAATATCGATCAATACATTAAAAACTTGCTTGACGAAATTCAAGCAAATATTTTCAAGAAAGCGGCGGATTATCGTACAAACAATACACGTACGGTTGAAACTTACGATGAATTTAAAGAAGAAATCGAAAAAGGCGGCTTTATTCTTGCTCACTGGGACGGCACACCTGAAACAGAAGAGCTTATTAAAACTGAAACGAAAGCAACGATCCGTTGTATTCCACTGGAGGGTGATAAAACTCCTGGCGTATGTATGGTTACGGGCAAGCCTTCGGCTCAGCGTGTACTTTTTGCAAGAGCATATTAAATTATATAGCCATTCTGAGGAATCAGAATGGCTTTTTTCTTATAAAGAAAGTTCCTGAGAATATTTATCCTTTTTCATTCAGAAACAATGGATAATACGTTTTCTTTATCATTCAATCGATCATACTTGTATAGTAACAGTATACGTATTTTCGAATAAGTTTGTATTTTTGTATCAAAATAGTAATATTCGCATAATTTATGAAAACTGATATTCAAATAGCTCAAGAAGCTGCCATGTTGCCAATCGTTGAAGTTGCTGATATGCTAAACATCAACCGCGACGACTTGGAGCTGTATGGTAAATATAAGGCTAAAGTTCCTCTAACATACATTGATCAAGATAAGATCGCAAAATCGAAAATGATCTTGGTTACAGCAATATCTCCGACTCCGGCAGGTGAAGGTAAAACTACTGTATCGATCGGTCTTACTCAGGCTCTTAATAAAATCGGTAAACAAACAGCTGTAGTTCTTCGTGAGCCATCATTGGGTCCTGTTTTTGGTATTAAAGGAGGAGCAACCGGAGGTGGTTATTCTCAAGTTGTACCGATGGAAGATATCAATCTTCACTTTACGGGCGATTTCTCAGCCATTGAAAAAGCGAACAATCTATTAGCTGCTTTGATCGACAACAACATTCAAAGCAAGAAAAGATCATTAAATATCGATCCACGTACTGTAGCATGGAAACGTGTTATGGATATGAATGATAGAGCACTTCGTGATATTGTGATCGGACTAGGTGGTGCTGCAAACGGCATTCCTCGTGAATCAGGATTTGATATCACTGCTGCGTCAGAAGTAATGGCAATCCTATGTATGGCTCATGACTTCGAAGATTTGAAAAACCGTTTAGGTAATATCTTTGTAGGTTATACATTTGACAAAAAGCCGATCTATGCAAGAGATTTAAATGCACAAGGAGCGATGGCTGCATTGCTAAAGGATGCAATTAAGCCAAATCTTGTACAAACATTAGATAATACTCCTGCATTTATTCATGGTGGTCCGTTTGCAAATATTGCACAAGGCACAAACACAATCATTGCGACACGCATGGGGATGTCTTTATCTGACTATGTAGTAACAGAGGCCGGATTCGGTTGTGACCTAGGAGCAGAGAAGTTCCTTGATATCAAATGTCGTGAAGCTGGTATCTCACCTAAAGCAATTGTACTTGTTGCAACCATTCGTGCGTTGAAGTTCCACGGAGGTATGGGAGCAAAAGACTTGAAGACTCCAAATGTTGAAGCATTGCTTGCAGGAACAGAGAATCTTGCAAAACACATTGAAAATGTAAAGAAATTTAAGATTGAACCAGTCGTTGCAATCAATCGTTTCATTACTGATACAGATGAAGAAATTGCAGCACTTGTAAACTGGTGTAAAGAGCAAGAGGTAAAAGTTTCATCAATCGAAGTATGGGCGAAAGGCGGAGATGGAGCTGTGGAGCTTGCAGAGATGGTTGTGGAAGCAGCAGAATCATGTACAAGTACATTTGAACCAATCTATACTCTTGATCAAACTCCAGAGGAAAAGATCTTTGCTATCTCTACTGAGATTTATGGTGCAGACGGTGTAGATTACACTTCAAAAGCTAAAACGCACTTGAAGCGTATCTATGATCTTGGTTTGGATAAATTGCCTATTTGTATGGCAAAAACACAGAAATCTCTTTCAGATAATCCAAACTTAATTGGTCGTCCTACAGGTTTCAATATCACAATACGCGAAATTGAAATTGCGGCAGGAGCAGGGTTTATTGTTCCTATCACGGGCGATATGATGCGTATGCCAGGGTTGCCAGAAGAGCCTGCGGCAGAAAAGATTGATATCGATAACAACGGGGTTATTACCGGTTTGTTTTAAAAGGACATACAATCCATAAGATATAATACATGAAAAGCGAGCCATTCGGTTAATACCAAATGGCTCGCTTTTTTATAAGATGTATATTTGCTAGATCTCTTTTAACGATTGACTACTTCGGCCGAAAAATCAATTGTACGATAAAGTTGTAAAGTTTCATTCATTTCTGCCGTATTATCAGTAATGAACGGCAGAATCTGTTTACTGATATTGATGGAGTCTGCACAAACAATTTTATCTCCAAATTTATATTGTATATATAGTAGCTTTAAATCTTTCGGTATATTTTTGTTGATATACACCCATCCTCTACTTCCTGAAATAAGAATATTCTTATCAATTACAGAGCCCTTGGTATCAAGCAAACAGATTTCCCCGGATTGAAGGACAAAGTTCTCGCTATTACACGACAGGTTAAGCAGCGTTGGTATATTGAAGTACTGTTTGCTGTTTTTAGGAGTATAAGAAAACCCCATAAGTTGTATTTGAGAAGAAAGAGTAGGAAGTATCCATGTTTGTATAGTTGGTTTCGAATATGGTTCCACTACGAAGTATTTGCCCATTGCTTCTCCATCAGGAACCTTCGCTATTACTTCTTCGTTTCCATTAGCTCCTAAGGCAATTATTCGCCCATCAATAGCTTTTAGTTCAACATCTATAAGTTTATACCACCCCGGATTCATATAAAAAGACGAAGATTTCAACCCAGACGGTGTCAAGTAGATTTTTGCACGCGACGTATTCACACTTCCTTCAGGATTGCCTTGAGGTCCTTTTACTTTTACATAAGTCAATAAAACCGAATCAGGAAGTTCTGATTTTAAACTCTTCAAAAGTGGATTTTGCCATGAATTGAGTGCAGTTTCCGAGGTTATATTAAAGCCAAAACTCACTTGAGAAGCACCTTTTTCATAGATCTCTTCAAGCTCATCTGCTGCTTCTTTCTGGCACGAGAAAGCAGCAAGTAATATAATAAATAAATATGCCGTATTTAAGAATGTTTTTTTCATAGGTCGCAATCGTTGTCTTCATGTATTAAACAAGTAATAAGTGTAAGTAGTTTCTGAAAGCTCGCTAAATTAAGTTGGCATGTAAGCGAAATAAGCTTTACGGCTGTAATGATAGAATAAATAAACTAGGAAAGCAAGCTTATCTTGTATTTTAAGAAAGTTAATAAGCAGGAGGGGGGATACAAAAAAGCATCCATAAAAAATATGGATGCTTTTCGTGACCTCGACAGGATTCAAACCTGTAACCTTCTGATCCGTAGTCAGATGCTCTATTCAGTTGAGCTACGAAGCC
>DLYT01000096.1:0-2435 GCA_003447595.1 Porphyromonadaceae bacterium
ACACCTCCGGCCAAACCGCAAGCGCGTCTCGACTTTTACTACTACAGCGGGATCTACCGTGATGTAAAAATGGTAGTGTCGGATCCGCTTCACATAACCAACGCACTTGATAAAGGCTTGAAAAACGGAAGCGGCATCTTTGTTACCTATCCGAATGTTAGCAAAGAGCAGGCAGAGGTATTGGTGAAAACAAACCTGTACAATGGTCGTTCGGCAAGCGAAAACACAACGCTACGTACCATCTTGAAAGACGCCAACGGAAAAGAAGTTGCTCAAGAAGAGTCGACGCTAGAGATAGCGAGCAAGACCGACAATACGATCGAGCAAAAACTATCCGTAGCTAATCCGAACCTGTGGCATCCGTATGCACCATACCTCTATACGCTCGAGTCGCAACTCTTGGTAGATGGTACGGTGATTGATACGCAAACCGACGAAATCGGCATTAGAACCATCAAGTATACTGCCGAGGATGGTTTCTTTATCAACGGCGAAAAAATGTATTTGATCGGAGCCAATCGCCATCAATCGTATCCACATGTAGGCGATGCGGCTTCAAACTCGATGCAAGAACGTGAAGTGATCGACATGAAACGCGGCGGATACAATGCCGTGCGTGCGGCACACTATCCGCACGATCCTGCTTTCTTGAAAGCGTGCGACAAGCATGGTCTGCTCGTAATCGAATGCGTACCGGGATGGCAGTTCTTCAACAGTGATCCCGTATTTACACAACGTCTCGAAGAAGTTACCCGTGGCATGATTCGTCGCGACAGAAACCGTCCGTCGATTATCATGTGGGAAACAGCTCTCAACGAAACGCATTATCCGCTTTCGGTGGTTGAGCAAATGTTTAAGGCAGCGCACGAAGAATATCCGGGCGATCAGATGTATACATCGGGCGATTATCTTAGTCACGAAAATACCTATCCATACTACGATATATTCTACAAGCAAGTGTCGGGATACCCGAAAGACGGTAGCGTGATGAGCAACTACCTCGAAGATCAATTGACGTTGAAGCCGCTCTTTACCCGCGAATGGGGAGACGGAGTTGGCGAGAAGCCGCGCGTAAGACTCGACGAGAATACCTTCGAACAGTACCGTCAATGTCGTGGCAGATACAAGCAACTCAACGGCGAGGGTTACTTCGATTGGTGCATGCTCGATGCGAATCCGCACATGGGTGGTCACTTTCTTTGGAGTTACAATGACTATGCGCGCGGCGCGGAAGAAGAGACAATGTTTTGCGGAGTCGTAGACGTAAACCGCTATCCGAAGCAGAGTTATTACATGATGCAAAGCATGCGATCGAACGCGATTTCGCAAGCCGGACTCTACGACGGACCAATGATCTTTATCGGATCCGATAACGCATCGGCCGAATTGCCTACTTCTACAACCGAGATTCCGGTTTACTCCAATTGTGAAGCGGTTGAGTTGTATCGTAACGGCAAGTTGATCGAACGTAAAACGCGAGATGGCGAGAAAGAAGCCTATAAGTGGACGGTAGAAAAAGGTGGTAGCCCTTGCTTTGTATTCGATGCGAAAGGATACGAAGCCGGCGAACTCAAAGCAATCGGTTTTATCGGAGATAAAGAAGTGGTTTCGCATGTAGTACGTACGCCCGAAGCTGCCGATCATATTGAAGTTTACATCCCTGAGCATGGCATCACGCCTGTAGCCGATGGAAGCGATATGATTCCGGTATACTTTAAAATCTGCGATAAGAACGGAACCCTTGTGAATACGTCGGATGCGGAAATCACCATTCAGGTAAAAGGTGAAGGGTCGCTTATTGGTGACAACATCCGTCGCATCGGAATCAATCCGCAAAAAGTAGAAGGCGGTATCGGCTTTGCGTTTGTTCGTTGTAGCAAAAAGACGGGAACCATTGAGATCGAAGCCTTGTCCGATGGGTTGAAGTCGGGCAAAAGCTCCATTAAATCGGTTGCTTTCAAAGGTGAGTATGTGCAAGACGGCAGTCACAAGCCATTTGCCGGAAATGAAGAAGACGGTGTCGTTGTGAAACCAACTCGCTGGGACAAGCAGATTCTTGCGCGCGAACAAGCACCGATCGAGTCGGTTGTGGCGAGTTCTTCTCAAGCCGGGTTTGAAGTGGCACAAGTTGCCGACGGAGACGATTTCTCATGGTGGATTGCAGGAGAAGACAAGTTTCCGCAAGTGGTTACGGTAACACTCCAAGAGAAAACGCCCATTGTAGCGAGTCGTGTTCGTTTTCAGAAAGACAGCTCTTCATATACACACCGCGTAGAAACCTCTGCCGACGGTGTTACGTGGGAACCATTTTATGAGCGCGAATGCACCGGTTGGGAGTTTAAACCGATGCGATTAAACAAGGAGATCAAGTACTTTAGAGTCATCATCGACAAGGCATCGGATGGAAGAGCCGGTCTTGCCGAAATATCGTTCTA
>DLYT01000096.1:2693-3987 GCA_003447595.1 Porphyromonadaceae bacterium
TGTTTTACGGGGCGTTTTGGTAATTATTAAATTGACTTGTTTAAGTCTAAGATAGCATTGGGCCCGTTATAAATGAAGGTCGAATATACTTGAAGCAAGTCTGCTCCGGCTTGAAGCATGCTTTTGGCATCTTGCGTGGTCATTATACCGCCGGCACCTATAATAAGAAACTCTCCTTGCGTTTTCGCTTTAAGATATCGAACCACATTTACAGATTTAGCTCCAATACCTTTTCCGCTCACTCCGCCTGCACCAATGTTGTCGGCCTCTGTCTTTGCTGCGGTAGAAAGGTTACTTCGGTCCATTGTGGGGCCGGTAGCAATAAATCCGTCTACATGATAGCGTTGCGCTAACGCAATGACTGTATCCAGCGCAGCCTCAGGAATATCTGCCGGGAGTTTAATAAACAGACATCTATTCTCAGGCTTTGTCTTTTTCAGATTGGATAATTTGTCAAGAACCGCTTCGAAGTCGGCAGCATCGATACTTCCCCAATTTAAAGTGAAGTAGTCAACAAACGGATAAAACGACTCGAACAGAAGCGAGAAGTCCGCAACGACCTGTTCGCTCGTTGTAGAAGTCGCATCTTTATTGATGTTTGCTCCAAGTATATAACTCCGCTGAGGAATTGCTTTGATACGTTCCAAAACAACGTCTAATCCTGGATTATTAAAACCGGTTCGAGAGATTAAAGACTCGTCATCGATAAGTCTGAATATTCTAGGTTTCGCATTCCCTTCGAAAGGATGAGGAGTGACGGTGCCAATCTCAATAAATCCAAATCCGAAATCAGCAAGTTCGTCAAAAACAGCAGCATCTTTATCGAATCCTGCTGCAAGTCCTATGCGATTGGGGAAAACAATGTTTTTATAAGAGAACGGTTTATACGTATGATATTTCTTTCGAATTCCACTTCTTATCGGTGATAAATGACGATAACACTTCAATCCATTTACAAGAAGATGATGCACTTGTTCCGGCTCAATCTTGAAAAGTAACGGTCTGATTATTTTTTTGTAGGTCATCACGTTTAGCGTTTATTGTGTATAAAACTTCGTGAATAGAACAGACTCGTTTCTTTAAATGTTTATTAGGCCTTCTTACTTCCTGTTTTTTTGATATAGCTTGCTGCCAGATTACTTATTCTATCACAGGCGAATGCTCAAATGTAAGCTCGTATTTACCGGTCGGAACCGTGCGGATGAACTTTCCTTTTACTTCGTATGTTGTTTGCGTTTCTTTATTGATATAAGTAGCCGTATACGAAACCTTTGTTTGTCTGAACTCGGCAAAC
>DLYT01000166.1:0-1580 GCA_003447595.1 Porphyromonadaceae bacterium
ACCATCATCCAGGATGCGCCCAACGACAAACTCCTATTGACGTTATAGTTTAGGTTAATACCGAGGCGTGTTTGCCGGTTTCCGTACAAAAAAGAAGACTGCTTGGTTGAGACGGATATCCCCGCATTACTCAACAAATACTCCTCATTGATAATTGTGAGCAAGTTATTTTCGGGGTCAATGGTATAGTCTACATTCTCTACGAGCTCCTTATCTTGGGCTTTTACCAATAGAGATCCTGGGGTACATTGATGATCTTTTAATTTATAGACTCCTCGCTGTTTGGATTTACTTTTCCCTCGAAGCACGATTTGTCGGGGAGAGATCAGAGCACGGGCCTTAACTAATGTTGAGTCGTAAAGCGCTTGACAAGCATAGGAAGAAGAAGCTGATGAAGTCGCGTGGGACAAATAATCGCCAAAAGGCTCGGTCAACGGAAAAACAATACATCCCAAAGTTGGAAGGATCGTGGTATTTTCGACATAGTCAAACCTGCCATCAGGCCCGTTACGGTTATTTGGTCCCACCTGGTCTAATTGTAAAATTTGCAGAAGAGTCTTCGTTCCCGAATGCTCTAAAAAAGGAGAGTAATCTGTAGACTCCTCTTTTCTCACAAGCACATCAAACTCGAAACCTTGCCTGCCCTCACATCCATTCGGAATCGTATAAATATTCTTCATCATCAGCTTCCAGGCATAGTGAGATGGATTGTTTTGAGCCGGTTTGAGCAAACGAACAAACACGGCTTCTTGTTGCGAGGTTTCAGATAAATCAGTCCATTCTCCAACTTGGTAAGTCCGCCCTTGATAAGTATATTCGTAAGCAACGGCTAGCTGTTCATAACTCTGCAACGGACGCTTTAATGAAACATATCCAAGAGCAGATTGCAACTCGTATTCTTCGGGCAACAAACGCCTGGCTCTTCTCATTAGCTCACAATCAGCGTTGTAAGCTTGCATCATGGATTGTAACTCTGAGGTATTATCCACATTCCTACATTTTGAACCACTGTTGATAAGTTGTTGATAAAGCAAACTCCCCTCATTCGCGACAGGTTTATCGTGTAGATTATCGACATCACCAAGCTGCGCAATAGCCGCAACATGCCGACTATCTTCGAGAATGCCTTGTGTATTGGTAATCCAAACTTCAATGCGCGAAATAAATAACGGCGACTTATTTAAGCATGCAAGCTGTGTATGTTGGGTGAAGTGATTGCGAAAAAAATGGGACAAAAAGAAATGACGATGCTCATCATATGCATCAATTTCCAATTCCCACGCTCTAAGATTTCCCCCGCCGCCCTCTTCATGCAAGACTACCGTATTACTTTCGCTCGCTGCCAAAAAGTCGACGGTAAGGGGACCTAATTGTATTCCGGTCTTGATTCCAAACAAAGAGGAGGTTGAGTTTATCAATCGGTTTTCGGTATGCAGCGTAACACTTCCGGCTTCTATGTAACGAATGATTTCATCCTCATAGCCTGTATAACCGAGATACAAGTTGCTCAAGTTTTTTTCATTAAAGGGATCGGTTGTAAAGTGGGTTTTCATCTTCAACTTCTCGCCTAAGGAACCATC
>DLYT01000166.1:1836-7717 GCA_003447595.1 Porphyromonadaceae bacterium
GGGTAGATCGGGATTTTGGTTGTGTACGTATTTAATGCCCAACGATGCCTCGGCTCGTCCTTGTAGTTTGGCCTTGAGTTTGCCGGGACCGAACCACTTTTCATGTGATTTTAGTTTTTTTGGTTTGGGATGTACAACCGCAGAAAAGGCAGAATCGCGCATTGCTCTGTATTGCTTGAGGGCATAGGCATCGAAGAGTGCACGCGTGTAGAGCGAATCGACCGTTTTAATTGAATCGCTCCACGTTTGGGCACACAACACTCCTTCCCCTCCCAATACTGTAATCAGCAAGCATATAAGAGTGACCAGTAAAGGATTAGTATGGTTTTTCGAAAAGTACATTTAAGGTTAACAACAGAACTCTAAAGCATCCGAAGCGCTGTTTTGATAACTTGCTCTACCGTGAGAGTCGGAGTAGCCTTCAATATTGCGGTGACAGCCTTCTGAGACGCCGGCTTGGCAAACCCAAGCATAATAAGTGCTGATACAGCTTCGTCGGCAGTTTGATCTGCTGCAGGCAAAGCAATGTCCAATTGCGCAGCACCTGCAGCTAATTTAAGCTTATCCTTCAGATCGATGATTATACGCTGTGCGGTCTTTAGTCCAATACCTTTCACAGCTTTCAAAGCATCTACTTTTTCCGAAGCAATGATGGTTTGTAGTTCACTCGGATTGTAAGATGAAAGAATCATACGAGCTGTATTTGAGCCTACTCCTGATACTGAAATCAAAGCTAAGAATACGGTTCGCTCTTCTTTTTCAGCAAATCCGTACAACTCGTGTGTATCCTCACGAATCACCTCATAGATGTAAAGTTTTGCATTGTGCTTTCCGTTCAAAGCACTGTAGGTATTTAAGGAGATGTGGATGGCATAGCCAATACCGTTTGTTTCGAGCACGAGGTCGGTCGGTGTTATCTCTGCGATATCACCTTTGATATATTCAATCATAATTGGTATCTGTTCTTTTGTACAAATATAAAGATGAAGTGTTTAATTTAGCCACAATGTCCTCTAAATTTAAGACGTAAAAGTCCAATTTGACGTTTCGTTATAGCCGTAAGATCTCTCAAAAAAAAGCATGCATGGTTTATGAAAAAAGCTAGTAAGGTTTTTGAGAAAACTAAACTAGGTTTTTAAAAAAAGTATGCATGGTTTTTAAACGAAAAAAGGGAGAAACTTTCGTCTCTCCCTTTTCTGCTATTTCTCGCGAATAAAGATATTAATCGGTGTACCCGAAAGATTCCAATGTTCTCTTAATTTGTTTTCAAGAAAACGTCTATATGGCTCTTTCACCCACTGTGGTAGGTTGGCAAAGAATACAAAGGTTGGAATCTTTGTATTCGGCAGCTGGGTAATGTATTTGATCTTGATATATTTCCCTTTGTTTGCAGGTGGCGGATAGTTTTCGATAATCGGAAGCATGATCTCGTTCAATTTGTTTGTCGGGATCTTCGTGCTTCTTGTATCGTAAACTTCTTTCGCTGTTTCCAACACCTTCAAGATTCTTTGTTTAGTCAAAGCAGAGATAAACAAGATTGGGAAGTCTTTGAAAGGAGCTAAACGTTCACGAATCGCATTTTCAAAGGTCTTAATCACCTTATCGTTTTTATCTTCTACAAGGTCCCATTTGTTTACACAAACCACAAGACCTTTTTTGTTTTTCTGAATCAAAGAGAAGATATTCAAATCCTGGCTTTCGATACCTCTGGTTGCATCGATCATCAAGACACAAACGTCTGCATTCTCGATAGCACGGATCGAACGGATTACTGAATAATATTCAAGATCTTCATGTACTTTGCCTTTTTTACGAATACCGGCAGTATCCACAAGGTAAAAGTTCAATCCAAACTTATCGTATTTTGTATAGATAGAGTCTCTCGTTGTCCCGGCAATATCAGTAACGATATTACGGTCTTCTCCGATGAATGCATTTACCAACGATGATTTTCCTGCATTAGGACGACCTACAATCGCAATACGTGGAAGTTCTTCGTCTGTTTCGTCTACAACATTTTCAGGAAGCTTAGCCACGATTTCGTCTAGCAAGTCACCGGTACAAGAACCGTTGATTGCCGAAACGCAACATGGATCGCCCAATCCGAAGCTATAGAACTCCGCCGACTGATAGTGCAGGTCAAAGTTGTCTGCTTTGTTTGCAACAACAATTACCGGCTTCTCGCAACGACGCAAGATCTGCGCTACGTGCAAGTCTAGGTCGGTGATACCATTCATAACATCAACAACGAACAAAACAACATCTGCTTCGTCCATCGCGATTTTTACCTGTTTGTTGATCTCTTCCTCAAAAATGTCTTCTGAGTTTACGACCCAACCTCCGGTATCAATGATTGAAAACTCTTTGTCGAGCCATTCTACCTTACCGTATTGTCTGTCACGAGTTGTACCCGACTCATCGTTTACAATAGCCTGACGTGACTGAGTAAGTCGATTAAACAATGTAGACTTACCTACATTGGGTCTTCCTACTATAGCAACAATATTTCCCATTTTAAATTTCTGTATTGGCAATGATAACTTGATATGCAAGTTATCCTCATTGTTCTGTAATTAATCATTAAAAGTATACCGATGTATACTCAAGTACAGCGTTTAGTCAAGTTGATAACCGTATCGTTTCAACAGGTTGTCTCGATTTCTCCAATCTTTCTCAACCTTGACATACATTTCCAAAAATACTTTCTTATCAAAGAAACGCTCGATATCTTTACGAGCCATTGCCCCTACCTTTTTCAAAGCTTGTCCTTTATGGCCAATTACAATCCCTTTTTGAGAATCACGCTCTGCGATAATCAACGCTTTAATTGTAATCAGGTTTTCACCCTCTTTGAATTCTTCCACAATTACTTCAACAGAATATGGAATCTCTTTTTGATAGTAAAGAAGTATTTTCTCTCTGATAATCTCTGTAACAAAAAAACGTGCTGGCTTATCTGTCAATGCATCCTTCTCGAAGTAAGGAGGACTGTCTGGGATAAGCTGTTCTACGCGTTGTTTAATGTAAGCTACATTAAACTTGTTGATTGCTGAGATTGGAACAATTTCTGCATTAGGCAGAAGTTCATGCCACTCTGCAACAACTTTCTCCAGGTTAGCTTGATCTGTCAGGTCGATCTTATTAATGATCAAAAAAACAGGACACTCTACGCGAGCTACCTTTTGAAGGAACTTTTCATTTTTGTCGATCTTCTCTACCACATCGGTAACGTACAATAGTACGTCAGCATCACCCAATGCAGATTCGGAGAAGTTAAGCATCGACTCCTGAAGTTTATAGTTGGGCTTTAACACCCCTGGGGTATCTGAATAAACGATTTGCATCTCGTCTGTATTCACAATACCAATAATACGATGTCTGGTTGTTTGTGCTTTCGATGTAATGATCGAAACCTTTTCACCAACCAAGGCATTCATAAGAGTGGATTTACCAACATTCGGATTACCTACAATGTTGACAAACCCGGATTTATGCTTTTTTTCCGTCATATCCCCACTTTAAATAAATTGCACCCCATGTAAAGCCGGCGCCAAAAGCAGCTAATATGATATTATCTCCTTTCTTAAGTTTTTCTTCCCATTCCCATAAGCAAACAGGAATTGTACCGGCACTTGTATTACCGTAGCGATCAATATTGATCATTACTTTGTCGTGAGATAAGCCCATACGCTGAGCCGCAGCATCAATGATACGTAGGTTTGCTTGGTGTGGTACAAACCATGAAATATCTTCATGAGTAAGGCCATTGCGTTCCATAATCTCGGCCGATACATCAGCCATGTTAGAAACTGCATACTTAAATACAACACGACCTTCTTGATATACACAGTGCTGTCTATTATCTACAGTCTCATGAGAAGCTGGATGAGCTGAGCCTCCGGCAACCATGTGAAGATGTGGATAACCAACACCGTCGGTACGCAATATCACATCCATAATACCAACTTCTTCTTCTGTTGGTTCAATCAAAACCGCTCCACAAGCGTCTCCAAACAAAGGGCATGTAGTTCTGTCTTCATAGTTTGTAATAGATGACATCTTATCGCCTGATACAACGATAACTTTTTTATAACGTCCAGACTTAACAAAGTTGTTCGCAACTTCTAATGCGTAAAGAAAACCTGAACATGCAGCACCCAAGTCGAAAGCAAAAGCGTTTTTGATTCCGTTTTGTTCGGCCACTAAAGACGCGGTGCTAGGGAAAATATGGTCCGGAGTTGATGTAGCACAAAATATAACATCAACATCTTCTGGCTTTGTATTGGTTTTACGCAATAGCTCGGCAACAGCTTTCGTTCCCATATAGGAAGTACCTAACCCTTCACCCTTAAGAATTCTACGTTCTTTAATACCTACACGTGTCAAAATCCACTCCTCAGTCGTATCTACAATTTCTGAGAGCTCTTTATTATTTAAAATGTAGTCAGGAACATATGCTCCGATACCTGTTATAACCGCATTGATTCTTTTCATAACTATAAATTAAACGGGTAAAAGACCCATGAAAAAAAAATTGCCCTAAAAATAATATTTTAGGGCTATTTCTTTGTTCATTTAGTCAAAAATTAAATGAACTTTAAACAGCGGCTTCTTTTTCAATAGCCAACTTTCCTCTATAGTAACCACATTCGCCACATACAGTGTGGTAAACGTGCCATGCACCACAGTTAGGACAAAGTGCCAATGTTGGAGCTACAGCTTTATCATGAGTTCTTCTCTTAGCTGTTCTAGATTTCGATTGTCTTCTTTTTGGATGTGCCATTTTGTTATTTATTTAATTGTTATTATTCTCAAGTAAGTCCTTCAAAGCATCCCATCTAGGATCCTGTGGAGCTTCATCAACCACGTCGTCTTCGTATTCGAATCCATCGTCATCAACATCCACTTCTTCATCGTCGGCCTGACGAGCAGAATGCTTTTTAAGTTTTGAAGACATAGACTTGTTACACTTACCCGGAGCATGCACATGTTTCATAGGAATCGCTAAAGCAACGAATTCATAAATAAACCATGCAAGGTTGATTTCTCCCTCTTCTTCCGGAATAACAATAACCTCATCACTTTCTTCAGAATACTCGTGCCCAAACTTAATAATAAGTTTTGCAGTTGTATCAATTGGTATTTCCACATCGTCCAAACAGCGATCACATGGCACATATGCCATACCATCAAGTTTAAACGAAAGATCAAACATTAAGGGGGTTCTTTTCAGTGTCAATAACACTTTAACCTTCCCTTTTTGAACCTCTGTCCCGTCTATATCGGTGAAATACTTATTTCCTAATTGATACTCAAATTCATGAGTCCCAATTTCGAGGTTCTTCAAATCAATCTTATATGTATCAAATTTTCCCAAAGCCTTACAGTGTAAAAACTTTGCAAAGGTACAAAAAATCTAATTAGAATAGCAATTATCTATCAAAGAAATTTATACTATCTATCTTGTACCCATGCACAAACTCAATTAATAATTAATTATTCTCACTCAAATCATTCGTCTCAGCAACTTCCTAGATAACAAAAATCACATATTTAAGACGAATTAATTATAAAAGTAAAACATTCTATTCTCTCAAAAAACATAAAAAAACTTATCGATGGCACATCATACGCAATTGAAAACAAAATAAACGTACAACAGTTCACATAAATCAAAACTATCTTAATCAAAATAACATGTACCCATCACATGATATTAATAGGATCGTACTGAATTTACATCTGCCACTCAGAAGTCTTTAGAACGAATTTAAAGCAAAAAGATTCGACAAACAAATATTCGTGCAATGAAGAAGAAAAGCGTGAATAGAAAGTCTAGTTTAGGCTTAGAGGGTATAACAAAAAAAGCGAGTCAATCTTT
>DLYT01000004.1:0-3207 GCA_003447595.1 Porphyromonadaceae bacterium
GTTTCGTCACGAAGGAGTGATAAACTCAACCAACCCTTTTACCAAGTCGTCGTTTACAGCTAGCACCGGAATCTCATTCTTTTTGGTTTGTTCCAACACATCAACTCCCGTTGCTTCTTTGACAACAAAGTTTGCACTGTTTAGAATCAACTTGGATGCGTATGGATTTCCGATCGACAACATCTCTGCGTCTTTGTCAGAAACCATGTTGCAAACCTTTGTTTGTACGATCAAGGTAGGCATATCTAGTTTCTTAATCTCTGCTTGTGGGTCGTATTTGATCCAAGACAAGAAGTAAGGCTTCATGGCCGAGCGCACCATACTTTGCGCAATTGGTGTAAGGGCTTCGGTAGTCTTGCCTTGCACCAACAAGTCTGCCGTATGTGTGGCCGTATTTACTACATCGTTTACTTTCGAGTCTATTTTAGCTTTTGCTTGTGCCTTTTGCTTGTCGACTTCGTTTGTCAGTTTGGCATTCAATTGATCTCCTACATCATCGATAGACAATGTATCTATTTGCTTTACAAGACTCTTTGCTCCTGCTACCAAACCTCCTATCGACTTTTTCTTCCTCGTTACTTCTTCGACCTTATTAGCTATTTGAAGTTTTAGGATTTGATCGGCCGGACGTCCAGCTCCGTCGATGGAAACAAAACCGCTAACATCGGGATTGTTCTGACTTGCGATCATCCCTACCAACGAGCCTTCGCTGTATCCGATCACAAAAATCTGAGCAAACTGTTTTGAAGCTGTAAGCGAATCGATCAAAGCTTTTGCGTCGAGCACATAATCGTCGAAATTCAACGCTTCGGGCGTTGGAGCCAACTCCTTACTCTCGCCTACTCCGCGTTTATCATAACGCAAGCTTGCAATTCCGTTTTTGGCTAGCTCATCGGCCAATACTTTCAAGGAATAGTTTAAGTTATCGGGTAAATTTCCGTCACGATCCATTGCTCCCATACCGGGAATAAGCAAGGCGACCGGACCAAAATCGAAACCTTCGGGAATCACCATTGTCCCTTTTAATGCACCATTGTCTCGAGTCAAAGAAAAAGACTCTTCTGCTGCCTTTGTTGTGGTGGCAGCCAACATAAACAAAACAAAAACAATAATTTGCTTCATAATAATGCCAAGAATTTAATATGCAAATGTAGTTATTTTATCAACTCCATAACAGTTGCTCTATACTATATCTTGTTACGTGTAAATTTGTTGCGTATATATCGCGAAAGAAACAAAAAAAGAGTATTCCGGCACAAAGCCAAAATACTCTTTTGATATATCGTCTGATAAATTTCTTTTCCTTAGATTAGAAAAGTTTTGCAGGGTATTCGCCAGCTTCAACCAATGCGTTGATTTTAGCAACTACACCGTCACGGTCTGCAGCATAAGTTACGCCGAACCATTTTGATGGAGTATCCAATACTCTACATTTAGCTTGATCTTGTGTAATCAAGTGATTCACCATCAAAGGAATGAAGTATTCCGCTTTGATGTTGTCTGCATTTTCTTTCAAGAACTGAATGAAGAAGTCTTCAGAATATTTGAAATAGTCTGGAGTGAAGCCCCACATGTTCATTGAAACAGGAGTGTTGTCTGCAACTGCTACAAACTCGCCAGCTTCGTCTTTAAACATGATTTTGCCGTCGATACGCTCAATGTGTGTGCGCTCAACAACACCTGTAAGGTAACCTTCTTCGTTTGTTTCGCAAACACCACGTGCTACAGCACCGCTTTCGCTCAATGTATTGCCCAAACGGTAACCTACCATACAGTAATCGTTCATTTGACCATTTAGTTTTGTAAGATAGTCTGCAAGAATTTGGTAGCTTTCTTTGCCATAGAAATCGTCAGCGTTGATAACTGCAAACGGTTCTTTGATTACATCTTTACCCATCAAAACTGCATGGTTTGTACCCCAAGGCTTTACACGCTCCGGGTTCAATACGATGCCTTCTGGTAGGTAATCCAATTCTTGGAATACTACTTCTACAGGGATTACATTTTCGTATTTAGAGATGATTTTGCTACGGAAGTCTTCTTCGAAGCTGTGGCGAATTACAAATACTACTTTACCAAATCCAGCTCTTACAGCATCGTAGATAGAGTAGTCCATAATAGTTTCTCCATTAGGACCTAGTCCGTCCATTTGTTTAAGACCGCCATAACGGCTACCCATACCGGCAGCCAATACAAACAATGTAGGTTTCATACTTTATTAATATTTTGATAATTCAGTTTCTAATAGGCACAAAAGTATAAAAAAAACATTAGTTTATGACAAAAAAGCAATTTTGTATCGGCAAAATTCATGAACTAGTGCTGAAATACACACTTTGAAAGTAAGCTTCTATAGTATCTGGAATGCAAAAACCGGAAGAGGAATTTGTACTGACATCCTCATCCGGTTTATAAAAGTGGTCTATATCATTTAAGGTGTTAACTCAAGTTTGTTAAGAAAGCAATGTCCCTAACTAGTCGAATCTTCAAAAGAAATTCTCTTTTGAGTGGTTCTAAAAAGCAATTATCTTTTATTCTTATCATATATTTGTAGTGTATATTTGCATTTATGCATTCTTGTACAGTTTTTATTGCAGCATTATTTCATACTAACATCTATTACTGAAGATCTATAAACGCACTTAACACTATGCATATCACATCAGAGCAGCAACTCTCGACAAAGAAGTCTGATTTTTTTATCAAACAGAATAGTTTGCTGCATATGCCCGAAGAAGCTTACACTCAAGTAACTCCTTACCTGGAAGCGATTGAAGCTTATGCCCGAACTACATATCACTCTGTTTACATCATCGACTACTTTAAACGTAATTTCTTATACGTTTCTGATAATCCGTTATTTCTATGCGGACTATCGGTCGAGGAGGTGAAAGCATTAGGTTATGATTTCTACTTCAATCATGTAGCTGAAGAAGACCTCAGCTTACTTCTCGAAATTAATCAAGCCGGTTTTAGCTTTTATGAAAACCTGAGCCTCGACGAACGAAC
Source organism: Porphyromonadaceae bacterium (assembly GCA_003447595.1). GTDB lineage: Bacteria > Bacteroidota > Bacteroidia > Bacteroidales > CAMTPD01 > UBA12018. The sequence goes on from DLYT01000004.1 coordinate 3,010, forward strand.
TTCGTATACAATCTCATACAACTTCCATCTCATCCACAGCCAAACAAAAGAGAAGATTCTTATCAATCAGAAACTCACACCTCTTAAACTTGCCCCGGATGGCAAAATGTGGCTAGGTCTCTGTGCTGTTTCTCTTGCGTCCAACTCTGGGGTAGGCGATATACACATCACGTGCAAAGGCCATCCCCTCAAGTGGAC
>DLYT01000004.1:3462-17308 GCA_003447595.1 Porphyromonadaceae bacterium
ACTGTAATCCGTCTCGCGAATCAGGGCTACTCTCTTCAAGAAATAGCTCAGCGCATGAATAAAGCAGTAGACACTGTAAAAGGCTATCGCAAAATGTTGTTTCAGAAATTAAACGTCGGAAATATCTCTGAAGCCATAGCCTATGTCACACTGCATAAATTAATCTGAACCCTTAACTGTTTCATTGTAATAAGAATGACAACGAGTGCAAAGATCTAAGAAAGAAGAATTGAAAACAACACACTAAAGTGTGTATTTGTTGCATAACAAAAAAACGGTGCTCAGAATGTCTGAACACCGTTTCTATCTTACTCTTATAATTCTTTTATTCGTAACGAATTACATCAACAGGACAGCTTTCTGCTGCTTCCTTGATTTGATCTTCGTATGCATTGAAGTCTACATCTTGTACTTCCGATACATCATTTACTTGAAATACTTCCGGACAAATTGCTTCACAGTTACCACAGCTGATGCATCCTTCTTCGATCCAAACTTTATTTATTGCCATAATCGTAGTATATTATTAGTTAATTCTTAATTGACTTATCGTGTAATTTTCTTTTAGAAAACAGATAAACTAAAACAGTTGTTCAAAGATAAGCAGCTAAGACAACAAAACAAACTTCATATTTATAATAAATACAAATTGAATCGAAAACATATAAATCAGACTACTTAACAAAAAAAAGTCCTTTCGGAAAGCAACCACGCTTCATTACCGAAAGGACTTTAAGCAAACTTCTTACTCCGAAAAATCTTTCGTCATATCAATAGAAGTTTTATTATCAGAAAAGTAAATTCTTATTTATCTTCTTTTTTAGGAAGTGGAATGTAAGCAGGATTTACATTTGCAGGAGTAATAAACTTGTAGTTTAGTGTTCCGTTTTCCAATGTATCAACCTTGTTCATATATAGCAAACGTACTCCGATAAGATCATATCCCTCAGCTTGAAGAGCTTCTCCTTTTGTTCGCATAAACGATGAGATATTAAATGCCGCAGGTGTACCTTTTTCTACTAAAATATCATTCGCATCTCCCGGAGTTTTAACGCGAGAACGCAAGTACATAGTAAATACTTTACGACCTCCAACTTCTTCTCCTTCTGAGTTCTGATCAAAGATTAGCTCATACTCATTCACTTGTTTTTGAGCCTCTTTGCTACGCGCTACAACGAAAAGCATATCGCCTTTATTTTCTGTCTTGATATATTGATAAGCTGCAGCTTCTGAGATTATTTGATTATAACCACCTGTACCTGTGCTATCGCCAGTAGTCATTTGCTTGTCTTCTACGCGAATCCAGTTTGTCATAATAGCAGTCAAAGCTTTTGCACCTTGCGGCTGATCATCAAAGTTTACAGTAATATCAGACAACCAACAAGTACCTTCTGCAATACCTGGCTGACCATCTAGAGTAGTAGATGTAAGAAGTGTTCCTCCTTGAATCTGAGCAACTTTTTGGTAAGTTGTAGGATCATTTACAATCACACATGCCTGCTGTGGCATAGAAATTTCATTTTTTCCGTTTCCAAGACAAGAGGTCAATGAAAGGGATAGTGTTGCCATAGCAACAGACAAATAAGCATTAATCGTTTTCATCTTTCTAGTTATTAATTATTAGTTCTTATGGTATTAAATTACAAACCAAAACGCAATCCGAATTGAAAATCAAAATTGGCTGGCTTTTCTGTTCTAATCGTTTCAATGTCGCTATTATTCTTAAAGTAATAGTCAGCTCCGGCTTCTACATATAAGCTTGCAAACTTTACCAAAGGATAGCTAATGCCGGCTTTAGCATTCACAGACCAATATGGTTCTGTCATTCGAATGCCTTCATTCGTTTCCGAGAGCAACTCTTCACTATTGTAATATTTGTAGCGTAAGTTTCCTTTTACGTTCAGCTCACACATACCTCCGGCCGATGCATAAAGAAGGAACTTGTTCCATTCAGCAATTTTATAAACAACAGAAATAGGCACTCCGATAAAATGCAAACTTTGTTTGGTCTTTGTATGGTGCACTCCATTGGTTTTCCAATCAGAGGCTAAATATGAATAAACCAATCCACTTTGCAAAGCAAAACGATCATTTAATCGCCTACTAACTGATAATCCTACCGATAATGGCGTATGATGATCAATCTCGCTACGAGGTATCTGATTAGAAAAAGATGCTGCATTCATCAACATCAGATTCTTATCTGCGTGTCTACTATTCTTAAAAGTATACATGCCCAAACTACTTCCCGATTGACTGGCAAAAGCACCTGCTCCACATCCAAAGCCCCACTTTTTATCCTCTCCTTTGTGATTCGAAGTATGATAAGACAGTGTGCTTGACTCGTCTGTAGAACGTAAAGACTTTGTGTAAGCAGATCGATTAGACGTGCTTTTAGGCTTTTTCGAAACCTGATCGTTTACCGCATCTGTCGCTTCAGATAAAGTTTCTTGTATCTGCATAGTCTCACCTTGTGCAATCTGGATGTTTCTTTCAGCTTGCTTTTCCTCTATAACTGCCAACATTGCGTTCGATTTCGTTGCCGGCTGATACATTTGATCCACTTTAGCAACAATGGCTTTAACCGAGGCACTTGATGGAACTTGATTTTGAGCATCTGTAGGAATAGACGCTTCTGATAAAGTTTCTTCAGTATCTGCAAAAGCATCACTATCTGCTGCTGCAACGAGCAAAGTTGAACTTGTCGTTGGCTGTGTTGTATTGTGTAGATAAAAGACTGAAGCTGTAACTAAAACTCCAATAAGCAGAGCTGCAGCAATACGCATGGGAGTAAACCAAACAAAACGGGTGTTACCTTTAGGCAACTTCGTTTCTATTTGTTCCCATCCGTCAATTGGAAAATCATCCATTTTGAAGTTCTCCAATTTAGTTTTAAATATATCATTAAACTGATCGTCCTTCATCTTTTATAAATAATTCAATATCGTAAAGTTCTGATGTTAAGTTAAGCTTCTGTGCTTTGGTAAAGCTCGGCAACTCGTTTTTGCAAGACTTGCTTTGCTCTTGAATACTGAGAACGAGACGTACTTTCTGTAATCTCTAGCATTTCTCCAATCTCTTTGTGAGAATACCCTTCTATTGCGAATAAATTAAAAACTGTGCGAAAACCCGAAGGCAACTCACTAACCAAACCTAGAATTTCTTTAGCAGAAATCTCCTCTAGTACCGAAGCTCGAACATCATACAAATGATATGTTGTTTCCAAATCTTCAGACTCTCTTAATGGGTCGTTCTTTCTTAAGACCTCCAAACAGCAATTAATAAAAACGCGTCTCATCCACCCTTCGAATGAACCACTGCCTGCATAAGATTCAAGATTCGTAAAAACCTTTATAAAACCATCTTGCAGCATATCTCGAGCTGCTTCTTTATCGCCAGTATAGCGAAAACAAACAGCCATCATTTTAGCGGCATAGGTATCATAAAGCTTTTTTTGGGACTTACGGTCCCCTTTCTTGCAACCCTCTATCAGTTGTGCTTCAGTCATTCAGTTAAATTAGGTACCTAAAGTAAAGGTTATAGATTATAGATGAATTCACGAAACAATATGCTGCATATTGTTCTAACTTTTTTCATAAACGAAAAAAATCCCCGATATGCTGGTGCATATCGGGGATAGCAAATATACAATGTTGTTTTTAAAATGCACAATATTGTTCATCAGAATCCTACATCTTAACATTTACGACTCTGAAAGAATGAAATCATAAGAGATCAGTGCTTGTGCTCTTTCTTTGTTTTAGATGTATCTTCTTTATGATCATGACCCGGACAGCAGGTTGCTTTTTCTGCCGGACGAGTGCATGTAGCATCTTTATCAACTTCTACAGCAGGCAATTCAAGCTTTTTGAAAGCCGAAATCAATTTTGCCTTGCTTGTTTTGTCGGTTTTAAAGGTTACATCAACTGTGCGCTCTTTCAAGTCACACTTGATATCCGTTACTCCCTTTTCGAATGCAATATTCTTCTCAATCTTCTTTACACAAGACGGACAATCAAGCTCTTCAATAAAAAACTTAACCGTCTCTTTTCCTTTTTTCTTTTCTGCGAAAGCAGATACAGATACCGCCAACATCATAAGGCAGCTCATCAACATTACTAAATGTTTCTTCATAACTTATTTATTATTTATAGTGTGAGTAAATTAATCCCTGCTGATATTAAATCGAACACCGATATAAAACTTACGTCCGTGTACGGGTCCCCAAATCATAGAGCTGTCAAAGTTATCGCCAAAAGGATCGTTCGCTGCAATGATAGGATTTTTTTGCGTAAAATTCAAGAGGTTCTCTCCCCCCGCATATACCGACCATGTTCTGAAATACTTTGTAACCTGGGCACTTAGCATTGTGTATGGCTTAAACGTTGTATCCCACAAAGGGCTCACAGCGTCGGGCTCCGGCATACGTCCTCCTCCGTTAAACTGAGCAGTCGCATCAAATTGCCATTTCTTTAAAGGAGTCTGATATGATGCTGTTATCAAACCTTTGTAGTCACTCACCAAAGGTCTTTTTCTCAATACGCCTTTATAGTTTGTTTTAGCATCAGTATAGCGATAAGCCGCTGTAAGCGTAAAGCCTCTAAAAAATGGATAAGTAGCCTCTACTTGCATGTTGTGCGAATAAGACTTTCCTTTCAGATTATAGAAACTCACTTCGTGAGGATTAGAGTCCATATCGACCACCACCTGATTCTTGAATTCTGTATAGTACCATTCAGCATTCAGTGTTAGGTCTTTCCCTGCAATTGGGATATAGAATGACAGATTAATACCTGTATTCCATGCTTTCTCCTGATCAAGATTGTCCGCAATAATGATCTTACGACTGCTTGCTAGCAAAAAGTTATTTTCGGCCAACACATGAGGTGTGCGATATCCCATCCCTATTGATCCGCGAATATTAAACCAAGACGTCGGATTGTACTTCAAGTGCATACGTGGTGTTACGAAGAAATTATACACCGAACTATAATCGCCTCGCAATCCGGCCAAGAGAATCACTTTATCATTCCAATTGAATGTATATTCACCGTATGCTCCCGTTACAACTTCTGATTGCTTGAAAGGATTATGTAATAAATTCTCATTGAAGTCGTCGTAGTTCATACTCAATCCTGCGCTTAATTTGTGCATTGTTGAGTATTCTTTTTCATACATCAAACTCGCATATAGGTTGTTTTGATATACATTGTACGGTGTAAGCGCATACTTCGACTTTTGCTCATGATAAGCACCTGTGAAGATTAGCGCGAGACTCTCATTTGTTGCTTTATCAAATATATAGCCGTTTTTAGTAAAGAATTCGGCACGATTCGACTCCAAATGGATTCGATAAGGATCTCGATCTAATTGATGATGTGAAATATCTTCTCCCGAAGTTCGGGTTTCATGCAAATACTTTAAACCAAACTGAGACATGAATTTTCCATTCGTATAGTACCAACGATTCATGATATTATACTGCTCTTTCATTGGTGTATCGAGAAAGCCATCTTCATTATCATCGTGAGGCTTGGTTTCATTCGAGTAATGAATCATTAAACCACTCGATAATTTATCGGAAAAGTGAGCTGCGGCATCCGCATTCACTTCAACACGTCCATTATCTGCCAAGAATAAATTTCCTGAAAAGATATCTGCCGTAGGTGGCTTCTTATACTCCACATTGATTTGTCCGGCCAAAGCTTCATAGCCATTCTTTACAGAAGAAGTACCTTTTGACACCTGAATACTTTCCATCCAAGGTCCCGGCACATAATCAAGACCATACAAGGCTGCAGCTCCACGAAAGTTTGGATAGTTTTCCGTCAACATCTGTACATAGGTACCGGAAAGACCCAACAATTTAATTTGACGAGCACCGGTTGCTGCATCGCTATATGAAACATCGACAGATGGGTTTGTCACAAAACTCTCGGCCAGATTACAACAGGCTGCACGACAAAGCTCGTCATAGGTAATCTTCTGCGTTTGCAACACACTGGTTCGTGAGCTGATTGTCCCGATAGCTCGTTGTGTAACCACAACTTCATCTAGTTCTATTTCATCATTCATGATTACTTTTACACTAGATTCATTCGCTTTCGTTACTTCAATTGTTACCGGTGAATATCCAATATATGAAATTGTTAGCTTATTGGTCTTCTTTGTCTTTTCTATTTCGAATTGACCTTCAACGTTTGTTGTGACACCTTTCGTAGTCCCTTCCCATACTACATTTGCACCCACCAATGGCTCATTGGCAGTATCTAAGACAACACCTTTTACAAGGTCTTTGGCAGATAAAGTTATACTTATAATGAATAGATTAATGATAAGAAATAGCGTTCTCATTGATTATATCTTTGATTATTGATTTAATTAAACACACATAACGAGTCGAAGCTATATCACACAATGATACACCTCGAATCTTGAATTCAAGTAAAATCGATAAATCAAATAAGTAAAACGCGAATAAAGGCAAGATAAGTCCGCGGTTCATAAAATGGCGGATCACTAAAAATATGAGGATTTAACTCGGAGTAAAAAGAAGACCCTGAAGTAGGCGTAATCGACAATAAGTCTTCAATACCAGCAACAAACACCGGTGCTTGAATAAAAATATTGCTCGCTAGCACTTGACTCCAATCAAATGATACATTCTCAAGCGAGCAACAAGACTCATCTTGTGCATGATCATGACAAACATCATTTTCATCCGGCATTGTTTCGTGATCGTGATGATGATGGTGTGTTTCACAACACTTGTTTGCCAATATAACATCAGCACCATATACGCTACAATCGGAACAACAGTAGCTGTATATGTTAATTCCTGCGCCAGCATACGAAATCGTTGCCGCAAGAAATAAAATGATGATATGTTGAATAAAGTTCTTCATGCAAATTACTTTACAAATATATAAACATAAACTCGCTCAACAATTAATTTTATACTATTTTAAAAGAGCATGCGGAAATAAAGAAATATATTTGCGGTAATAACGAATCCGCAGAACAACAATAAATTTCATATAATATGCATATGAGTTATATCTCAAGACTCATGGTAGTTATTCTTTTTTTCACGTGCATCACCTCTTGCAATGAAGAGAAAAAACTGAAAGAGAATAACCTATCATTCGAAACAATCGAAAAAGAAGAATCGTATAATCTTCTCGACGATGGAAACAATCCCAATTGTAATCTACAGATAAAATTTTCTTTTCCTGAGCAATATGCGGATTCGGCAATTTTATCTAAATTACAACGTAAGTTTATTGCAACATATTTTGGAGACAATTACACCCAATTACCTCCTCGCGATGCCGTAAACAAATACATTCAGGATTATATCAACACATATAAAGAGTTGGAACCTGAATTTGAATCTGAAATCGAAAAAGGAAAAGACTCCGGAGCATGGTATTCGTATTATGAAATGTCTTCAAACGATATTAAATTCAATAAAAACGATGTCTTATCTTTCGTTGTTTCTACAGAAGCTTATACCGGAGGCGCTCATGGTTCACATACATACAACAACTATGCTCTCAATCTAAACAACGGAGAACAAATTAAGGAAAGTGAAATCTTTCACGAAAACTACCAAGACTTATTATCTAAAATGATTGTTGATAAAATTTGTGAAGCAAATGATATCAAAGATCCGAAAGAACTAGAGAATATTGGTTATTTTAGCGTAGAAGATATCGTCCCTAACAACAACTTTTTTGTAGACGAACTTGGTATTACTTATACATACAATGAATACGAAATCGCAGCCTACGTAATAGGACCGATACATGTACGCTTTACGTACGAAGAACTTGCTCCGTTATTACGTCCCGAAAGCCCGATTTCTCACCTTGCATTTAATTAAATATGGAATATATACTTAAATACTTCAACAATCTTACAGACAAACAAAAAGAGCAATTTGCTGCTCTCTATGATCTGTATCTCGACTGGAACTCTAAAATCAACGTAATTTCTCGTAAAGACATCGAAAACCTTTACCTGCATCACGTACTTCACTCTTTGAGTATCGCAAAGTTTATCAACTTCAAAGATGGCTCACAAATTATGGACGTCGGTACCGGCGGAGGATTCCCTGGTGTACCTTTGGCGATTATGTTTCCAAATGTTCATTTCCACTTGGTAGATAGTATTGGTAAAAAGATTAAAGTTGCTTCTGAGGTTTCTCAAGCGATTGGTCTTGAAAACATTTCATTCAAGCACGCTCGTGCACAAGAAGAAAAAGCATTATTCGACTTTGTTGTGAGTCGCGCCGTAATGCCACTAGAAGATCTTGTTAAGATCGTTCGCAAGAACATCAAAAAGGAGCAAATCAACGCATTACCAAACGGCCTGATCTGCCTAAAGGGAGGAGAACTTCAACACGAAATTCTTCCATTCAAAAACATGGCAGAAACAGCAAGCCTAACCGAGTTTTTCGAAGAACCATTTTTTGAAACTAAAAAGATTGTATACGTACCATTATGCAAATAAAGAAATTTGAATTCAACCATTTCCCGGTAAATACATATCTTATTTCTGACGAAACCGGAGCAGCTGCAGTGATTGACTGCGGCTGCTATTTTCCGGAAGAGGAGGAGTTATTTAAAAATTATTTGACGGATCACAACCTGTCTCTAAAACTCGTTTTAAATACGCACCTGCATCTTGATCATGCTTTTGGGAATGCTTTTTTGGAAGAGCAATATGGCTTATCTCCGATCACAAACGAAGCTGAAGTCACTCAACTTCCAAGTTTAGCGATGCAATCTCAACCTTTTGGAATCAAGTTACGAAGAGAAGGATCGGAGGTTACACAGTTTATCAACGACGGAGAAAAGGTTCGTTTTGGCAACACAACACTAAAAGCAATTCTTATACCGGGACACTCTCCGGGAGGTTTAGCTTTTTATTGTGAAAAAGCCAAGGCTGTGTTTGTCGGAGATATCTTATTTAAAGGCAGCATCGGACGTACCGATTTGTGGGGAGGCAATTATGATTTGCTTATTTCAGGAATTAAATCTAAATTGCTTGCGTTGCCCGACGATACCGTAGTGTATTCTGGTCATGGACCCGAAACCACCATCGGATACGAAAAAAGGACAAACACTTTTTTACGATAAAAAATAATACAATACCACATGGACACAACTAATTTTGTTAATCGACACCTCGGCATTGCTGTGAAAGATCTTCCGGCAATGCTGAAATCTATCGGTGTAAGTTCTGTGAATGAACTCATCAGTCAAGTTATTCCGAAAGATATATTACTGAAAGAGACACTATCACTACCCGACCCGATGACGGAAAGAGAGTTTGCCGAACACATGTTTGAGCTAGCTTCAAAAAATGAGGTCTTCACTTCTTACATTGGGATGGGCTGGTATGATACCGTCACCCCTGCCCCAATTCTTCGCAATGTATTTGAAAACCCAGTTTGGTATACTTCCTATACCCCTTATCAAGCTGAAATATCACAAGGCCGACTTGAAGCTCTGATCAACTTCCAAACCATGGTATCTGAGCTTACCGGAATGCCACTAGCCAACTGCTCGCTACTCGATGAAGCAACTGCCGGAGCTGAAGCTGTAACCATGCTTCACAATGCTCGTAGTCGTGAACAGATAAAAAACAATGCGAATACGGTATTTATCGACGAGAATGTTTTTGCTTCTACCCGTGCAGTAATTCACACAAGAGCGATCCCTCAGGGAATCACGATTGAAACAGGTAGATATGAAAACTTCAAGCCCGACCCTAAATACTTCGCGGCTGTAATCCAATACCCAAATGAAGTAGGAAGCGTTGAAGACTACAGATCTTTTGTTTCTACTGCGCATGAAGCCGGCGTAAAAGTTGCCGTAGCTGCCGATTTACTAAGTCTCGCTATACTTGTACCACCAGGCGAATGGGGAGCAGACGTTGTATTTGGCACTTCCCAACGCTTTGGTATCCCAATGTACTTTGGTGGTCCTTCTGCCGCTTATTTCGCTACGCATGATGAATACAAACGAAACATTCCGGGACGTATCATCGGTATTTCGAAAGATGCCTATGGAAAACCCGCATATCGAATGGCTTTGCAAACCCGCGAGCAACACATTAAACGAGAAAAAGCCACCTCTAATATTTGCACTGCACAGGCACTACTCGCCACAATGGCTGGATTTTATGGAGTATACCAAGGACCAGACGGACTCAAAGACATTGCTACTCGTATCCACACATACGCAACATTCTTATCTACAGAGTTGAAACAATTAGGCTACAAGCAACTCAATAAAAACCTATTTGACACATTATATATAGAACTTCCGGCTCACGTTTCTCTAGATGCGCTTCACGAGATCGCATTAGAGTGCATGGTTAATTTGCGCTATTTTGATGACGGACGAGTAGGTATTAGTCTTGACGAAACAACACAACCGTCTGATCTCGGCGTACTACTCTATATTTTTGCCGGAGCAGCAGGAAAAGACTATATGCTATGCGATGACTTCGAACAAAAGCTCAACATATCCCCAGAGCTAGTCCGTATCACTCCATTTATGGAGCAGGAAGTATTCAACAACTACCATACAGAAACTGAGTTGATGCGCTATATCAAAAAGTTGGAGCGTCGCGATATTTCTCTTGCTCATTCAATGATCTCACTCGGATCTTGCACCATGAAGCTCAATGCTGCCTCCGAGTTGTTACCTCTCAACTTACCGGGATTAGCATTAATTCACCCATATGCGCCCGAGGATCAGGTTGCCGGATACATGGAAATGATCGAAAATCTAAATGAATATCTCTGTGAAATCACCGGATTTGCGGCAATGAGTTTCCAGCCCAACTCAGGAGCAGCAGGCGAATATGCAGGTCTTCGCGTCATTCGCGAATACCTGAAAAGTTTGGGAGAGGATCAGCGCAACATCGTTTTAATACCAGCATCTGCGCACGGAACCAATCCGGCAAGTGCAATCCAGGCCGGATTTGAAACAATCACTGTAAAGTGTGATGATCATGGCAATATTGACGTAGAGGATATGCGCGCAAAAGCAGAATTACACAAGCACAACTTGGCTGCTGCCATGATCACCTATCCATCTACTCACGGTATCTTTGAAAAAGAAATCCGAACACTCTGCAATATCGTTCACGAAAACGGCGGACAAGTTTATATGGACGGTGCCAATATGAATGCTCAAGTCGGACTTACCAATCCGGGATTTATCGGAGCTGACGTATGCCACCTCAACTTACATAAAACCTTTGCTATTCCACATGGTGGTGGTGGCCCGGGCGAAGGACCTATCGGTGTAGCCAAACACTTGGTTCCATTCTTACCACAACATCCGATAGCATGGGGTAGTGATCTTAATACCGTTTCTGCTGCACCTTACGGTAGCGCAGGTATTTTAGCAATTACCTATGGATACATTCGCATGCTTGGTGCCGAGGGATTGGAAGCTGCAACTCGAACTGCTATTCTAAATGCCAACTACTTGGCTTCAAAGCTGAAGGATACATATGGCATTGTTTACACTTCCGAGTCAGGGCGTGTAGGACATGAACTTATCCTCGAATGCCGCAACATCAAGGAAACCTCCGGTATTACCGAAAGTGATATTGCCAAACGTTTGATGGACTACGGATACCATGCTCCTACGCTTTCATTTCCTGTACATGGCACATTGATGATCGAACCAACAGAAAGCGAAAGCTTACGTGAACTTGATCAGTTTACCGAAGCAATGCTTACAATATGGAACGAAATACAAGAGGTTGCAACCGGCAAAGCTTCTAAAGAAGACAATGTATTGATCAATGCACCGCATCCTCAATATGAAATAACTGCTGACGAATGGAAACATGCATATCCACGAAGCAAAGCAGCCTATCCATGCAAATGGATTGAAGACAATAAATTCTGGATTAATGTAGCTCGTATCGACAATGCCTTTGGAGATCGAAATCTTATTCCGGTAGTTTCTTGTTGTACTATTAATGATTAATCTAAAATACAATCTTATGAATCCACAAATTCAAGAAGCATTAAACAGACAAATTAATGCAGAGTTATGGTCTGGTTATTTCTACTTAGCAATGTCTGCTCATTTTGCAGCCGCAGGATATCCGGGAATTGCAAATTGGAACCTTGTCCAATTTAAAGAAGAACAAGACCATGCCATGAAATTGATAAACTTTATGGTGGCTCGAAATGGAAAACCCGAACTTCGCCCCATCAGTGAAGTAAAAAATAGCTGGGACAACCCGCTTGAGGCATTTCTGGCAGTACAAGCTCACGAACAAAAAGTAACTGAAAAGATTAACAACCTATATGCATTGGCACAAGCAGAAAAAGACTTTGCGACATTAGCCATGCTCAATTGGTTTGTCAACGAACAAGTTGAGGAAGAAGACAGCGTAAAGAAAATTATCGAATCGCTTGAGATGATCAAAGACAATGGATATGGTTTATATATGTTGGATAAAGAATTAGGACAGCGCACCTATAGTGCTCCTTCTTCTCAAATTGATACAACAAAATAGAAATATGCTTTACAGCAGCTAAGCAAGATCTCACTTCGAACAATTGATTTGAAGTGAGATCTTTTTTTTACATTTGCCTCAACAATAACAATGATAAACTTAATAAGCAAACATGAAAAACATTTTAACTCTGCTAGCTGTACTAATGCTGGTATCGTGCAACAACACACCAGAGAAAAAGCACAAGTATTATGGATGGGAAGGAGAAGGAGGCAATGCCACTGAGCAATCCATCAAACAATACTTCACCGACATGAAAGGCCATGGTCTTGATGGCATCATGTACAACGTAGGGTTCGACACAACACGCATCAAGCGTGCTTCAAAACTAGCCAAAGAAGCAGGACTTGAATACCATGCCTGGATCCCTACTCTACTCAATGGAGGCACAAACGAATTGATTACCGAAAACATGTATGTTGTAAACCGCAATGGAGAGTCTTCATTCACCAATCCGGCTTACGTAGGATACTATAAATTCCTTTGTCCAAACTATGAGGAAGTATTCCAGTACGTTTCAAACATGTATCAAGCAGTAGCTCGTATTCCCGATGTAGACGGTGTACACCTAGACTACATCCGTTTTCCTGATGTAATCCTCGCAAGAGGTTTGTGGGATAAATATGGTTTGGTAATGGATCAAGAATATCCACAATTCGACTATTGCTACTGCGAGAAATGTGTAGCCGACTTTAAAAACAAAACCGGTATTGATATCCTAACCGTTGAAGATGCTTCTGCCGTTCCGGAATGGAAACAGTTTCGCTACGATCTTCTTACCAATTTCGTAAACCGTCTAGCCGACTCCATTCATGCAGAAGGCAAACAAATCTCAGCAGCTGTATTCCCGGGTCCGGAGTCTATCGCACAAAAGATTGTACGTCAAGAATGGGATAAGTGGAATCTTGATGCCGTATATCCGATGAACTACAACGACTTCTATTTGGAAGATACTACATGGGTAGGAACTATTGTAAAAGAGGAAGTTGAATCTGTAAATAACAAACGTCCAATCTATAGCGGACTATTCATTTGCCCGTCTCCAGACAACAAAGCAAAAGAAAAAGATCCTGAAAATCACGGATTAGTACCTATCGAACTTGGATCTGCAATCAGACAATCACTCGACAATGGTGCAGCCGGCGTATGTTTGTTTACTCCAGGTCGCATGACCGACGCACACTGGGCTGTCTTCAATGAAACCATCAAAGAAGCAAAATAAATCAACAAGACATTTACCAGATAAAAAATCCCGCACAAAAGGTTACAGCCTTTTTGTGCGGGATTT
>DLYT01000004.1:17585-19233 GCA_003447595.1 Porphyromonadaceae bacterium
TGAGCTTTATCAATAGCACCTACCCAAGTTCCACCCAACTGCATATCTAGCAACAAGTAGAATGGTGTTGTAAACGGCCATTGTCCTTCTTTATCTGTTTCAATCTTCGGATATGCAAACGTACGATTATCATTTACAAAGAAAACCAATGAATCCGGATACCAATCTACACGATACGTATTGTAGCCGTCTACATTAATTTTATTTATGCTACCTTTTGGAGGATTCTGCTCTTCAAGCACGAATGTATAGTAGCTATGAACGGTTTGATAAGCAATAGAGTCAAAGTTTAAGTGCTCCATAATATCGATCTCTCCCGCATTTGGCCATTTTCCTGTTTCCGGAAGCATCCAGAATGCAGGCCAAGCACCCTGCGCAGATTGAAGTTTTGCAGAGATCTCTACACGTCCATACTTTTGAAAGAACTTACCTTTACTATAAATACCACCTGTTACCACAGAAGCAGTATCCGCAGGATTTGTATTTACCATTCCGCGAAGGAAAAGCTTTCCATCCTTTACTTCATAAAGAGAATCACCGTCAGACATGTGTCTATCCCAATCAGAACCTCCTCGTGGAATTTTAGACCACTTCGAAGCATCAAGTTCTGTACCGTTAAAATCATCTTGCCAAGTCAATTGCCATACCGGTTCTTGTTTTTGCGAACAAGAAATCATTCCAATTAGCAACAAAGAGGCCATCATCATTAGTTTCCCAAATTGTTTCATGGTGTTTTGTTTAGTTTGTAAATGCATTAAAAGAACTACAAATTTACAAAAAAACTCTGTTTGCCATCACTCAAAACGTGAAGCAAACAGAGTTTATATATAATCACACGATGAAATTACTTCTCAAACTTATAAAAGCCAAGATCCTCTTGTTGAAAACCATCAATAAAAGTCTTCATCTTTTCGATTTCCGCCTCAGCATAATTTACATATACTTCGGTAGAACGACGAAAGACTTCGTTTCTACTAGTATCTTGCAACAACAAGAAACTCATGATAATATGTCCGGCCATCTCTACCATACGGCGAGCTTGGAAGTCAATGTATTCATTATCCTTGGTTTCCGTTACCTTCGCAACCGTTTGTTCATAAACAGAAGTCAATGCGACAAGACGTTTCTTAAGTGATTCAAGCTCCGGCTTCACCTTTGTTTCACCATAAGCTTTCATTTGACTCAAATAAGTACCGGTAGTTACGTGTCTGATTGCAGCTACAACCTGCAACTGGGTAGTCCCTTCGTAAATATTGGTAATACGAGCATCTCGGTAAATACGCTCACACGCATAGTCCTTCATAAAGCCCGATCCACCATGTATCTGTACCGCATCGTATGCGTTTTGATTGGCATACTCCGTAGTCATAGCCTTACCCAGCGGTGTATACGCATCAGCCAAACGCCCAAATGCTTTTTGTTCGGTACGCTCTTCCGGTGTCAATTTTCGCTCTTTCGAGATATCATCCAAAGCCTTGTAAACATCGACAAAACGAGCTGTTTCGTAAAGCATCGCTCGCGAAGCATCGGCTTTTGCACGCATCACCGCAAGCATTTCATATACAGCAGGGAATTCGATAATCGCTTTACCAAACTGACGACGCTCTTTAGCATACGATTCACCTTCACGGTAAGCAGCCTCCGAAAG
>DLYT01000004.1:19492-26256 GCA_003447595.1 Porphyromonadaceae bacterium
AGTTTACGATCACCGCACAACTCTGCTTTCGCATTTTTGAATACAAGTTCACACGTAGGCGATCCCTTGATACCCATCTTATTTTCGATACGGCGTACATCTACTCCGCCACTTTTCTTATCGTAAATAAACATCGACAATCCACGACCGTCTTTGGTTCCATCTTCCGAACGAGCCAATACCAAGTGAATATCCGCGTCGCCATTTGTAATAAAACGCTTCACCCCGTTCAGATACCAGCAGTTATCTTTCTCGCAATAGCTCGCTTTCAACATAACCGACTGCAAATCTGATCCCGCATCCGGCTCGGTAAGGTCCATCGACATCGTTTCTCCCGCACATACACGCGGAATGTATTTTTGACGTTGTTCTTCGCTACCAAACTCATACAATGTTTCGGCACAATCCTGCAATCCCCATAAGTTTTCAAAGCCGGCATCAGCCCTACTCACCATATCGGCAGCCATGATATACGGAACCACCGGAAAGTTCAATCCATTGTATCGACGAGGCATATTAATGCCCATCAAACCCGCTTTTACGGTAGCATCCAAATTTTCTTTGGTACCCGCAGCATAGATAACACGTCCGTTTTCCACTCTCGGTCCCTCGTGGTCTACACCTTCAGCATTTGGCGCAATGATATCGCCGCATATTTCACCTACAATTTCAAGCACCTTTTCGTAGCTATCCATTGCATCTTCATAATCAAAAGGAGCATAATCAAACTCATCTTTATCTGCAAAGTTACGCTCACGTAGCTCCACGATACGTTTCATCAAAGGGTGATGCAAATGATGTTTTATCGAAAGATTATCTGTATAAAAATTTGCCATCTTACTTACTGTTTTTCTTGTAATACTTAATCATTTTCGGGATCACCTCTTCTACAGTTCCGGTAATCACGTAATCTGCAATCGTATTGATCGGCGCCATCGGATCATTGTTTACCGAAATGATAATCGACGACTCCTGCATTCCGGCAATGTGCTGAATTTGTCCCGAAATACCGCAAGCGATATACAACTTCGGACGTACCGTTACACCGGTTTGACCAATTTGTCGTTCATGCTCCGCATATCCGGCATCAACCGCAGCACGAGAAGCACCAACTTCTCCTCCAATGGTTGTAGCCAACTCTTGCAACAGTGCGAAATTCTCTTTCGACCCTACACCATATCCTCCGGCTACAACGATTTGCGCACCTTTGATATTACATTTCGACTTTTCAATATGTCGATCCAAAACAGTAATTACGAAATCCTCTTCAGACACATATTCACACACGTTGTGACATACCACCTCGCCAACATGTTGATCTGAGAAAACCTCTTTCTTCATCACACCTTCGCGCACGGTAGCCATCTGTGGACGACACTCCGGATTGATAATCGTAGCAACGATGTTACCACCAAATGCCGGACGGATTTGATAAAGAAGATCCTTATATATTTTATTTTCTTTTTTCTCTTCGTGATCGCCGATTTCAAGAGAAGTACAATCGGCAGTAAGTCCGCTACCCAAAGCTGAAGACACGCGTGGTCCCAAGTCGCGACCGATGCTAGTAGCACCCATTAACGCAATTTGAGGAGATTCCTGTTGAAACAACTTCACTAATATAGTAGTATGTGGCAACGAAGTATAAGTAGCTAAACGTTCATCGTCAAAAACGTGAATCTTGTCTACACCGTAAGGGAAAACTTGTTTTTCTACTCCCGAAAGATGAGATCCGATAGCAATTGCTTCCAGTTTACAGCCAAGTTGTTGAGCCAACGACTTACCTTTGGTCAAAAGCTCTAAACTAACATCGGCCACAATTCCATCTTCAATCTCACAGTATACAAAAAGGTTATTCATTTTCATAATCATTAAAGGTTAGCTTAACCAATTGTATGGTTTTCGATTAACTCTTTCATC
This sequence comes from Porphyromonadaceae bacterium, assembly GCA_003447595.1. GTDB lineage: Bacteria > Bacteroidota > Bacteroidia > Bacteroidales > CAMTPD01 > UBA12018. Next base: position 21,410 of record DLYT01000004.1, read on the forward strand.
AAGCCATTGATATCATCATCGGTAGGATTCACGCAACGGTGTTCTTTCGCTTGAAATACGACATTCTCAATTTTCTTCACCTTAGTTGGTGAGCCCGATAAGCCACATTGTACCACATCAGCATTCACATCAGCAACACTCCACTCCGGAAGGTTCAGATACGGACGAGCACTAAACAACTCTGTATAGTCTGTATCATCGGCCTGACGTTCGGTAACTGTCTTTGCATGTTTATACTTTTGAATCAAACGAGCATTGCGCGGGCGGCATGCCGGGGCAGAACCATTTACCGTAACAACCAAAGGCATGGTTCCTTCAACAACCTCTACACCTCGTTCGAGACGACGTTTGATTTTCGCCAAACCATTTGTTGCAGCTAAAATATCTTCTGCGTAAGTAACTTGTGGAATATTGAGCTTTTCAGCCACTTGTGGTCCTACTTGAGCCGTATCACCATCAATAGCCTGACGGCCACACAAGATCAAATCAAAATCACCTATTTTTTCAATTGCTTTTGATAAGGCATAGGAAGTTGCTAATGTATCAGCTCCGGCAAAAGCTCTGTCGGTAAGTAAATATCCATTGTCAGCACCTCTAAACAACCCCTCACGTATTACATCGGCAGCTCTCGAAGGCCCCATGGTAAGAAGAGTTATGGTTGATCCCGGATATCTGTCTTTTAAACGTAAAGCCTGTTCAAGGGCATTTAAATCTTCCGGATTAAAGATTGCAGGAAGGGCAGCTCTATTTACGGTTCCATCCGCTTTCATTGCGTCTTTTCCTACATTACGAGTATCCGGAACCTGTTTTGCTAAAACTATAATTCTTAAACTCATTATTAAAGGGTATTAGATTATAGAAATTGTAAAAGGATCTGAAATACGTGGTACTAGTCTATTTGAGTAGTTTTTCATCAGCATCGGTTTACATTCTTATAATCACAAATATAAGAAAAGCATTAAACAAACAAGCATTAATCTCAAAAAATTAATTTATGTGACATATATATAAAAAAAAAGGAACCGCGGGATTCACATCCGGCGGCCCTAACACTAACCCTTAACTTTAACCAATGAAAAACAATAATCTATTTCAAAGTTGCTATCACAGCTTCATAGTTCGGCTCTTGTACTATTTCCGGTACAAGTTCTTCGTAAAGAATTTTGCCGTTTTCATCAAGGACGACTACCGCTCTTGCGTAGAGTCCTCTTAATGGCCCATCGGCAATGCCGAGTCCATACTTTTCTTCAAGGCAATTGCATCTAAACCCTGACAAAGGAATTACATTTTTGATTCCTTCTACGGTACAGAATCGAGCCTGAGCAAAAGGAAGATCCTTTGATATCGCCAACACTACTGTATTTGGCATTTTGGATACTGCCTCATTAAACTTACGAACTGAAGTTGCACATACATCTGTATCCAAACTTGGGAAGATGTTCATTACTACTCTCTTGCCTCGTAAATCCGACAACGCAAGTTCACTTAGATCAGCTTTTACAAGCTTTACATCAGGAGCTTCAGTACCAACGTTAGGCATATTCCCTGTTGTATTGATTTCGTTTCCTTTTAATGTTATCTTTGCCATTTTATTCGATTCGTTTATTTTTGATCGCCTTTGTACTTATAAAACCGTATACGCTTAATTTTGTTCTTGAATAAGTGATTTTTTTTCAATAAAATTACATGTATAACAACTCAGTATATAGCAACTTTATAATAAAAACAACAATATGACAGACATACTACTTATTGCTAATCTACTAGGAATCTGCTTTTTGATATTCAAAACCACCCGACAACCATCGGGAAGTGAAGACATTAAAAGAGAACTAGAGGATCTGAAGAAATTTTTCGAAAATTCTTTCGAGCGAATTGAACGAAACTTCCGAGAAGACTTCAAAATGAATCGAGACGAGTCGCGCCACATAGCCAAAGAAAGCCGTGAGACCCTCTCTTTTGCCATGAAAGAGTTTACCAACACCTTTGAAAGAAGTATCGAAACCCTGACCAGACTTCAAAAAGAACAGTTCTTGATTCAGGAGAACCGTCAAAACCGACTCATTGATAATACAGAGAAGCGACTAGATGAAATCAAAGTAACCGTAGATGAGAAACTGCAGAAAACACTCAACGAACGCATTGGTCAGTCGTTCCGCATGGTAACCGAGCAATTGGAGAGTGTGCAAAAAGGATTGGGCGAAATGCAAACCTTAGCTCAAGATGTAGGCGGCCTCAAGCGCGTACTAAGCAATGTAAAGACACGCGGAAACATTGGCGAGATACAATTAAGTATGCTATTGGAGCAAATTCTGGCACCCGATCAGTACGAAGCAAACGTCAAAACCAATAAAAACTCCAACGATTTGGTTGAGTTTGCCGTAAAACTTCCGGGAAAAGACGACTTCACCTCACAAGTATACCTTCCTATCGACGCAAAGTTCCCGAAAGATGTATACGAGCAGTTGCTCAATGCTTATGATACGGGCGAACAAAGTATGATCGACGCGGCATCGCGCCAAATGGAGCAAACCATTAAGAAAATGGCAAAAGACATTTCCGATAAATACCTTGCCCCACCATATACCACCGATTTTGGTATCATGTTTCTTCCGTTCGAAGGCATCTATGCCGAAGTAGTTCGTCGCTCTGCCCTACTCGAAGATTTGCAACGCAATTATAAAGTAGTCGTAACAGGCCCTACTACCCTAGCCGCAATATTAAACAGTCTTCAAATGGGATTCCGCACATTAGCCATTCAAAAACACTCCAGCGAAGTATGGGCAATACTTGGAGCCGTAAAGAAAGAGTTCGACAACTTTGGTGGCATGCTCGAAAAAGCCCAAAAGAATATCCAAACCGCAAGCGGCCAAATCGAAGAAGTTCTCGGCAAACGCACCCGAGCCATTCAACGCCGTCTTAAGTCGGTAGACTCCCTTTCGGAGAAAGAAGCAAGAGCAATTTTACCCGAAATAGGAAATTTCGAAGCTGACGATGAATAGAATACGAATCTTTCATTTATATTTACGCGTCACTTAAATTCAATATATCATGAAAAACAGTTTTTTATTCTTTAGTCTGATGTGTGCTTCATCTATTGTAGCACAGCAAAAAACGATAGATCATCCGGATTATGAATATGCCAAAAACTATGTATTCGACCGCATCATCTTTACAGATACTGCAACCATTGCGGAGATTACAGTATCCAATCTACCGAATTATTGGGTAAGTATTGATTCGAACAGTTACTTGAAAGATAGCAACGGCGATAAAGTGTTCCGTCTAAAACGAGCAGATAATTATGAGTTGAACAAACAAGTTTTTATGCCGGAGTCGGGAGAACGGAAAGCAACACTCTATTTTGAACCGGTTTTACCCGAAGTTGATCGAGTAGACTTCCTCGAACCTCAATCGAATCCACAAGATGCGACATTGGGTATAAGTCTGAAACAATCGGCAACCGAACAGTTCCCTCTAGAGATATGTGGCATATGGACTTCCAACAATGGAGAATCACTTCAAATCTACCCCAAAGGATTCTTTAATAATGGTATTGTTGAGCAAGCATCTATTAAGAAATCTGGCAAGAATGAGTATTCTGTTGTACTAAATGACGGAACCAAACATACGATCTCGTTGCGAGAAGATAAAAAGGGTGTAAAGACACTGCGTTACGATAACACAACCTACTCCCCTGCATTGACAGCAACAAACAACAGCAATCATACAAACTGGACATTCGCACCCGAGCAATATGCAGACAAAGCGATAACTCCGGGCAAAGCCATTGTCAAAGGTTATATCGATCATTATACACCTCGCCTCGGATATAGCACCTTAACCTTTCGTTTCGAAGATCAAATAACCCGTGACGAAAAAAACATCTTGGTCGATATAGCACCCGATGGGTCTTTTGAAGCAGAGCTACCCATCTTTAGTCCATATTGGAGCTTTGTTTCCGGCATCAACAAAGGTATTTATTTAGCACCTTTCGACACAGTCTTCTTTTATTCCGATTTGGCTACTCCTCATAAAAACAAAAACACATTAGTTTTCCTTGGTTCGGAAGATGCCGTTGCAATCAATACCCTTCAACCCACCATTGCGCAAAAGTTCAATCTCCCGAATGGAATGGATATTTACAATGCGACAAAAGAAGGATTACCTGCTACGCTTGAAATGAAGCAAACACTTCTCAACAAAGCAAACGAGTATGCAGAGCAAAGCAACAGCATCCTTGCTCAATACAATTTATCCGACTATGCAAAGAACCAATTGATCTCCGACTTTCAGACCTATATTTTTAAAGAGCTGTTAGAGCTTAGTAGCTACTATAATAATAAGAAATATCTAAACAAGCAAGACTCTCTCGGCAATTACTACTCTGAAACAAACCCGGACTTCATCCCACTTCCGGCAGACTTCTATGATTTCTATCCTACGTTTTATACCACAGTGCTCAACAATCCTTTGTTTTGCACCACTTCTTCCTCTTGGGTACCCATCAATCGGTTCGAATTTGCACCAAATATGTACCAGCCAAAGATGTGGAAGCATGAAAATTATCAGAATCTCAGCGAAAAAGACTCCATCTTACTAAGAAATAGACAAGCAGCCGATATAGCAGCGTTTGTCGATTCAATTGTAATTCGTCAACATGACTACAAAATTGACACATGCTACATGAGTGATTACGCGATCGCTCGCACATTAAAATATACGATCCTAGATATTCTTAAAGACTATGATCTCGACTTTAAGTTGAACGTCTTATCTACATATATGCCTATTATCAAATCCAATCACGTGAGATCACAGATCTCAAACTACCTGATCAAAGAAAT
>DLYT01000004.1:26522-26938 GCA_003447595.1 Porphyromonadaceae bacterium
TTTGCCAACTTGATCAAACCATACGAAGGGAATGTTTTGATGATCGACTTCTGGAACCTGGGATGTGGCCCATGCAGAGCCGGGATGCTAAAGGATCGTGATATGGTAGAACGTCTCAAAGACAAAAAAATCAAATTCCTCTATGTTACTTGCGACGTAGATTCGCCGATTGAGCATACCGAAAAGTTCCTCAACGACAACAATATCAAAGGAGAGCAAATCCGCATTAGCAAAGACGATTGGAGTCGTATCTCAGCAAAACTAAGCATCAATGGTATTCCACATCAAACATTAGTAGACAAGAAAGGCGAAATCCTGATGAATAATCACAAAGGGATCGAAGTGAATGAGCCTGTACTCCTTCAACTCGAACAACAATAATTCACCAACGCGAATCAATCCTCCGCAATATTACC
>DLYT01000106.1:0-6063 GCA_003447595.1 Porphyromonadaceae bacterium
TTGATAACGCGGTGGGAAAAGGATGCGTCGTGCTTGCTGTGTGTAACCATAATGATGGTTGTACCTTCTTTATTCAATTCGGTTAGCAGCTGCATTACTTCGGCGCCATTTTTTGAGTCGAGGTTACCGGTAGGCTCATCGGCAAGAATGATCTTAGGATTGGAAACTACCGCTCGGGCGATGGCTACGCGTTGTTGCTGACCACCCGATAATTGTTGCGGAAAGTGGTGTGAACGGTGACTGATGTTCATGCGCTTCAAGATGGCATTTACACGCTCTTTTCGTTCGGCCGACTTCATGTCGAGGTAGGTGAGAGGTAACTCTACATTCTCAAATACGTTTAGTTCGTCGATCAGGTTAAAGCTCTGAAATACGAATCCTACATTTCCTTTGCGGGCTTTGGTGCGATCTTTTTCTTTAAGCGATCCCACTTCTTGTTCGCCCAGGTAGTAGATCCCTTCTGTAGGACTGTCGAGTAGCCCCAAGATATTAAGCAAGGTTGACTTTCCACAACCCGACGGACCCATGATGGCTACAAACTCGCCGTCTTTTACTTCTAATGAAACTTGGTTAAGAGCTACTGTCTCTACCTCTTCTGTTCTGAATACTTTTGAAAGATTTTCGATGCGTAACATAGTATTTACTATTTAAGTTTGTTGATTAATCGTTTAGTATCAAGACTTCATTGTCTTTAAAGCTGTCGTAATTGGTTACAATCACCTGCTCGCCCGGCTCAAGTCCTTCCGTTACTTCATAGTATTGCGGATTCTGACGGCCTATCTTTATTTTGCGTCGGTAGGCTTTGCTGCCATCGCGATCTACTACAAAGATCCAACTGCCACCGGTAGACTGGAAGAACGTTCCTTTCGGAATCAATACCGATTGGATTGGTTGGCCTAGCTCCAGATTGATGTAGTAGGTTTGTCCGGTACGGATGTTGTCGGGGCGTTCGCCCGTAAAAACCAAGTCGGTTTTAAACTTCCCGTTGCGGACTTCAGGATATACTTTGCGTACCTTGATCGAGTACTTGTTGCTTTGTCTGTCAAAGGTTCCTTCCAAGTCTGTTCTTACGCGGTCGATGTAATGCTCGTCGATCATGGCTTCGATCTTGTAATCGGTAAGATCATTGAGCTGACCAATGCGTTGCCCCATTGCAACGTTTTGCCCCGGTACTACCTCAAGTAGCCCAAGCTGACCATCAATTGGCGATTTAACCACCAGATTATCTACCCGTCGGCGAATCAAGAACATATTCTCGCGCATATTCTGCAAACTCTCTTCCATCTGGTCTACCTGTACCGAACGATAAATGGAGTCTTGGCGCAAACGTTCCGTAACGAGAGCTTGTTTCTCCTTTGCCAGTTCGTAATCTTCTTTCGATTGCAGATAGATTTCTCTCGAGATCAGTTTGTCTTTATACAATGCTTCGTTTTGATTATAAGCACGCAACTTGCGACGCACATCCAGATCGAGTTGTAGTTTTTCGGTTTTGTTGTTGAGTTTATCCTGCTCCATGGCCACTTGCGTGTTGCGCAAAAAGTTTTGCTTTTCGGCAAGTTCGGCCTCACTATTGAGGATGGATAAGTCGAGATTGGAGTTGCTGAGGCGGACAATGGGCTGACCTTTCTTTAGCGTTGTTCCTTCTTCTACAAGAATTTCGTCAACGATGCCTCCTTCGAGCGGACTAAGTTGTATCACCGTGATGGGTTGTACTTGTCCGTCGATGCGTATGTAATCATTGAACTGATCGCTAAGTACGTTTTGAATCACGACCGACTTTTTGTCTACGCGTAGTGTAGATTGGTGATTGCCAAATATGGCCCATCCCGCAAATGCTAGGAAAAGTACACCTCCGGCGATGTAAGGAATATGTTTCTTTTTAATACCCTTTTTGGGTTCTATTTTACGATCCATGTGTATGATGTATTAGCTTGTTGTATTTATAATAAGAGAAGTTGTTTACGGGATAAGCGGAATACCGCGGTAATAATTCACCAACTTGTCTTTGAGTAGATAGCGAATGCGACTCGCAACCAAGTCGGCTTCGGCCTGCAAGTATTGGTTTGACGAGGTTTGAAGTTCGATCACACTGATCAGTCCCTCTTCATACTTGCGGCGGTTTACCCGATGTGCCAACTGCAAAGCATACGCTTGTTTTTGAGCCTGGATGTATTCCTTTCCCGTACCGGCAAGGTCGGCCGCGGCTTGTTCTATATCCTTTTCCAGTTTGTTGATCGTAGCCTGATGATCTAGCTTCGAAATGGTATATTGATATTTGCTGCGTTTGATGCGGGAGATGTTGCTTAGCTTATTGAAAAGCGGAAACGACAAATTGATGGTAACGTATTCGCCTCGGTTGTTCTTGAACTGCGACGAAAAGCTGCGTTTGTCAGCAGCATTATCGTTCAAGTTTTCATAGTAGTTTGTACTGATGCCACCCGATAAAGAAATGTACGGAAACAACGAACCTTGCGCCATTTTATGCTGCAACTTCGCCTCTTTGATCAACAACTTCGATTGCTCGGCTTCGGGCAGCGTTGATAAAGCTGTTTCTTTTATTTCCTCCAAGTTGTTGATTGACGTTTGCGGTATGAAATCGGCAAGCATGGTGTCGATTTCAAGAGCAGAATCCATTGGATAGTTCATCAGTTCTTTGAGACGAATGATACTCAAGTGCTGATAGTTCTCTTGGCGAACCAAGTTGAAACTGTCTGCCGCTACCTTTGCTTCCATTTGCGCGATATCGGCACCGGCAGTAAGGCCAAGCTCCTCTTTTTTAGTTGTGAAGGTCAGTTCTTGTCGGCTTTGTACAAGCTGTTCTTCGGCAAGCTGCACGAGTTTCATATAATATACGCCGTCGTAATATGCCTGCATTACATCCAGAGCCAACTGATCTTTTACCCGTTCGATCTCTTTAAGCCCTCTTTCTTTTCCCGCTTCACGAAAACGAATGTTGTACCAACTGCTGAGTCCGTCGAATAGAGGCAGGGAAGCACTCAGTTGATACGGATTGTTCAAGTTGCTGGTATTCTCGTACGTATTTGTTGCCGGGTTGATCGATCGGCCAAAGCTGGTACTTAAGCTCGTGCCGGCACTTACCGACGGAAATAGCGATGCGACCGACTCTTTGTAATACTGGTCGTAGATGCGTTTTTGCACCATTTGCTTTTGCACGCCGGGCGACTGCTCTACCGCATAACCGATGCATTGATCGAGCGACCATGCTTGTTGCGCGGTAATTTCGGATACTTCCGTTACGGCAAAAAGGAATATGACACTTAGTTGTTTTAACATGACTATAAAAAATAAAGTAAGCTACTGTAAAGGCAAAATGCGTTGTGCCTTCTATTATAAGCATGCCAAAATCGTGCCATAATAGTTACTGTGTTGTTTTATAGCGTATTAGTATTTTTGTGTATTTTGTAAAGTGTCAAAAAATTGGACACTACTGTCCAATTTTTTGGCACTCGTCCTTTTTCGAAACTAATGATAAAGAAGTTTCCTCTCAAGCATTTCTCATGCTTCGTATGCACGTTGTTATTGTTGTATCTTTATGTAGATGTTTTCGATAATAAATATTCTTTAAAAGAAATCTTCATTTGATTCTATATCGGTAAAAAGCCTGTATTACTGCTGTTTTGATGAATATTTTAAAAATACTATGTGAAATATCAACTGTGTTATAGTTTGTTTGGTTCGTGTTAAAAATGAGGATAGATATGTTTGTTTTATTAATTTTGTCCTTTGTATAAAGGATGACTAAAAACGTCTTTGATTTATAGAAAAAAACTTTTCGGTATGGAATGTTGTTTTTTTTATAAACGATATCAAAGCATTAATGATATATTATTGAATTATAGCTATTAAAAGCCAAAATTAAAATGAAAAAGTTAGCATTACTATTCATGCCGTTGCTGGCATCGTCAGCACTCTATGCGCAACAAGAGTCTGACAACTTCGACGAAAAGTCTTTATTTGAAACTGTAACAAAGATAGAGAAGAAGACCGACAAGTTTAATCTTTATCTCAATACTCATGCAGCTTTCGATGCCAACTGGAATGATGGTGACTTCGAGAAAGGAGCATTTAAAATGAAACAGCTTCGTATCGAAGCCAAAGGTAATATCAACGACTGGATCTTTTATCGTTACCGTCAGCGTTTGAATAGAAGCAACGACGGATCGGGCTTTCTTGATAATATGCCTAAGTCGATAGATATTGCTTCGATCGGATTCAAAGTAACTCCAAAATTCTCTATTATTGGTGGTAAAATGTGTACGATGTACGGTGGTTTCGAATTCGACCTTAACCCGATTGACATTTATGAATACAGTGATATGGTAGAGTATATGGACAACTTCCTTACCGGGGTTAACTTTATCTACGACTTTACTCCATCACAACAACTTGCTTTTCAGGTTGTAGACGCGCGAAACAATTCGTTTGAAGCAACTTATGGAAATCTTCCGGACAACATTCGCGACACGAAGCTTCCATTGTTGTATACCATCAATTGGAACGGAGGTTTTTGGGATAACATGTTTAAGACTCGCTGGTCGGCTTCTATCATGAACCAAGCTAAAGGTGAGAATATGTATTACTTTGCCTTTGGTCAAGAGTTAAACATCAATCCGGTAAATACCTATTTTGATGTGATGTATGCACGTCAGGCGCTTGATCGCAAAGGAATCATGACCAACATTATCAATCAAGATCTAGGCGACGGACGCACCGACTACACAGCAATGGATGCATCATACCTATCTTTGGTATGGCACCTAAACTACCGTGTGGCACCAAAATGGAACCTTTTTGTGAAAGGTATGTATGAAACTCAAGGTTTGTACAAAGACAATGATATGCGTGAGAAAGGTAAATACCGTACATCATGGGGCTACCAAGGTGGTGTAGAGTTTTACCCGATGAAGCAAAACTTGCACTTCTTCCTTGCATTCCTAGGACGTGCGTATACATTCACAGATAGAGCAAAATCTTTGGGTTGGGACAATTACAACACAGCACAAATCACAACCGGCTTTATCTATCAATTACCGGTATTCTAATCATCGAGCAATCGATGCGTGCATAACGCATTCTATATTTATACAAAGCGTAGGAGAGTTCTTCTTTCCTGCGCTTTTTTTCGATGTACAGCGCATGGTTTATAACCTGATCGTGTAAGTCTTCTAATACAATAAGGCATTGTTGGGGCAGATGGCAAATGGGATTCACGTTGCTAGCAAAGCCGTTTTTTTGTTGATTTTTCCTCCTAGATTGTTGATTTCGACTGATTTTTTACGTTCAGAAAACGGTGTTCTCAAGTGGGGATACAGGTTTTGAAATCAATCTTTTGTTGATAATTAGTCAAAACCAAGTAACCTTTTTGCAAGAACCATGCTTCGTTCTGCCAAAAACGTTATTACCTTCTTAAAAAAAGGTCGTATCCTTTTGCCCAATCGGTGCCCGGCGTTTTTCAAAAGGGGCTAACCGTTTTGTAAAAAGGTAGGCTCCTTATTACAAAGTCTATTTTTACTCACCGCGGTGAGTAAATTCATTCATAACGAAGAGTAAAAACATTCTACACGGTAATACCAAATACTCTTCACGGTAATGCGAAACATTCTTCGTTGATAATATTTGCCATCAACTCACGCACAAATGGTTTTACGTCTCTTAGCTCACATGGATATATCTTAAGCCATGCATACGAAGTTGAGCCAATACAAAACGTCATCAATCACACGCTTTTAAGATCTTCCCGTTACCGCAAAACGAAGTTGTCGCTGAGCAATTTCCGTGTCTGTCAATCCTAGTTTATCGATTACCGGCAAACTGTTACTTTCATAATGTTCACGAACGACAACCATCTAGCTTCCAAACTACCGTATTCGGGTAAATAGGCTTGTTTTTACATAAAACGACTCTTTATTCTTAAACGTAAAAAGAATACAATAAGTATAGATCATTTGTACCTAATGTGTTGTTTCATCGCTGTTACATTCCTAATTAATGCGCCGGATGTATGGTGTGAAAGGTCGAAAATTAAAGTAGGAGAAAACTACT
>DLYT01000106.1:6364-24198 GCA_003447595.1 Porphyromonadaceae bacterium
GTTGCTGCAAAAAGAGTTTTCGAACATAAAGACCCTTACTTCTCCTATTGGTATTGACGAAGCACTTCGCTCGGCTACTTTCGACGTTGTATTGCTGGATATGAATTTCAAAACAGGTATCAACAACGGCAACGAAGGTTTGTTTTGGTTGCAACGCATCAAGCAAATTACGAACGATACGCCTGTAGTTCTTTTTACGGCCTATGCAGATATTACGCTAGCGGTAGAGGGGATGAAACTCGGTGCTTCCGACTTTGTGACCAAGCCATGGGATAACGAAAAAATGATGCAAACGCTGATCAAAGCAGCTTCTTGCGGCAATAAAAAGCAAAAGCAACCGATAGCAATGCCCAAACGTATGTATTGGGGCACTGCTCCGCGTATGCAATTGCTGCGCGAGATGGTAGAGAAAGTTGCGCTCACCGATGTGAACGTTTTGATTACGGGCGAGAATGGTACCGGAAAGGAAATGCTAGCCAGAGAGATTCATCACTTATCGGCCCGAAGCAAGCAGTCGATGGTATGTGTCGACATGGGGGCAATCCCGGAGACGCTCTTCGAAAGTGAATTGTTCGGATACGTAAAAGGTGCTTTTACCGACGCACGTGCCGATAAAAAAGGTAAGTTTGAAGCGGCTCATGATGGCTCGCTCTTTCTCGATGAGATCGGAAACTTGCCCATGCATCAGCAAGTAAAACTACTTACCTGTTTGCAAAGTCGCTCCGTAATGCCTGTAGGTAGCGTACATCCCGTATCGGTAAATATCCGATTAATTACCGCGACCAATTGCGATCTGCAAAAGATGGTTCGTGAAACATCCTTCCGCGAAGATCTTTTTTATCGTATCAATACCATTCATCTAATCTTGCCTCCATTGCGCGAGCGCAAAGAGGATATCAAAGATTTTGCCGATATGTTTGTAGCGAAGTTTGCCGGTAAATACGGAATCAATAAACCGGTGATTACTTCCGAAGCCCTGCATCTGCTCGAGACGTATGCGTGGCCCGGAAACATCAGGGAGCTAGAGCATGCCATCGAGAAGGCGGTGATTATGAGTGGGGGAGAAGCGATCAAGGTTTCTGATTTTCACTTGAAACAGGAAGATGAGATGCCGGTAGCATCTGCAGTAGCTACTACGCTCGAAGAGATGGAACGTGTCATGATAGAGCAGGCATTGAACGATTGTGAAGGCAACCTTTCTACGGCGGCGGGCCGATTGGGCATTAGTCGTCAGACATTATACAATAAAATGAAACGTTATAATCTGTAGTTGTATGTTCAGATCGATTCGAAACAAGTTGATCCTAAATCTACTTTTGATTGTGGCAAGCGTATCTGCTTGTTCGATCGATGTATACAAAGTCTTATCGGGTAGTGCGTCCCAACTTTCGTTTTTGTTTTGGGGCGGACTCGTTGTCGTCGTTTTTGCTTTGGTGCAAGTGTTGAAGAGTTATAAGATGCATCTTGAAAAGATTCGTTTACTTTTTGAGGCGGTGGAGAACAACGACTTTACGTTCCGTTTTTCCGAAACGAAGGGGAGCGAGCCCGAGCGTATTACCAATGTTACGCTCAATCGGGTAAAAGAAATGCTTTCGCAGGCAAAGCAGGAGGCGTATTTGCAAGAACAGTATTTTGAACTAATTTTGAGCAAAAGTGCTACCGGTGTGGTGGTGTGTGATGATCGGGGATATGTGTATCAAAGCAATGAGGCGGCTCGAAAGCTGTTGGGTCAGGTCAACTTTACGCACCTGTCGCAGTTGGATCGTATTGATGAGAAACTCTCGACCGAATTGATGAACTGTTCGGATCTCGAAACCAAGCAGGTTGTAATTGCGGGCGAACAGCGTCTTGCTACGCTTTCTGTGAAAACGTCTTATTTTAAGAAGCGTGACGCGATGTTACGAATTCTAACTTTAAATGATATTAGTTCGGAACTAGACGAAAAGGAGCTTGAATCTTGGATTAGGCTTACCCGGGTGTTGACGCATGAGATTATGAATAGTATTGCGCCCATTCGATCGTTGAGCGAATTGCTGATTCGCTCTGATGCCTCGCAAAGCAAAGAACTCAAAACCGGATTGGAACTGATTCATTCGACATCGGGCAATTTGATGACCTTTGTAAATCACTACCGTCAGTTTGCAAAGGTACCACCACCTCACAAGGAGGCTATTGTAGTGGAGGAGTTGCTGGTGCAGTGTCGTCGCTTTATGCTTTCGGAAGTATGCGATACAACAAAGGTTTATATTGATATCGAGCAAGGTGATGGTATGCCTGTGCTAATGGCTGATCGCGGACAAATCGTGCAGGTGATTGTAAACCTGATGCGTAATGCGGCTGAGGCAATTGGGCCGGATAAGCTTGGGCGAATCAGGCTATCTGCTTCGCTCGATAGGCACGGACACTGGATGATTGGGATCGAAAACAACGGGGCGCCTATCGCAAAAGAGACGGCCGAACAAATCTTTGTTCCGTTCTTTACTACCAAAGAGGGGGGATCGGGTATCGGTCTTAGTATATCGAAACAAATATTGCGCAATCATCAGGGCAACTTGCAGTTGATGCACTCTACGCCCGAAAGTACGTTGTTCACGCTTACTTTCTGAGGGAATAAAAAAATTGTGTCGATCTGCTGATCGAAATGATATATGTATAAAACAGAAAAGCGCCTCCTCGGAGACGCTTTCTTGTTTTATGGATGTTGTGTGGAAGCTTATTGGCCACCGCCACCACTATTGCCACCGCCGCTATTACCGCTTTGCTGTGTATCGTCGTTGGTTATACCTCTTTTGGCTTTCTTGATTTGTTCTTTCAATTCGCCAAAACGATAGGATACGCTCACTGTGAAGCGACGTGAGGTATATTGGCTCTTTGAGTATTGATGGAAATTTACGTCGGATGTTGTATTTGTATAGTTTATGTATTTCGTAAATGGATTTGATGCGTTAAGGGATACTGTAAGTTGTTTCTTTTTTAAGAAGTCCTTACTTAGGCCAAGGAAGTAAAAGTAATTTGTAGAACCTTGTCCTTGTAGTTGTATCCACGGACTGTATACACCGCCGCCAACGTTTGCGCGGATGTTGTAAGGGAAGGTATATTGTCCGTTCGCAAATACACCGCCTGTTACACCGCTATTTTTTAATCCGCTATCGTTGTTAGCTTTCAGATCAACGTATGATCCGAATGTGTTCATCATCAAGCGTAGTTTGGATGTTGCGTTCCAGTTGGCATACAAGCTCAAAGATAGTTCTTTGCGTTTGCCTATGTTTCCGTAAGTAGAATAGGCAACACCGTCTTCTACGTAAGTGTAACGCTGAATGCCGTTATTCAGAAACGAGTAAGAAACGCTGGTATTAACGCTATACTTGCCCGAATAGTTGCTGTAGCCCAGATTAAAGCGGTGACTTTTTTCGGAGTCAAGATCGGGATTACCAAACGATACGTTGCGCGGGTCGGTATTGTTTACATACGGATTTAAAGCCCAAATACCCGGACGCATGATACGCATGTTGTATCCTCCGGTTAGCGTTTGCGATTGAGAGATCATGTATGATCCCGATGCCGAAGGGATGAGGTCGAAGTAACTGGTTCCGAAGTCTTGATCGGGTTTCTCTTCGTACTTCACGCGTACGGTTGTTCCCTCGAAACGTAAACCTGCTTTTGCTCCGAACTTTTTGCCTTTATACGCATAGCCCGAATAGCCACTGTAGATGTGTTGCAAGTGCTTGAACTTGTCGCCGTTGTCGAGTAGTGTGTTCCATTCGTCGGTAGCGTAATCATATAAGTATAAGTCTGTTTTACTTCGACTGGCACGGTTGATGTACTTCAACCCGACTTCGATGTAGTGTACTTTCTTTATAGGTAGTGCGTAATCTACTTGTCCGGTGTGTTCGGTTGTACCGGCATCGTTGATGCTGTTTTGTTTACGCGGGCTGTAGTTTAAGATAGGAGTAATCTCACTGATACCCGACGAATTGTTTGGATCGTGGCTAAATCGATACGAAACGGTAAGTAACTCGTTGGGTGTTTTCGTGCTACGTTGGTAATCGACATTCAAGTTGGAACCACCGTAATCGTTTTTACTTGTGGTCTGTTGGTCGTATGCAAAAACCGAATCGCGTAGTTCGTTATACATGCCAACTGATGTGTAACTGGTGTTCTTCGCGTTTCCAAAGAAGTAGTTGAAGCTTGCGCTAAGTAGGTTGAGCGAATCAATCTCATAACTGGCCTCGGCTGTTGCGTATTGGTGATTGCCTTTGTTTTTATTTTTACCGGTTTGTTCAAGAAAATGATTCTCGGGATCGATGAAGCTTTCGCGCATCGAGTAGTTGTTGGTAGTAGGACTTTTATATCCGTTGAAATTGTAGTTTCCGGTCAGTCCGAACTTCCCAGCTTTCATAGAGATGTAACCGCCTGCTCCGAACGAGCCAGGTGTAGATGCAGAAGCTCTGATTGTACCGGTGTAGCCGTCGAGTGAGTTACGATTGGTGATGATGTTGATAATTCCGTCTACTCCTTCGGCGTCGTACTTAGCTCCCGGATCGGTGATAACTTCCACGCTTTTTACACTATTGGCAGGCATACTCTTAAGTACGTCGCTTGGGTTGTTAGACAGCATGTTGGAAGGTTTACCGTTTACAAGGATTTTAAAGTTTGACTTTCCTTTTAATTGGATTTTGTCTTCGCCATCTACGGTAAGCATCGGAACCTTGCGAAACATCTCTAGCGTAGTAGACGTTTTAGCTTCGGGATCGTCTTCGATACTGTAAACTAACTTGTCTATTTCGACCTTTACTAATTGCTTTTGTGCTGTAACGGTGACTTCCCCCAATGCTTTTGTATCATCGGGCATGTCAATCTTTCCGAGGTTTACTTTGGGTTTTTCGGTGGTAAGGTCTACGGTTTTTTTAATGTTTACTTTGCCTACTGAGTTGAAGTCGACAACGTACGATCCTGAAGCTTTCAAATGGATTACGAAGTTTCCTTTTTCATCAGTTGCAAGCATTTTTACTGCTTTTCCCGGTTCACTTTTTGTAGTTACCTTGATGGTTGCGTAAGGCACGGTTTCATTCTCAGCTTTGTCGATAAGCTGACCGCTAATCTCAAACGTGGAGATTGAGCTGGTTTGTGCCTGAAGAATGAAAGGCAGCATGATTAACAATGAAAAGAGTACTTTTTTCATGCAATGGTTGTATTAGTTTTTATTATATGTGATTTAAAGGCAATCTAATATTATTGGTCAAAGACTTGTCTTTGTTTGCTGTACGAATACGTCGTAAAATTAGGGTTTTAATCAATATAAAAAACAGAGAAGTACGAAAAATAAGTATAATAGAATTAAAAATGATAAAAATAAAGCCGTTGACCTACAGTTACAACTGTTGCCAACGGCTTGCTTATGACTAAAAATGAAGGTTAAGAGTTAGTATCGGGCCTCTACAATATTCCAATCAACGATGTTCCAAAGAGCATTTACGTGATCGGGACGTCTGTTTTGATAATCTAAGTAATATGCGTGCTCCCATACATCGAATGTAAGAAGTGGTGTTAGTCCTTTTGTAATCGGATTACCGGCATTGCTCTCTTTTACTATCGAAAGTTTGCCATCTTTATCTTTTACCAACCATGCCCAGCCAGAACCAAAAACACTTACAGATGCTGCGTTAAATTCTTTTTGAAAGTTTTCAAACGAACCCCATGTTGCATTGATTGCATCCGCTAGTTTGCCCTTTGGTGCACCTCCTGCATTAGGAGCTAGTGTGCTGAAGTAGAAGGTGTGATTCCAAACTTGTGCTGCATTGTTGAAGATCGGACCGTCAGATTCTTTGATGATGGTAATGATATCAGCATTCTCAAACTTGGTTCCTTTGATCAGCTGATTCAGGTTGTTTACATATCCTTGTAGGTGCTTACCATAATGAAAGTCGATGGTCGATTTGCTGATTACTGGTTCCAATGCATCTGCGGCATAAGGAAGTTGCATCAGTTGGAACGGAGGAACTGCTTCTTTACATTGTGGGGCAGCAGTTGTATTTGACATTAAAAGTGTACTAAGTATAAATGCTATCATAATCTTTTAGTTTTAAAGTGTTTATTTTCTTTTCGTGATTCAATAGTAAGCTTGTTATTGATCGCTTACTTCTTTCTTTTATCAAACATACAAAATTGTAATGAATCCATTTTATTAAAAGCATATATCTTTTCTTGTTTTTAAATGTTTTTATGGAAGAATCCGTTTTTACACATTTATTATGGGTTGTAATACCAATAGGAGGTTGTTGAGGTTATGTTGTAGTAGCATTATAAAGACTATTTAGATCTATTTGTATGGGAGTAATGAGGCGTCGGCTTCGAAACTTTGGTATTTTTGCATTGAAATTAAACGAGAGGTACAGATAAGAATGATTACAATTGATAAGTTGCGCACTTTTGTTCGTATAGAAGAAAATTTAAAGGAACGGCAAGTTCTGGCTATTTGGGCTAAGGCAGCCGATGATCGTGTCAAAGAAGGCGAAGCAATTGTAAATGTCCGGTTGAGCGATTTGTATACAAATGATCAAGGCTTATTGGTAATGCGGGCTTATGTGAAAAATAATTTGTCTAAGTTTAGAGTAGGGGATAGCGTGCGTCTTCATCGTTGTAATCCCAAAGAACCTTTGGCAAAAGCTGTATTGCTTGAAGATAATGGCGATCATCTTGTTCTCTATTTTGACCGTTATAGTGAAGGCGAGGCTCGTAAACTGGATACGCGACTTAATGACTGGATGATTGATCGTGATTATGCTAACTTTTCGTTTATACTGGAGAATGCTTTCTCTACATTGGAATCATCGGATCATAAGTCTCGTATCATGGCTTTGATTAATGGAGCTACAGCTCCGGCTTTTACGAATGATAAACTTGAAGAGATTGAATACTTGATAAAAAAGAGTGGTGTTCGCTTTAATGAGAAGCAAAAAGAGGCTTTTTATAAAGCAGTAACTACGAAAAACTTTTACGTCATACAGGGTCCTCCCGGAACGGGGAAAACGCATGTGCTTGCTTTAATTGCTCTTGTTTTGGCAAAGGTAAAAGGGGAACGTGTCTTAATTACCTCGCAGACGCATCGTGCAATTAATAATGCGCTGGTGAAAATTGCAAAGCAAACGGGATATCCGCTTATCGGAAAGATTGGATACCATTATCAGGCTGATGACTTGAAGTATGAAGGCGGGTGTGTGGCTAATGCCGAGCGCTTGTCGCAATTGTCTGTTGGCGGCGAACGTTTCGATTATTATACATTTAATGAATCTGGCGGTGGTGTAATATTGGGTGGTAGTTGCTTTCACTTGCATACGGCACGATTAAAGAATACATATTTTGATACGATCATATTCGATGAAGCCGGACAGTTAAACTTGCCTGTTGCTTTGGCCGGTATGGTGTGTGGAAGTAAATATATCTTTATTGGTGATCACTGTCAAATGAGTCCGATCATTGTGAGTGATGAACACTCGGAGGAGATGTCGAAGTCTATCTTTGAAACGATTTTTACACATCATCCGGGTACTATGCTCGATACGACATATCGCATGAATGAGGAGATTACAAAGTTTCCGAGTGATACGTTTTATAAGGGAAAGCTACAGACTTTTGAGTCTGTTAAAAAGCAAACACTTGTGCTTGCGAACACAGCTTATCCTAATATCCTAGGGAATGAACGCTCTTGTATCTTTGTAGACTTGGCTCATCAGAAACGTCGCATGGTTTGTGATGAAGAGGCTACTCTTGCTGCAAACTTAATAGCAGATGCTTTGAAGAATGGTGTTCCGGCTCATGAAATTGCGGTGATTGCTCCATATCGGGCTCAAGGTCGTTTGATCAGAAAACGGATGTGGGAACACGAAGGTATTGATGAGTCGGTAATGGATGTGATTGTTGTAGATACAGTAGAACGTATCCAAGGTCAGGAACGTAGTTTGATTCTGATTTCATTGACGTCTAGTGATACCGAACATCTCAAACGTAGTGCCGACTTCTACTTTCAACCCAATCGCTTGAACGTAGCTTTGACCAGAGCTAAAGAAAAAGTAGTTGTGCTTGGTAGTTGTTATATGTTTGACACAAACTCTGATGATTTGAAGCATCGTTTGTGGATTTCATATTTTCGGGATTTTTATTTGTATTGCTGCCGCATTACACAGATAGATTGAGTAATTTTGTTGTAAAGATCACAAATTATTGTGGCTGTTTATTGCTAAACAATCCGAAAATATGAGAAAAACAACAATCTTAGGATATTTGCTTTGTTGTGCTTGTACGTTTGTCATGGCGCAAGATGCAAGGAAATATTCAACGTATTATTATCAGCGTGCAACGCTTTTTGAACAACTCCCGATTACATCGAAAGATATCGTTTTTGTTGGTAATAGTATTACCGACGGAGGGGAGTGGTGTGAACTATTCGATAGCAAGCATGTGAAGAATAGAGGAATCAGTGGAGACGTGGCGATGGGAGTATATGATCGTCTTGATCCGATTGTAAAAGGAAAACCCAAGAAGATATTTCTTTTGATTGGCATCAATGATGTCTCTGCCGGAAGATCTCCTGAAGAGATCATGCAGGGCATTGAGATGATTGCTTCAAAAGTTAAGAAGGAGTCTCCGAAAACGAAACTATATATTCAAAGTATCTTACCGGTTAATAAAGATCTGAATATGTTTCATGGACATACAAGTAAAGGTGATGTTGTAATTGCAACCAATGAATTGATTAAATCCTTTTGTCAGAACAATGGATATACCTTTATAGATCTATATTCGCAAATGAAGAATACAGGCGATGAAAAGATGAATCCATTGTATACCAATGATGGCTTGCATCTTTTGGGTCCAGGATATATAAAATGGAAAGAAATCATAACTCCTTATGTGAAGGAGTAAACAAAAAAGCGATTCAGAATTCTGAATCGCTTTTTTGTTTCAATTATATGTAAAGCTTGTTTTTATGCTTTGTGTTGTTGTGTAGCAAGGAAGCGTTCTGCTTCAATTGCAGATTTACATCCACTCGCTGCAGCTGTAATTGCTTGGCGGTATGTAGGGTCTGCTACGTCACCTGCAGCAAATACTCCAGGAACGTTTGTTTTAGGAGATCCGTCGATTGTTTTGATATAACCGATTTCATCAACTTCAACATATTCTTGGAAGATATCTGAGTTTGGTTTGTGTCCGATAGCAAGGAAGAATCCGTCGATAGCAATATCTACCTTTTCTTCATCTGGTTGTCCCATGCGTTTTACAAGGTGAGCACCTTCTACACCGTTTTCACCAAATAGACCCAATGTGTTGTGTTCGAATAGTACAGTAATATTTTCTGTGTTAAACACCTCTTGTTGCATAATTTTAGAAGCACGAAGGTGGTCTTTACGAACGATCAAATATACTTGTTTTGCAAGGCCTGCTAGATAAATAGCTTCTTCGCAAGCTGTATCACCACCGCCTACTACTGCTACATTCTTTTTACGATAAAAGAATCCGTCGCAAGTAGCACATGCTGATACGCCCATACCTGCATACTTCGCTTCATCAGGAAGACCAAGGTATTTTGCTGTAGCACCTGTTGCAATAATTAATGAGTCAGCTTCGATTTGTTTTTCGCCATCAATCGTGATTTTGAAAGGACGTTGGCTAAGATCTGCTTTTGTTGCAAGACCGAAACGGATATCAGCACCGAAACGTTGCGCTTGTTTTTTTAGATCTTCCATCATCTCTACGCCGGTAATTCCTTCAGGATAACCTGGGAAATTATCAATCTCAGTAGTAGTTGTTAATTGTCCGCCTGGTTGCATTCCTTCATAAAGTACTGGAGAAAGGTTTGCACGAGATGCATAAATTGCAGCAGTATATCCAGCAGGACCAGATCCAATGATCAGGCACTTTGTTCTTTCGATTGTATTTTCGTTTGCCATTTTTATCAGTGTTTAGTTGTTTATATCACAAAGTAAGAAAAAAATTAACAATGGGACAACTATCTCAAATCAATAATTTCTATATCAGGATAGTTTGAATCTATAAAGCGAAAAGCCGATTCCGGTTGCTTTTGTTGTGTTTTCCAACTATTCACTTGAATATCAATTTTTGCATTATTCTTGTCGACAACCAGTAGGTTCGAGATTTGATTTGTTGTTGTGTTAAACGAAATCGTTATACTCTTCAATTGAGATTTCGTTTTAGGTGTCAATTTTATGATTTCAATAGTGCTTCCTTTTTTTCCTAAAGACTCAACTGAATAGTTTTTTGAATAAGACGAAAGCAGTCGTATCGGATTAATTTGATCCAACTCGTCTCCTTGTGGAGTAGTAATGTTTACTTCATCATTGTTTTTGAGAAGAACCCACTGTGTTGTTCCGTCATACCAGGTATCGGTTTGAGGCGTAGAAAGCATGAATTTGTCGCCATTCATTTGCAGGGTAGCATCAAAAGTATCGGCATTATTGCCAACTTGCTGAGCATTGATCGTTAGATCAGCTGCTACTCCATTCGAAGCTTTATAGTTGCTTAGAGCCTTTTCTATAATTGTTGAAGCACTTTGAGAAAAGCCTGCTTGCGTAGTTAAAGCAAGCAGGAATATTGTAGATGCGATTTGGCGTAGTTTCATCGTTTTATTTCTTTTGGGTTATGATTTTAAGCTATTGATCAATTGCTCGAGGTGATACTCGTCTTGAATTAATACCTGACGAGCTTTACTGCCCTCGAATGGACCAACAATTCCGGCAGCTTCGAGCTGATCCATTAGTCGACCTGCTCGGTTATATCCGATTGCAAATTTACGTTGGATAAGAGAAGTGGAACCTTGTTGTTGGATAACGATTAAGCGTGCAGCTTCGTCAAACAAGGCATCGCGATCAGACAAGTCTACGCTTCCCGGAACCTTATCACCATCGTTATCTCCTACGTATTCCGGTAGTAGGAATGCGGTTGGATAACCTTGTTGACTACCAATGTACGTGCCAATAGCTTCAACCTCTGGTGTATCTACAAATGCACACTGCACACGGATCATATCACTTCCTTGAGAGAATAGTAAGTCACCTCGGCCGATAAGCTGATTTGCTCCCGGTGAGTCGAGGATGGTGCGCGAGTCAATCATCGAAGATACTCTAAACGCAACGCGGGCAGGGAAGTTTGCCTTAATCGTACCGGTAATAATATTTGTAGACGGACGTTGCGTCGCGATAATCATATGAATACCTACGGCACGAGCCTTCTGTGCGATACGTGCAATAGGAAGTTCGATTTCTTTACCGGCAGTCATAATCAGATCCCCAAACTCATCGATGATAACAACGATGTATGGCATATATTTATGCCCTTTCTCCGGACTAAGTCGGCGGTTGATGAACTTTTCGTTATACTCTTTAATGTTACGAGCATGAGCTTTCATTAATAACTCATAGCGATCGTCCATTTCTTTTGTAAGCGAATTAAGTGTTTGTACCACCTTTGTAAAGTCGGTGATAATTGCTTTATCCGCATCCGGTAGTTTGGCTAAATAGTGACGCTCAATTGTAGAGTAAATACTAAACTCTACCATTTTAGGGTCGATCATCACAAACTTAAGCTCAGCCGGATGTTTCTTGTAAAGAAGGGATGTGATGATTGCATTAAGACCTACAGATTTACCTTGACCGGTTGCACCGGCTACCAATACGTGAGGCATCTTGCAAAGGTCTACCACAAATACATCATTCGTAATTGTTTTACCGAATGCGATAGGTAGATCCATTTTGCATTCTTGAAACTTCTTAGAAGCAATAACGGAGTGCATCGATACCACTTGACTGTCGCGATTTGGTACTTCAATACCGATTGTTCCTTTACCCGGCATCGGTGCAATGATACGGATACCTAATGCTGAAAGACTAAGTGCGATATCGTCTTCAAGATTACGTATTTTAGAAATACGTACGCCTGCTTCAGGTACAATCTCGTAAAGCGTGATTGTAGGGCCAACTGTAGCTTTAATTGATGCAATTCGGATGCCGTATGTCTCAAGTGTTTGAATAATTTTGTTCTTATTCGCAGTTTGCTCTTCCATATCGACATGTGCTTCGTTTGATTCGTAACGACGAAGTAAGTCGAGTGTAGGGAAGCTATATCGAGACAAATCTAGTCGAGGATCATATGTGCCCAGTTGTGTTGCATTAAGATCTAGCTCTTCTGTTGGAACATTAACTTCAAATCCCAGATCTTTATCTTCTTTCGTTTCATTTGCATTGAACTCTTCATCGACGTTTACCGTAGTGACAACAAAGTTGTCTTTCTGTTTTGGTAAGTCTTTAACTTTCGGTTCGATAAAAGTAGATTCTTCTTTTGGAGCATTAGGCTCCGGTGCAGGTTGAGTATTCTCGATACTTTCCTCTTCTTCTGTATAAAGTTGTTCACCTGACTGAGTGTAAAACTCATTGTTTACATCAGAAATACTCGGGAACGATGTCTTTTTATTATTTTTCTTTTCTTCAAGCTCTTCAAGTTCCTCTTCATATACTTCGGAGAAATGAACTTCTTCCGGATCTAGTTCTTGTTCTTGATTAGCTTCGGTAAGAAAAGTAGGAGTCATAATCTTTTCTTTTGTACGTTTAAACTTAATCCATGATGTTGGAAACCATCCAAGGTCTAGAATGTATCGAAGAATTGGAATTGTTTTTTCACTCGAAAAGACAGCAATGATTGCAAGCATACCCAGTATAATTAAAAATGTACCAGGTTTACCAATGGTGTTGTTTAAGGCCATTGTTATAGTTTCGCCATGCTGTCCGCCTAAATAAATATACGTGTCTTCGTATCCGCTTTTGAAGAAAAAGCTAAAAAACAAAGAGCCCCATATCATAATAGATGCAGAGAAGCAAAATCGTTTCAGTAAATGGATGTGGCGAACTTTCATTAATTTCAGTCCCACGGATCCCATATAGAATAAGATGGCTAGAGATGAAATCCCAAACCAGCGGTTGATCATGTATTCTGATATAAAGGCTCCCCATACTCCGGCCCAGTTACTTACTTGTCCCTGATTACGCAGTAATTCTAACCCTGATATGTTATCTATTTTACTCTGATCTGTTGCTCCCGTAAAAAAGAAAGAGAGGATAGATAGACCAATGTAAACGGTTAGTATTGAGATAGCAAGTCCGGAAATAAATTGGGTGCGCTCGTTGCCAAATAATTTCTTTAATGAGGCGAAACGCACTTTTGGATCTTTATCTGTCGGTTGCTGTTTCGTTGTTTTTTTTGCCATATGTTGAATTCTATTTCTGCTTAATAATTGTATTGTTCTGTTTATACTAACAAATTACAGATAATATGTTGAGGTAAACAAGGTATTTATTTCTAAAATATCGGTATTTGAAGTTTTTTTGTTCAAACTTTACCCGATACTTCATGCAAAGTAATAAAAACAAAATGTGAACGAGAAATAATTATTTCCTATTTTTGCAGGACTATACATCATCAAGTAAATAGAAATTATGGGACTCAACGAAAATAATCCTGTATTACAGAAAAATACATTGGAATTTGCGGCGGTGGCACTTGAGTATTGTGCGTTCATCGAACAAACACAACAGCAGAGTAAGGCTATGTTTGTAGATAGAATGACAAAATTATTACCACTGTTGTACATGAGAACGTTACTTTTGCCTGAGGTAGAAGAGGCGGCCGACTTTTTTCCTGAATATGCTATTACCGAATTCATGTATGACAGTGTTAAGAGTCATGTATCGTCTGTATTAGGCGAAGATGATGCTTACCTCGAAACAGTACATCCGGATATGCAATATAGTGATACTCCTATCGCATCGTTTATTTCGGAGCAATTGGCAGATATTTATCAGGATCTTGGCAACTTTGTTGCGTTGTACCGTCAAGGTGAAGAAGAGATTATGGAAGGAGCTTTGGCTCAATGTAAGCAGAATTTTGATGATGTCTGGGGACAATGTCTAGTAAATGCATTACGAGCTTTGCATATGTTGAGAGGAACAATAGACGAAACAGAAACAGATGAAAACACGGCGGCGCATAATCCATGGGGAAATCTTGGATATGACGACGGCGAGGATGATAGGGAGGAATTAAATGGATGGTTGTAAAATAGAGACATCTATAACAAAGGAAGAAGTTGCACTATTGCCAGTAGAAGAATTTCGCGGGCGAGTGATTGAAATATATACAGTACGAGATGCGGAGCGAGCTGTATTGTACTTATCTCAATTTAAGAAGTTGGGTTTTGATACGGAAACAAAGCCAAGTTTTACGAAAGGTAAATCGCATAAAGTAGCACTGATGCAGATTTCTACGGATGAGGCTTGCTTTTTATTCCGTCTCAATAGGATCGGTATTCCGCCGGTTTTACTTGCTCTACTTACTAATACCGGGATTCAAAAGATCGGTCTGTCATTGAAAGATGATTTTGGAGCTTTGCGCAAACGTGCACGATTTGAACCTGGTGGATTTATCGATTTACAGAATTATGTAAAGGAGTTTGGAATTCAAGATGCGAGTTTGCAAAAGATATATGCATTGTTATTTCATAAGCGTATATCAAAAGGTCAGCGTCTTACTAATTGGGAAGCGGAGATTTTGACTGAGCCTCAAAAACGATATGCTTCTCTTGATGCATGGGCTTGTCTCAAGATCTATGAAAAGTTGCAACAAAAGAAAGAGCACGATCGTCTTTCTTCATTCAAATAATAAATAAACTAAATATACTATATGCACGATTATGTAAAGGTTTTTTTAAAACCTAAAAAAGAAGAATCATTAAAGCGTTTTCACCCTTGGGTGTTCTCAGGAGCTATTCGTAATATTGAAGGTGAACCTGCAGAAGGAGAGGTGGTAAACGTTTATGATGTAAATGGCCGTTTTTTAGCTGTAGGTCATTATCAGATAGGAAGTATCGCGGTTCGCTTACTTGCTTTCGAAGAACGCATCATAGATAAAGATTTCTGGAAAGAACGTATCGAAAAAGCATACGGTATTCGTAAAATGCTTGGTTTGGTAAATGGCGACATCAATAATACGTTTCGTCTTGTGCATGGAGAAGGAGACTCTCTACCGGGATTAGTTATCGATGTTTACGCGCATACAGCGGTAATGCAAGCACACTC
This sequence comes from Porphyromonadaceae bacterium, assembly GCA_003447595.1. Lineage (GTDB taxonomy): Bacteria > Bacteroidota > Bacteroidia > Bacteroidales > CAMTPD01 > UBA12018. Next base: position 21,505 of record DLYT01000106.1, read on the forward strand.
TGTAGGTATGCACCATGCACGAATGGCTATTGCCGAAGCAATTATGGAAGTATCGGAAGGTGCTATTCAGAATGTATATTATAAGTCAGAAGCAACGTTGCCATATAAGGCCGATATTGAGCCTGAAGATGGTTACATTGTAGGTGGTAACGTAGAGGATATTGCTGTTGAGAATGGCTTGAAGTTTTATGTAGATTGGCTTAGAGGGCAAAAAACAGGTTTCTTTGTTGATCAACGTGACAACCGTTCGTTGCTAGAGAAATATTCGAAAGATAAATCGGTCTTGAATATGTTTTGTTATACCGGCGGCTTTTCATTCTACGCAATGCGTGGTGGAGCTAAGGTTGTTCATTCTGTTGATAGCTCGGCAAAAGCAATTAGTTTGACTAATAAGAACGTTGAATTAAATTTCCCTGGAGATATCCGTCATGAAGCATATGCTGTTGATGCATTCAAGTATCTAGAGAATATGGGGCATAATTACGATCTAATAATTCTCGATCCTCCGGCTTTTGCTAAACATAAAAATGTATTGAGAAATGCCTTGCAAGGTTATAGAAAACTGAATGCGATTGCATTTGAGAAAATTAAACCGGGTGGAATTATCTTTACATTCTCTTGTTCGCAGGTTGTGAGCAAAGAAAACTTTAGATTAGCTGTATTTAGTGCAGCAGCTCTATCGGGAAGAAATGTTAGAATTCTACATCAGCTTACACAGCCGGCAGACCACCCTGTGAATATCTATCACCCAGAAGGTGAGTATCTTAAAGGGTTGGTTTTATACGTTGAATAGATTAATTACGCAGCTTTAGAGCTGCGTTAATTTTATGTTATAGAACACATCTTCGTTAAATGAGGTTAAGCTAGAGAAAATTCCTAATTATTTAGTGTGTTCTGTAGCATAAATGGTATATATTTGCACTGTGTTTTTCATGGTATTAGATTTAAGGTTAGCAATGAAGATTGGTTGTCGTGAGACAACCTTTTCTTTTTTATAGCCACTTGTAATATCATAGAAAAGCGTTATCTGAAAATAAAGTTAATTCTGAAACAAAATACACTACATGTAGTGTTATATAACATATAAGTGCTATATTTGCACTGTGTTTTTCATGGTATTAGATTTAAGGTTAACAATGAAGATTGGTTGTCGTGAGACAACCTTTTCTTTTTTATAGACATTTCAAACCCTGTAACTCTTTTGAGAGTGACACTGAGAAAATCTATTTTTTACTTTTTTATTGTGAGTATAAAAAGAACTCCGCAATGAGCTTAAGAATCAGAAGCTGTATTGCGGAGTTTGTTTTTTTATTGTTCAAAAGCTATTTTGTTTGAGCTGCTTCGAAACCAGCCTTTAGTGCTTTTAAGTTTAGATTTACGATGTCTTCGCCTTTACGTCCAAATATATCAAGTATACTGTCTTCAAGCGCATTGTATTCAATGTTTAAAAAAGGAGCAGAAGCTCCGAGCATTACGATATTTGCAGTGCGAACAGATCCTACTTCCTTTGCAATTGCTTCAACGTCAAGCAAAACATGATTTGGAATCTTTTTGATCTCTTCATGAATTGCATTAATGTCTGGATAATTATTGATGTTTTCGAATGGTTGTGTGTTCGAAACGATCCATCCCTCTTTTTTTAGATAGGGTAAATATCTTAAAGCTTCCATAGGTTCTAGTGAAATAATCAAATCAGCAGCACCTTTAGGAATTAGATCCGAAGCAATTGGTTTGTCAGAGATTCGAAGATTTGATTGTACATCTCCACCTCGTTGACTCATGCCGTGTACTTCTGCTTGTTTCATATGAAGATCGTTTTTGATAGCAGCTTTACCAATTACTGCTGCAATAGACAGGATACCTTGTCCGCCTACGCCAGAAAGAATTATATCGACTTTCATTTTATTTTTGAGCTTTCTTTTTTCTACTTAAAGTTTGAATGCACTCTCGTCTTGGTATGATAACCGACACTCCTTCATGAGTAATCTCTTTGCGGATAAGTTCCTTCATCTCTTCAAAATACTTTTTAAGAGGAGTGATTACGTGAATGTGATTTTCGTCTACACCAATACCTTGACAGATAGACTCTATTCGGCCAGTTCCTGCAGAATCTTGTCCACCAGTCATAGCTGTAGTTTCGTTGTCGAGAATTAGAATTGTGACGTTTGCATTTTCATTCACACAATCCAATAAGCCTGTGATACCTGAATGAGTAAATGTAGAATCTCCGATTACTGCAATTGCAGGATGTACTCCAGCTTCGCTAGCCCCTTTGGCCATCGTAATAGAAGCTCCCATATCGATACAAGTGTCTATGGCTCTGAATGGAGGAAGAGCACCAAGAGTGTAGCAGCCAATATCGCTAAAAACCTTTGCACCTTCGTGTTCTTTTACAACCTCATTAAGCGCATCGTATAGATCGCGGTGTCCACATCCTTGGCACAATGCAGGTGGGCGACTTTCTACTATAGGCGAAGGTTGATAGAACGATTTGACCTCTTTTCCAAGAGCTTTAGCAACTAAGTCTGGATTTAACTCTCCATCACGAGGTAGGGTGCCATCGAGGCGTCCGTGTATTTTGTGATTTGTGTCAAGAATACTTCGTAGTTGCTCTTCAATTACCGGAAATCCTTCCTCCATAATAATTAGCTCTTTGCACATTTCAGCTAGTTTCCTTACTTGTTTTAGAGGTAG
>DLYT01000106.1:24505-25407 GCA_003447595.1 Porphyromonadaceae bacterium
TTGTATTTTGAAACTTCAGATTCTTGGGTAAACTCGTCTTGCTTTTTAAGTAGTTCTTTGTAGCGAGAACGGGCTATAGCAGGAAGTAAAATGTATTGTTTACGGTGATCAGCAATAAAGGAAAGAGGTTTTTGCTCCTTTGCTTTGCGTTGTTCTACACCCGCACGAGAGTGAGCTAGACGTGTAGTAATGCGCAATAATATCGGATAGCCAAGTTTTTCAGATAGCTCAAAGCCATCATAAATCATGTCATATGCTTCTTGCTGATTGCTAGGTTCCAATATAGGAAGCATCGCAAACTTTCCATATACACGATTATCTTGTTCATTTTGGGAAGAGTGCATTGACGGATCGTCAGCTGTAAGGATAATCATTCCGCCATGTGTACCGGCAAGAGCGATATTCATAAAGGCATCTGCAGCGACATTAAGGCCTACGTGCTTCATGCAGGTAAGCGTTCTTTTGCCGGCAAAAGACATACCTATTGCAGTCTCTAGAGCTGTCTTTTCATTGGCACTCCATTTGCATCGAATGTTTTTTTCTTTTGCATCTGGTGCAGATTGGATATACTCCATGATTTCTGTGGATGGAGTTCCAGGGTAAGCGTAGATGCCGGATATACCGGCATCAATTGCGGCTTGAGCTATTGCTTCATCGCCCAATAATAAGCGTTTTTCCATTTATGTTTATTATAACAGTTAGCTTTGAATGTCTATTAAATTGAAAGTAAATGCAGAGCATTTCTACAAATGTAATTACTTTGCGCTATAAAACACAACTAATGGTCATATTTTGTTATAATAAACGTAATTTTGTTAGCGAATATTGCGGCGATTTAGAGCACTGCGATAACGTTGTGCATTGACGCTATGCTGAGTTAGGTTTTTAGCAAAGACATGTTT
>DLYT01000106.1:25718-37776 GCA_003447595.1 Porphyromonadaceae bacterium
CCGGTTATCAAATATGTATTGTATGGCGATGGAGTCTCGAGATGTGTATGAAGTACGCGGCGAATCGAAAAGTCTCCAACTGCATATTTAACGGTCGGATCTGCTTGTAGTGGCATTTTGACTTTAAGACGATTGATGTACATTCCTGCAATGAGGGGGTATTCCGGCAAATAAGCCGATTCTTCCTCTACAATCGACGCAAGAGTTGAAACTTCAATAGGTGAAAGTCCAATAGAGTCGGCTTGTTGTCGACGTTTCTCGTTCCAGAATTTATTGTATTCATTATTCAATCTGTCAAGTATACGATCACAACTAGTATTCCAATATACTTGATAGGTGTTGGGAATAAACATGGCAAGAAAAGTAGTATCTGTAAAGCCATACTTTTCATAAACGGATTTATTATTGAGCAACGCCAGCATTTCTACAGAGTCGCACATAATGTTTTTGGTAAGCTTGACAGCTAAATCTTCTTTAGTTCTAACATTATTAAATGTGAGTTTTACTGGAGATTGATGTCCACTTTTTAGTTTGCGTATAATATTTAAATTGCTTTCATTCGAAGTAATCTCATATCTGCCTGTTTTGATCTCATTTGAGTATCCAATTATATTAGAAAGGAATAAAAATGATTTAGGCTTAGATAGTGAAGCTTTCTCTTCAAGTGTAGAAAGAACTTCAGAGATAGAATAAGATGGATATATATCAATGTAAACTACTTGTGTATTCTTACTTGAGGCAGATAGAGCTGAGTAATATATAGCTCCGGCAACCCCTGCTAGAGCAAGAAAGCTGATGCAACAGAGCATAATGACGAATTTCGTTTTTGATAAAAGCGAATTTTTCATTGAATTTAATTGTTTGATAATCAGAAATGCTTGCAAAGATAGCAAGTTTTTTATTAAAAAAGTTGGTTAGATATTTTGTTATATTAAAATATTTACCCTATTTTTGCAACGCATTTGAGAGATAAATGCAGTAAAATTCAGTATTGGAAGAATGGGTGAGTGGCTGAAACCACCAGTTTGCTAAACTGACGTACTCGTAAGGGTACCGGGGGTTCGAATCCCCCTTCTTCCGCACTGAAAGAATAAAGTTAAGATATACCTATGGAAGGATGGGTGAGTGGCTGAAACCACCAGTTTGCTAAACTGACGTACTCGTAAGGGTACCGGGGGTTCGAATCCCCCTCCTTCCGCAAGGTAAAATATTTTGGCATTCCCATTAGGAAGAATGGGTGAGTGGCTGAAACCACCAGTTTGCTAAACTGACGTACTCGTAAGGGTACCGGGGGTTCGAATCCCCCTTCTTCCGCAATCAAAGGCGAGAATCTTCGGATTTCTCGCCTTTTTTATTTTTTGATTAACTAAGATTTACGCGCTAACTAATTTATCCGCTGATCCTTATTTACCCCACAACTTCTAGAATTCATCTGAAGCAGATCTCTAATCTATCCTATTTTAAGTTTTTTGCAACTAATGTTCACTTCAAATGTTGTATTGAAATATAAATATGCAAAAAGGAAGGATACTTTATTTAAAGAGGTGCTTCATGCTTGTTTTTTATTCTCGTGTGTATCTAATTAATTATAAAAGTTATTATTATGGATTTTCAAACCCCTAAAACTATTGCCGGTGCAATGCCTCAAGATGTTGTTGGTAAAGCAGGAAAGAATGCCGTATTTATTGTGTACAAACTGCTAGATAAAAAAGAAACGTTGGATTGTATTAAAGATGTATGTGCCAATTTTTCGGCAATGATTCGCAGTATGCAGAATCGCTTTCCGGAGGGAGGATTTAGTGCCGTTGTTGGTTTTGGAGCTCAAGCTTGGGATAAATATTTTTCAGAGCTCGGTAATCCTAAAGAACTGTCAACTTTTGAAGAGATTAAGGGAGATAAATACACAGCTGTATCAACACCGGGGGATTTGTTCTTTCACATCCGTGCGAATGAAATGGGTTTATGTCATGAATTTGCATCAATTATAGACATGAAGTTGACGGATGTTGTTGAGTCTATTGATGAGACACATGGTTTTCGCTATTTAGATGGAAAAGCAATAATCGGTTTTGTAGATGGAACAGAAAACCCTTCGATTGATCTAGACCCATACTTCTTTGGTGTTATCGGAGCTGAAGATTCTTCTTTTGCCGGAGGTAGTTATGTGTTTGTTCAGAAATATATCCACGATATGAAAAGCTGGAATGCAACCTCTATTTATGAGCAAGAAAAAGTAATTGGGCGTCATAAATTTAACGATGTGGAGCTTTCTGATGCTGAAAAACCAGAGAATGCTCATAACGCAGTTACTAATATTCAAGATGAAGAAGGTAATGATTTGAAGATAATTAGAGGGAATATGCCTTTTTCAAATACGTCAAAAGGTGAGTATGGTACATACTTTATCGGATATGCATCAACATTTAGTACTACTCGTAAGATGCTTGAAAATATGTTCATTGGGTCTCCGAAAGGAAATACAGATCGTTTACTCGATTTCAGTACAGCCGTTACAGGAACACTATTCTTTGCCCCTTCATATAATTTATTAAACCAAATGGGCGAATAAAAATAAATCTCCAAGTAACATAAAGGATAGATTGTTGCTTGGAGATTTTTTCTATTTGTTTACTGAGACTTGGATTAGGTTATAACATGAGATATAATCTGAGTCATTATTCGTTTAGTAGAATTGAGTCAATGGCTTTTTGTAGTTGTTGTTTGGGTAAAGCTCCTTGTGTCATTTGAGGTCTACCGTTCATTGGGATGAAAAGTAATGACGGAATACTTCTGATACCAAACAACGCTGCTAACTCTTGTTCGTTTTCGGTATTGATTTTATAAATAATAACCTTATCTGCATACTCTTTTGCCAATTCTTCAAGAATAGGAGAAATGGTTTTACATGGGCCACACCATGACGCATAGAAATCAATCAACGCAGGTTTATTTCCAAGATATTTCCATTCCTTCGGATTTGTCTCATAATTTGCGACTTGCTTTAGAAAAGTCTCTTTTGTTAATTCGATAGTTTTCATACGTATAGTTTTTTATTTGTTCTGTTTGTATTTTTTGAAGGAGCTAAAAAGGAATCCGCCCAATATGCCTCCCCAGATTGAGCTATTAATAGGAGATGCTGTAATAGGACAGCTATTTGTTGAGCATCCGATATAAAGCCAATAAAAATATCCGGCAATAGCTCCAAGTATAGATCCTAAAATGATTAGCTTGTTTCTTTTCAGGAATTGTAAAATATTAGTTGTCATATCTTTTTCTAATTTTACTGCAAAGATATATTTGTCTTTAATACGTGTCAAACAGACGAGTTCTATCAACTCATAGATAAAATCTATTTAAAATGGTTATACAACAATTAGAATATATCGTAGCTGTCGATAGGTTCCGACATTTTGCTAAAGCGGCCGAAGAATGCAATGTTTCGCAGCCCACATTGAGTGCTATGATTCAGAAATTAGAACAAGAATTAGAGGTGAAAATATTTGATAGGGAAAAACATCCTGTCGTGCCCACAGAAATAGGGCGTAAAATAATTCTGCAAGCAATAACAACGCTTAATGATTTTAATCGTGTGTATGAAATCGTACATTCAGAGGTAAATCAGTTATCCGGAAAACTTCAGATAGGTATTATTCCTACAATATCAGCCTATTTTGTTCCTGATTTTATAGCTCAATTCAAACAATTATATCCTGAGGTAGCATTGTCAATAATTGAAGCTGGAACAGCCGATTTATCCGAGAAAATACAGAATGGATCTATTGATATGGGTATTATTTCTTTACCAGGAGATTTAACTGATTTATTTTATATCCCATTGTATAAAGAAAAGTTTGTCGCTTATTTCTCCGAAAAGAGTAAGATTAACACCGACGCATTGTGTTTGAAAGATTTGCCTAAAAATAAATTATGGGTACTCAGAGATGGTCATTGTGAGCAAAGATCATTAATAAATGCCTGTAAGCAAACCGAGTTTGGAGAGAATAGTTATGAAGCAGGAAGTATTGAAACATTAATTCGTATAGTAGAAAAGAATAATGGTTATACGATTATTCCAGAATTACATACAACATTGTTGAGCGATGAGCAAAAGACTAATGTTCGAAATATTGCAGAGGCATCAGCCGAACGTGAGGTTTCCATTGCGATCCGTAAAGATTACATAAAAGAACGCATGTTGAATGCAGTTGTCGATACTGTCAAGAAAATAATACCTATGCATATGCTAAATCCCAAGATCGTAAAATACGCTGTGCGATTATAAAAGAGAAAGGGGGAGCTTCGATCGAAGTTCCCCCTTTCTCTTTTATGGTATCGTACTTAATTTGTTTTTAGTAAATGCTTCACAGCCTCTTCTAGTTGCTTGTCAATACCCTGTAGCTCTTCTTCTGGAGAATTGTAAACAAGAATGTCTGGTTGAAGTTCTTTATTTTCAAGATAGTTTCCTTCCATATCTTTTACTGCTACTTGAGGAATACCAAATACGATAGAAGGATCTATTTGAGCCTCCCACCATACGGCAGTCATGGTTCCTGGGACAGGAGTACCAATAAGTTTGCCAACCCCGAGTTGTTGATAGACAAAAGGAAAACCATGAGCATTGGAATAATTGTCTTCACATACCAATACTGCCGATTTTTTCAACCATTTATTGTAGGGGTCGCTACCAATATATTGTCCGCGTGGTGCAAATTGTTGATACTCTTTACCACTTAACAAAGTGACAAGATCATCATGCAGCCAACCTCCACCATTGTGGCGGGTATCAACAATAACGCCTTCCTTGCTGCGGCAACGACCTAATAATTCTGAATATGTTTTTCGGAAACTTTCACTATCCATGCCTTTTACATGCACATAACCAAGTTTTCCATTTGATAATTTATCAACCAACGCACGACGTTGTTCTACCCAGCGATCATAAAGCAATCCGTTTTCTTGCCCGTAAGAAAAGGGTTTCACTTGTTCATCAAATCGTTTACCACTAGCCGGATCATAAACTGAAAGCAAGGTGAGTTTTCCGCTTTTTCCTGCAAGGAGTGGATAGAAATCAGTATCCTTTAAGATTGGTGTGCCATCAATCTTTTCGATGACCATTCCATCTTTAATTTTTAGGTTCGATTTATCTAGAGGTCCTTTCTTTAAAATCTCTTTGATCAATAAACCATTACCATCATGCTTGTTGTCGTAAAAAGCCCCAAGAGAGGCTGTTTGAAGAGTTGCGCCGCTACCGCCAAAACGTGCTCCTGTATGAGAAGCATTCAATTCGCCGAGTAATTCGCTGAGCATCTCCGCAAAATCATAGTTGTTGTTGATATGAGGTAAGAATTTGGCATAATCTTTTTTATACCCATTCCAGTCTATACCGTGGATGTCGGTTACGTAAAACTTGTCGGCTACTTGCTGCCATGCATGATTAAAAATGTAATCTCTTGTGTCGGCAGGGCGAGCTTTAAACGGAGCGTTGTAGCCGATATTTGTGACTTTATTGCCTGCGGTTTCAATCTTTTTTAATTGACCATTGCTAGCCATATAGATGTTTTTGCCATCCTTGTCCATATTAAGACTGCCAAACCCAACTCCTTTAATGATTAGTTTAGTCGAATTATCTTTAAAGTTACGCTCCCAGAGATCGCCACCTCCTTCAAAACTTGCTATGTAATAAAGCTTTTCACCATCAGGTGTAAGAACGGCATCGCCTAATGAAGACGAATTGATGGTAAGACGCATCATACGATCTTTAGCATTCACTAAATCAAATTGAAGTAGCTTCGACTTTTGATCTTCTTTCTCTTCCTTCTTTTCTTTTGCAATGTTTTTCTTATCCAGATTTCTATTTGGCTTCTCGTCGTTAGAGGTTTCTTTGTTTTCTTTATTTACCTCTTCAAAAAGTTTGGCTTCCTCTTTAGACATTCTAAACTTATCGAAAGCTTCATCTTCAAAGAACATGATATACATATCACGTTGAGCTCCCCAGCTACCATGGCTTCTATAACCGGCACGATCCGAAGACCAAATCATAGCTTTGCCATCTAGCACCCATTTAGGTCCGCCATCAGCATATCCACTTTCTGTAAGATTATGAATTGTACCACTTCCGTCGGCTTTGATTAATGCGACATCAGTATTATTCCAGCCTCCCACGCCAATATATTTAGCAAGAATCCATTTGCTGTTAGGTGACCATTTAAACCATTGATCTCCATCTGTATATGAGTAATTGTATTTGCCCTCCAGAACGGTGCGTGTCTTTTTGGATTCAAGATTTATTACCTTGATGGTAGTGCGATCCTCTAAGTATGCAATCTCTTTTCCGTCTGGAGATATTTGAGGCTGGAATGATGCTATTTTAGCATTGGTAATCGGAGTCTCTTTTATTTCACTGGCATACGTAAAGTATTTATCCTTCTCGTTGGCACGTTCTGCTTTATAAATATTCCAAATACCATTTCGTTCAGAAGAGTAAATAATTGATTTGCCGTCGGGAGAAAACTCTATATTGCGTTCTTGCTCCGGTGTATTTGTAATTTGCTTTGTAGTTTCAAACTCAGAAGAGGTAACATATACGTCTCCGCGCAAAATAAAAGCGATTTCTTTTCCATCCGGAGATACAGCCATTTGTCCGGCTCCATTTTGAAGAAACAGATCTTTCGGTTCATCTGTAATATCGGAAACAATATTGACTGCAACCTTTTGTGGATTACTGCCTTCTTTTACGGTATATATTTCTCCGTCGTATGCATAGCAAAGCGTTCCATTATCGGCTTTTGATAGAAAACGTACAGGATGTTTTTGATGATTGGTAATGCGAATGTCCTTTGCGTTCTTTTCGGTCAGGCTCTTCTTATAAATATTGAAAGTGCCATCTTGTTCGCTTAGGTAGTACATTGCATTTTCATTGTCTGTCCAAATACCGTTACGGTCTTCTCCTTTGAAGTTTGTAACTTTGGTAAAAGTAGGCGAGGAGCCAGATATATCCATCATCCATACGTCGCGAGCAATAGAGGATTGATGGTGTTTTCTCCAAGGATCTTCATATCCTTTCTTGTCCGTATATAAAACCCTTTTGCCATCTTTTGAGAAGCAGATGTTTTCCAAACCTTCCGATGAGTATAATTTAGATCTACCACCGTTAGTGCTTACTTCATAGATCTGACTGTAAACTCTAGATGGAAACTTGATGTGATTCACATCGTTCTGAATTGATGCAGAAAAAAGAACCTTATCATTTAGATAAACTTCTGGATATTCATTTGCAGAGTGAGAAGTTAATTGTGTAGGAACTCCTCCGTTTTTTGAAACTGTATATACATCAAAACTACCTTTTCGATCACTTGCAAAAGCAATGTTCTTTCCATCATGCGACCATATAGGACGTGTGTCATGTGCAGTGTGTGTGGTGATTTGAGTAGCTTTACCTCCTTGAGTAGGTACAGTATAAATATCTCCTTTATAACAAAAAGCAATTGTAGTTCCATCGGGAGAGATTGTACAATTGCGTAGCCAAAGTGGAGCTTCCTGTGCGTAGATGCTGGATCCAATGCAAGTACAAGCAAGAAGCGATAATAATGTTTTTCTTTTCATGGACTGATATTGTAATTCTATGTTTTGTCTAAGTGTTGCAAATATATAAATATATTAAAGGAGTCTTAGCGCTAGTTGTAGAATAAATTCGTAATCATAGATTGATTTAGATAAAAGTGTTAGAGAAAACAACACTTTGCTTTCCATTTGTATTGGATATTGATTCGGAATGTTTATCTTGTTTTCGAAAACGGATAAGATCTTGTATTTTTCTTTGAAGAGTTGTTTTGAAAAATGATTTTAACTTGTAACGTAATCAGTTATGGTTCTCAAGTGATATTATCAATAATAAAGAAAAAGTCATTTGTAAAACAATCTTTAGAAGTGTATTGAGATTTTATTTTAAAGAAAATATTTATAGTTTTGCGACTACATCAAACACAAACTCAAATGAAAAAAGATTCGCTTATTTTTGAGATTATCGGTAAAGAATATCAACGTCAGTTGAAAGGTATCGAGCTTATTGCATCTGAGAATTTTGTTAGTGATCAAGTAATGCAGGCCATGGGCAGCTGTCTTACGAATAAATATGCCGAAGGTTATCCGGGCAAACGTTACTACGGAGGTTGTGAAGTTGTAGACCAAAGTGAAACGTTGGCAATGGACCGACTAAAGGAGTTGTTTGGAGCAGAGTGGGTGAATGTACAACCACACTCAGGAGCACAAGCAAATGCGGCAGTATTCTTAGCTGTGTTAAATCCGGGCGATACATTTCTTGGTTTGAACTTATCGCATGGAGGGCACCTTTCACATGGTTCTCCTGTAAATAGTTCAGGTATCCTTTACAAAGCTACAGAATATGGTGTAAAAGAAGATACCGGCCTTGTTGATTATGACATGATGGAAGAGGTAGCGTTGCGCGAAAGACCAAAATTGATCGTTGGTGGTGCATCTGCTTATTCACGCGAATGGGATTATAAGCGAATGAGAGAAATCGCTGATCGTGTAGGCGCTTTGCTTATGATCGATATGGCGCATCCGGCAGGTCTTATTGCAGCAGGTATGCTCGATAATCCTGTAAAATATGCACACATCGTAACTTCTACAACACACAAAACACTACGTGGACCTAGAGGTGGTATCATTCTTTTAGGCAAGGACTTCCCTAATCCTTGGGGTAAGACTACACCAAAAGGAGAGATCAAGATGATGTCTCAACTTCTTGATTCTGCAGTATTCCCAGGAGTACAAGGTGGACCGCTAGAGCATGTCATTGCAGGTAAAGCTGTTTCTTTCTTCGAGGCATTGCAACCGGAATACAAAACATACCAAGCCCAAGTACAAAAGAACGCGGCAGTGATGGCACAAGCTTTTGTGGATATGGGTTATAAGATCATCTCGGGCGGTACAAGTAACCACAGTATGTTGATCGACCTTCGTACAAAATTCCCTGATCTTACAGGTAAAGTTGCGGAGAATGTTTTAGTTCAAGCGGATATTACGGTAAACAAAAATATGGTTCCGTTCGATTCACGTTCACCATTCCAAACTTCAGGTATCCGTATTGGTACAGCAGCAATCACCACTCGCGGATTGAAAGAAGATCAAATGGGTGATATCGTTGAATTGATCGATGCGGTACTTTCTAATCCTACTTGCGAAGCAACCTTCAAAGCAGTAAGAGAAAAAGTAAATGCGAAGATGGAAGATCTTCCATTGTTTGCATGGTAATAGTAAATACCCAACTTTAAAATTGAAGAGTAGCTCCTTGATTAGAAGTAAAACTCTATTTTAAAGAACAATCGAATAATAATAAAAACTGTCTGAAGTGGAGAAAACTCTTTACTTTAGGCAGTTTTTTTGTTTATAATTCTTTCATAACGAATAGAAACCTGAAAGCTATATCATAAACCAAAGCATTCTGATTCTTTTTCGGAGAGACTCATTAGCTAGAATACTTTGAAACAAAAGTCAGGTTATAACTTATAAATTCTATTTCGTTCAATCAATGGATATGATTTATAACACGTTTAATCAGTGAATGAATAGCTAATGTCGGCAAGTTTATAAAGGAATTAAATTGTATATTTGCAGCTATTCTTAACTAACCAACTAATATTTTTTATCTATGACTAAAAAACTAGTTTCTTTCTTTGCTTCGGCAGCGATGCTTGTTTTGTCGTCGTGCGATGGAGAAGCAACAAAAGAGATGCCTTACAATCAAGGTATCAACATTGTTCCAATTCCTGCAAGTCTGACTCAACAAGAAGGTAATTTTAAATTTGATGGTAAAACTCAATTTGCTGCCTCTTCTGCGGAAGCAAAAACAATTGCTGAGTTTTTCGCTTCAAAAATGAAACTTTCTACCGGTTATGACTTCAAAGTAGTAGATGCAACACCATCTTCAAACTTTGTATCTCTTGCAGTAGATCCATCTATCGAAACAGGTGATGAAGGTTATACGCTTGTGTCAGATAGCAAAGGGATTACTGTAATCGGAAAAACACCTCAGGGGTTATTCTACGGTATGCAAACTTTGCTACAATTGCTACCTGCTGAGATTGAAAGTGCTACAGCGGTTAAAGGTATTGCTTGGTCTTTACCTGCGGTGACAATCAAAGATGAGCCTCGTTTCGAATGGCGTGGTATCATGCTTGATCCATGTCGTCACTTTATTCCTGTAGAAAACATCAAAAAACAACTTGATGTATTGTCTATGTTCAAGATCAATACATTCCACTGGCACTTGACAGAAGATCAAGGTTGGAGAATTGAGATCAAGAAATATCCTGAACTAACTCAAAAAGGAGCTTACCGTACAGAGGGCGAAGGCTATCAATATGGAGACTTCTATACACAAGAGCAAATCAAAGAAGTTGTAGCATACGCTTCAGAACGCTTTATTACAGTAGTTCCAGAGATTGAACTACCGGGTCACGGACTTGCTGCACTTCATGCATATCCACAGTTCTCTTGTAAAGGAGGTCCTTTCGAGGTTCGTAATATTTGGGGTGTAGAAGAAGACGTATACTGCGCAGGTAACGACTCTACATTTGCATTCCTACAAGACATTATTGACGAAGTAATTCCATTGTTCCCTGGCGAATACTTCCACATTGGTGGTGATGAGTGTCCAAAAGATCGTTGGAAAGTTTGTCCTAAATGTCAAAAGAGAATGCGTGAAAATAACTTGAAAGACGAGCACGAACTTCAAAGTTATTTCGTTCAACGCATGGAAAGATACATCAGCAGCAAAGGTAAAAAGATGATCGGATGGGATGAGATCCTAGAAGGTGGTCTTGCTCCGGGTGCAGGTGTAATGTCATGGCGTGGTGAAGAAGGCGGTATCGAAGCTGCAAACATGGGTCACGAAGTAGTAATGACTCCGGGCAATTGGTTGTATCTTGACCACTATGAAGGCGACTCAAAAGTAGAGCCTGTTGCTATTGGCGGACACACAACTGTAGAAGAAACGTACAGCTACGAACCAATTCCTGCTGCTATCGCTGAAGATAAAAAACACTTTATCAAAGGTGCACAAGCAAACGTTTGGTCTGAATATATGTACACCATCAACGAAAACGATCGTTTGACTGGAAACTATAATGATAGCTCAAAAGATCGTAAATACAACAACGATTTGATGGAATATCGTATTTATCCTCGTGTAATTGCGCTTGCAGAGTTAACATGGACTCCAAAAGACAAAAAAGATTACAAAGACTTTGAACGTCGTTTGCCAAATCAATTGGTACGTCTTGATATGCATAATATCAACTATCACATTCCATTGGTAGAGCAAAAAGGCGGTTCTCAAGAGGTTGTTGCTTTTGTTGATTCTACAATGATGGACTTCACAACAACTCGTCCTATCAAGATTGTTTACACACTTGATGGTACTGAACCTACTGCAAACTCAACAGAGTATACAGCTCCATTCAGCATCAATGAAACAACAACTGTAAAAACTCGTACCGTACTTCCTTCAGGTAAAATGAGTGCAGTGCGTACAATTAAAGCAGAGAAACAACCTTATGCTCCGGCTACAGAAGTAGCGAATGCTAAAAAAGGTCTTGCTATCAAGAGTACAACTGGTAAATTCCAGAAAGTAGAAGAATTGGCAAATGTTTCAGATTGGAAAGAAGGCCGCATCGATTCTCTATATCAAATCAGAGTAACTAAAAACTTTGGTGAGGTAGATAAGAAACCAGCTTATGCTGTAATCGCTGAAGGTTTTGTAAATATACCTGAAGATGGAGTATATACATTCTCTTCTGACAACGACCAAGTTTGGATCGATGGCAAGTTGTTGATCAGCAACAACGGCGAAACAAAACGTTTCTCTCGTCACGATGCATCTGTGTCATTAGCTAAAGGCATGCATTCAATTAAGGTTATCTTCATTGGTAACATTACAGGTGGATGGCCAAGTCACTGGAACGATGGAAACATTCAATTCCGCAAAGCTGGTGAAGAAAAATGGTCTACAATCAAACCAGACATGTTATTCTATTAA
>DLYT01000089.1:0-1657 GCA_003447595.1 Porphyromonadaceae bacterium
AGAAGAAGTCCGGTTTTCCTAGAGATAACGCAAAGAATACAATTGAGTTTAAGGAGAATCTATCTTTGCCACACGAAGCATATTCTCTACAAATCACTAAAGATAATGTTATAATTGCAGCATCGGATAAAGCCGGTTTTTTGTATGGCGTACAGTCGCTCAAGCAACTGCTAGTTACTAGTGCGAATGTCAACGATGCAACGAAAGCGTATAAAGTACCAGCATTAGAGATTGAGGATGCTCCCCGATTCGAATATCGAGGGGTAATGCTCGATGTTTCTCGCTGTTTTATTCCGAAAGAAAATGTAAAGAAGATTATCGATGCAGCCGCACTTTTGAAACTAAACAAACTGCATTTGCACTTGGTAGATGATAACGGCTGGAGATTGGAAATCAAGAAATATCCTAAATTGACCGAGGTAGGAGCATGGAGAGTAGAGCGTGACGGTTTCTTTCCCGAACGCACAGCTCCCCAAAAAGGAGAGGCTACACCTGTAGGAGGCTTTTATACGCAAGAAGACATGGCAGAGTTGATACGTTATGCTTCGGAGCGTGCAATTGAGATTATTCCTGAAATAGAAATGCCCGCCCATACGACTTCTTCATTGGCTGCATATCCTAATCTTGCTTGTCCTGTTGTAGATGAGTATATCGGCGTATTGCCAGGTTTTGCAGGAAACACAGATGGTTTGGTATATTGTGCAGGTAATGAGGATGTATTTACAATGCTTGAAGGGGTAATTGATGAGGTTGCGGCTTTGTTTCCTTCTTCATATATCCATTTAGGTGGGGATGAGGCCTCGAAAGTGTTGTGGAAGAAATGTCCCAAGTGCCAAGCGCACATGAAGGCTGAAAACATAGAACATGAAGAAGAGTTGCAAAGCTATTTCATGAAGCGCATGAGTAAATATGTGCAAAGTAAAGGCAAACAAGTTTTAGGATGGGATGAGCTTACAAATAGTACGATACCCGAAGGTGCAACCATTATGGGCTGGCAAGGTATGGGGAATGCCGGATATAAAGCCGGCAAACTGGGACATAAGTTTATCATGACGCCTGCACGTGTGATGTATTTAATCCGTTACCAAGGGCCTCAGTGGTTTGAGCCGCGCACGTACTTTGGAAATAATACGCTCAAGGATGTGTATATGTACGAACCGATACAAGCCAATTGGGATAAGGATGTAGCAAAGAACTTAATAGGTGTGCAGGCTTCTTTGTGGACAGAGTTTTGTAACTCGGCAGAAGATGTGGAGTATTTGCTTTTTCCTCGTTTGATCGGTGCGGCAGAAGTTGCATGGAGTGATGCAAATACAAAAGATTGGAATGGATTTGTTACACGCCTAGATGGTGTAAACAATCAAATACAGCAACTGGGGATTATATCCGCAGCGTCGATGTACAATATCGATCATAAAGTAGAACCCAATCAAAACAACTTAAAGGTTACTTTATCTTGCATTCGTCCCGATGTGCAAATTCACTATACAACAAATGGAAATGAACCTACGGCTACAGATCCGATTTATACAGATCCGATTTGTGTAGAAAAGGAACAGATCGTAAAAGCAGTAACGTATAAAGATGGAGAGGTTGTTGGTAAAGTCCTTTCGTTGCCTTTATCGAAAAATAATGCTACAGGCAAGAAGGTGCTTTC
>DLYT01000089.1:1851-3349 GCA_003447595.1 Porphyromonadaceae bacterium
AATGCGTATGTACTGACAAACGGCTTGCGAGGTAGCAACAAGCATTCAGACTTTGAATGGTGTGGTTGGTACGGTGAGGATGCTTCTTTTGTCGTTGACTTAGAAAAGGTAACGCCAATTAATCAAGTTGTTTTAGGTACGATCCTAAATCATGGAATGGGGGTGCATCATCCGGCAAAGATTGTTGTTTCTGTATCGAATGATAATGAAAACTATACAGTTGTAGCAACGGAAGGAACAGGAGTGAATACAACGCAAGAACAAGGCATTGCGATAAAAGATCATGAATTTAAGAATCTAAACAAGCAAGCTCGCTATGTGAAAATCAGTTTATCCACACCTGGTGTATGCTATCCGAAGCATGTACGTGCCGGACAAAAAACATGGATGCATTGTGATGAGATTATCATAGAATAGATAAACCCGAACGTTTCATTATATAAAAGCAAAAAGCTATAGAGCTCGAGACTCTATAGCTTTTGTTTTAATGTGCTGAAGGGGGTGCAGATTGTGCCCCGGTTCCCCAATTGAAGTTTGCGTTTTTGCCCATCCGAAGAATTAGCTTTCCGCCGTTAATCAAGTCATCATGAGTAAACCATGGCTTATCATGTTCCTTTCCATTTAATACGGCCGATTGAATATACTTATTCTCTTCCGAATAGTTCTCGGCAACGATTTCAAATGTTTTGCCGTTGTCGAGGTTAATAACGGTACGCTCAAAAACAGGACTTCCGATATTATACGCGGCAAAGCCCGGAGTTACAGGGTAGAATCCCATGGTAGAGAATGCCACAAAAGCCGACATCCCTCCTCCGTCTTCATCTCCCGGAATGCCCATTAAGTCGTTTCTAAACCATTGATTCAGTAACGTTCTGATACGTTTCTGTGTTTTCCATGGCTGTCCCGAATAGTTATATAAATAGGGAATGTGTAAACTCGGCTCATTTGCCATCGAGAATTGGCCTACATTACCAGTGTGATCAGGGAGTTGAGAGTAGAAATCATACTTTGATTTGCCCAGCGGCTCGCGGAATGTTTGATCCAATTCTTTGTTAAACGCATTACGCCCACCCATCAAAACGATAAGGTCTGCAACATTGTGAGGAACATCCCAACGATAAACCCAGCCATTGTTCTCGCCGTAAAACTCGCGCGCACCCGGACCGCCGTCGTATCGGTAATCGAAAGGTTCGAGAAATACGCCGTCTTTATCTTTCGGATGAAAGAACTTTGTTTTCTCATTAAAGACATTGCGGTAATTATGTGCTCGTTCTGCAAAATAACGACTCTCTTTTTCATTGCCCAGTGCTTTTGCGATTTGAGACAAACACCATTCGTCGTAGGCTGTACCAAGGGTAACGGCAATAGGTTGTCGCTTCTCCCATCCATGAACTTCGGGAATTGTTTCTTTTTCGCCTGCTTTGAGTGCCGGAATATATCCTTTCTCAACGTAAAACTGGTCTAGCTCTCCTGCGGGTTTTGCCGACCAAGGAGCCAG
>DLYT01000056.1:0-1818 GCA_003447595.1 Porphyromonadaceae bacterium
TTCGCTTCCTTTCCGCCTTTGCTTTGCTGGAGCTTCCAAGCCATGTTGGACTGACCCGAGCACAACCACCCTTCGCCTACCATTACGTTTTGGAAGCTTTTGGTCTCCTTGTCTGCTTTCACTTCGAGGGTGTAAGGGCCGCCGGCCGGTAAGGCTGGTAAAGTCAGTGTCCATTTGCCGTTGTCGGGCGTAGTGGTCTTGGCTTTCTTTCCGGCTATTTCGATCGCAATTTTAGTTCCTTTATTGGCAGTTCCCGAGAGTGTCAACGGCATGTCGCGTTGCAACACCATGTGATCCGAAAAGGTGATCGGAAGGGTAAGTCCGCCGAAGTCGCCGGTGATCGAACTGTATACGCGCTTTGCGATCAGTGATGCACCTTGAGCATTGGGGTGAATGGCATCGGGCAACAATTCGGGGCGGTTGTAAAGAACTTCCTGCAAGTCGATGAGTTGTAGTTTTTGTGTCGCGGCAATCTGTTCGATGTGCTGCTGAATTTGCCAATACCAGTCGCGCGTTCCCGATTTGAAGCGACTATGCTTGTCGGTAATGGGCGAGAGGCGGCAGATCAACACGCGCACCTTCGGATTCGAAGCTTTGATGTCTTGAATCAGTTGCAGGTAATCGGGAATAAAGTTTTCCTGATAGTCGGGCCAGTTGCGCGGGTCGGTATCGTTAAGACCCAAGTGAATCACCGCAATATCGGGCTTGTATTGCAGAGCTGCTTGGTATTCTTCCTGTTCGTTGTAGGGGCGATGGCCTTTGCGCAGCAGGGTAGAACCGCTTTTGCCAAAGTTTTGTACTTCGTATTCGCTACCGAGTAGTTGTTGTAGTTGGGCAGGATAGGAGTTGGTTTCTCTGTTCTCGATCCCGTATCCGTAAGTTACACTATTGCCTATGCAAGCAACTTTGGTTTGAGCAAATAACGGAGTACTGACGATCAGGGAAATGAGGCATAAAATAAGTCGGTGTGTACTCATGTGGACTTTTTAGTTGGTTAGTGCGGCTAAATTAGTGAATTCTTGTAAAATAGACTTCAATTCAAAAAGAAAAAGGGAGTCTCCAACGTGGAAACCCCCTTTTAAAGTGTGTGTTGATTTATAGACGTTCAACAAACGCCTATGTTTTAATATCCTGAGTTCTGTACCAGCTTCGGATTTTTATCCAAAGAGCTTTGCGACAATGGTAAATATCTATTGTGCTCTGCAAATGTACGTGTTTCTACGAAAAATGGTTCGCCTTGCAGATTCAATTTATGATCTCCGTTTGGATAGGTTTCGTCTAAGATCGGATTCTCATTTCCGGCCTGACGGCAACCATACACTTTTCCGTTCAATACATCTTTTGCAATGTTCCAGCGAATGATGTCGAAGCGACGCATTCCTTCGTATGCAAATTCTACGCGACGCTCACGGCGAATTAGTTGACGTAGTTTGTCTTGAGAGTTATACTTGCTACGATCTACCGCAGGCATACCGGCTCTTTGGCGCACGGCATCAATGGCTGCATACATTTCGTCGTTGATCAGGTTGAGCTCGATCATTGCTTCTGCTTTTGAAAGAAGCACTTCGGCATAGCGAATCACCATGATGTTGCGACCTGTATTCCACATATCGTCGTACTGATCGATTGGGTTGATATACTTCTTGAAGTTGTAGCCTGTTTTTGTTGAGTTGTTGGCTTTTGCAGGATGGTCGTCGTTTCCGGAAATAACCGGAGAGAAGACTTTTCCGTTGTATACTTGTCCTGGATAAACGATGGTTGCGGCCAAGCGAGGGTCTCTATTTACATACGGATTGCTTTCATCGTATGTTCCCGCTG
>DLYT01000056.1:2128-15934 GCA_003447595.1 Porphyromonadaceae bacterium
TTACTTTCATTCGACATTAAGAAAAGGTTGTTGTATGCACCTTCTCCGTTGTTGAACAAGGAGTAACCGGTGATTTGGTTTGCAATATCCTTAACTTCAGCATACATTCCTTTGAATAGGTAAACGCGCATTAGAAGAGCTTGAGCTGCAGCATGGCTGATACGTCCGCCTGTACCCGGGCCTTTCTTTAATGCATTCCCATCAATGATTGCTTTTAGTTCGTCGATGATAAACTGCTCTACGGTTTCTTTCGAGTCGCGCGGTACTTCAGCTTCTTGAGGAGTTTGAAATACTCTGGTTACCAATGGAACATCTCCATACGATTGCGTCATGATGAAATATCGATATGCTCGTATAAAGCGCGCTTCCGAGGTGTATTGCTCTTTAAGCCCTTGCGTAGTGAACGTTACCTTTTCTACGTTTTCAAGAAACTCGTTGCAACGGCGAATGGTTCCGAAACTGAAGGTACCTGCTCCGGTATCCGACTGTGTCATTTGTCCGTTACCGATAACTTGCCAACCTTCGTGACGGTGAAAGTTGTAAGCGTTGTCAGATCCGCAGTCGCGGTATAATATGGTGCTTCCGCTTTCGAAACCGTTATAACAACCGGTAAGTGCTAGCGAAGCATCTTTTTCTGTTTTCCAAAAGGTAGATGGCGACAAGGCGTCGGCCGGTGCTCTATCAAGGAAATCACTACACGAAGTGAATACGATAGGTAGAGCAAATAGTGCTTTTATATATGTTTTCATGTCTGAATCGGATTAGAATGTTAGGTTAAGACCGAAAGAGTTTACCATTACTTGAGGGTAGTGGCTACCACGTCCCGATGGTGCTTCCGGGTCCCATCCGTTAATAAACTTAGTTGCTGTGAACAGGTTTTGTCCGCTATAATAGATTCTCAAACGAGAGATTCCGCTTCCGGCCAACCAAGCAGCTGGTAATGTATATCCAATTTGTAGATTCTTTAAGCGAACATAGTTTGCATTCTGCAACCAGAAAGAAGACGACAAAGAAGGCATACTCGGACCTGCTGTATTGGCAGTAAGGCGAGGCATTGCCGCATTCGGATTTTCCGGTGTCCAGTGGTCTCTCCAGATTACATTTGGTTTGCCGTCATCTCCGGCAAGGTCGCCGAATACGGTTCCGTCCATATAGCGTTTTACACCTGCTGCACCTTGGAAGAATGCTGTAAAGTCAAACC
Source organism: Porphyromonadaceae bacterium (assembly GCA_003447595.1). Taxonomy (GTDB): domain Bacteria; phylum Bacteroidota; class Bacteroidia; order Bacteroidales; family CAMTPD01; genus UBA12018. Next base: position 3,330 of record DLYT01000056.1, read on the forward strand.
CTTTCCATTCTGCGCCGATATTAAGACCGAATACGTATTTCGGATCTTTGGTACCCATGATAACACGGTCTTTTCCATCCAATACGCCATCGTTGTTTTGATCTTTGTATTTCAAGTCTCCTGCTTGTGGTTTGCCGGTAAGCTTGTATGTTGCATAGGTGTCTACGTCTTCCTTAGATTGGTAGAAGCCGATTGCCTCATATCCATAGATTGAGTTCAACGAGTTTCCAAGACGTTTGATATCATTACCACTAATGATTTCATCTTGTCCTGCTAATTGAAGGATCTTGTTTTTATTGTATGCAAAGTTTCCGTTGAAGTTGAGTTTAACTTCTCCTACTTGTTGTGCGTACGATGCAGATACTTCAATACCGGTATTACGAACCTTACCTACATTGTCGATAAACTTGCCCAATGCATAGGTATCTGGTGTAGGTACTTCCATCAGGATATCTGAGGTAGTACGATTGTAGTAATCGAATGTAAGATTCAACTTATTGAATACCGTCATGTCGAAACCAAGTCCCCATGTTTCGGATGTTTCCCATTTCAAGTTCGGATTCTTTGCTGTTCCTGTTGCTCCACCCGAAGTAATCACGCCATCGAAAGGATAATTGTATCCAAGGCCTAATACGGGAATGGTAGGATAGTATTCGTCCATCGCGTTTTGGTTACCCAATTTACCCCATGAAGCACGCAATTTAAGGTTTTGCATGGTTGCTCGTACATCCTCCATGAAATCTTCTTCCGAGATTCTCCATCCTGCCGAGAACGAAGGGAAAGCTGCCCAACGATTTCCTTTGGCAAAACGTGATGATCCGTCGTAACGAACGTTTGCTTCGAGAAGATATTTGCCGGCATAGTCGTAGTTGACACGACCAAACCAAGAAAGCATTGCTAGTTCACGAGTATATCCGCTTGCTTGCATTCCTGCAGTACTACCAGCATTGATATCGCCCAATTCGTTACTTGGGAAGTTTTGACGATAGGCTCTGTTTTCTTTGTATTTGAATAGCTCTGAGTGGAAACCGGCAAGAGCACTCAAGTTATGTTTACCAAATGATTTATCGTAGGTAAGAAGAACGTCTGCAGAAGTTGTGGTTCTGAAGTAGTCGTTCTGATACATCTTGTTTGGTCCTTGATATTTGTTTGGATTGTATTGAATGTCTTTAATAAATTCGTTTTCGTCACGTACGTCCGATTTGTAAGAAAGGACACCTTTGATATCTAATCCCGATAGAATGTTGTATTTAATCGATCCAATACCTAAGAAATATTGGTGAACTTTTTCCATTTGTCCGCCAAGATCCATCCATGCAATAGGGTTACCATCGCCGATTACACCGTAGTATCCGTCTTCTGTTTTATAAGGGATCCATGGAGAAATACGGTTTACCTGACGGAAGATTTGGTCTACACCGCCTCCAACATAAGGGTTTGTTGCCTCTTTAAGATCAGTTTTAATGTAAGATAGATTTACATTGGTTTCGATACGATCTGTAGGATTTGCATCCAGGTTAACACGTACATTGTACTGGTTTTTACCGGTGTTTTTAATGATTGCGTCTTGTTTTTGATAACCAAGAGAAGTCATGTAACGTACCTTATCGTTACCACCGTTCATATTGATGTTGTGTTGTGTTTGAAAGCCCGAACCAACATAGAATAACTTTTGCCAGTCTGTATTGGGATGTGTATATGGAGAGCTTCCATCTCTAAACTTTTGCAAGTCTTCTTCTGTAAATTTAGGAGACTTTCCGTCGTTGCGAAGAGCTTCGTTATACAATGTCGCATATTCGGCAGAGCCCATGTACTCAGGAAGGTCTGTTGCTTTTTGCCATCCGAAGTTGCCGGTATAATTGATGGTTGTTTTACCTTCTTTACCACGTTTGGTCGTGATCAAGATTACACCGTTGGCGGCTTTAGATCCGTAAATAGCGGCACTGGCAGCATCTTTTAATACGGTCAACGACTCTATTTCGTTTGGATCTAGATTAGACATCGAGGCTTCTACACCATCAACGATTACCATCGGGTCGGAGTTGTTCAAGGTTCCTACACCACGTACTCGGATTGTACCGCCATCATGCCCGGGAAGTCCGCTACCTTGTGTAACGGCAACACCTGGTAGAAGTCCGGCCAAACCAGCAGAGACACTGGTAAGTGGTCTGTTCTCTAACGCTTTTGTGTCTACAGAAGCAATCGAACCGGTTAGGTTTACTTTCTTTTGTGTACCAAAACCAACGACTACAACTTCATCTAGATTTTGAAGATTCTCTTTTAAAACGATCTTTAGTGGAGTAGAGCCTTTTACGATTACATCTTGTGGTATATAGCCAATGTAAGTAACGTGTAAAGTTGCATTAGGTGCAGCATTGATGGCAAAGTTTCCGTCAAAATCGGTGATTGTTCCGTCTGTTGTTCCTTTTACGACAACATTGGCTCCAATAATCGGTTCGCCGGAAGCATCAACGATGGTTCCTTTTACTGTAATGCCTTTTTGCATTATCTCTGTAACATCCTTTGATTGAGATGGAAGAATAGGATTGGCCGTACTACTAGCCATTGCTGTTCCTGTAAAAATACTCATGAGTAGGAGTGAGTAATAACCTACGTTTGCAATTTTACCGGACAGAGTTTTTTCTCCTTGATTGATTTTAATCTCTTTGTTCCTCATTAGATTAGATTATTGTGATATTAGTTAAAAGACAATCAGAAAGAAACGTATTCCTTTCTGATTGTCTTTTTTAATTTCTTTAATTCGTGTGGTATTTCAGTATAGAAGAGATTAAAGGCCGTATATTTCGTTGTGTGTTCTCTTTAAAAAAATTATCAATTAAAATTGGTATTACGTTGTGTGTTTTTTCAGGTATTTTCCGCTTTTCTTGAATTAAACCTTAATGCTCTATATTATTAGTTGTTAGCAATGAAAATTGGCATTTTAGATTTCTGTATCCTTTCTTTAGGGTACTTGGCAAATATATATATTTAATTTCAATTCGTTCAAAGAATATAACAAATAATTTACCAATATTTTTGATTTTAAGAATAGATAGTTAAAATTTGGTTGGTTTTCTTTCGCAGCGGTTCTTATTAACGCTTATCCCGATCCGGAAATTAAAGTCTTTCTATATCTATGTTTACTGAAAAAACAAAAGGAGCTACCCGTTTAGAGTAGCTCCTTTGCTTGTATGATGTTACAAATGTATTTCTTAAACATTGAAACGGAAGTGCATGATGTCACCATCAGCAGCAACGTATTCTTTTCCTTCCACGCTCATTTTACCTGCTTCTTTACATGCAGATTCAGAACCGTATTGGATAAAGTCGTTGTACTTGATAACTTCTGCACGGATGAAACCTTTTTCGAAGTCGGTGTGGATAACACCTGCACATTGAGGTGCTTTGCTTCCGCGAAGGAATGTCCATGCGCGAACTTCTTGTACACCGCAAGTGAAGTATGTTTGAAGGTCAAGCAAGTTGTATGCCGCACGGATCAAACGAGCTACACCTGATTCTTCAAGACCGATTTCGTTTAGGAACATTTCTCTTTCTTCGAATGTTTCAAGTTCCGCGATTTCAGATTCGATTTTAGCAGCTACGACAAGGATCTCTGCGTTTTCGTCTTTAACGGCTTCACGTACCATTTCAACGTATTTGTTTCCAGATACGGCGCTGTTTTCATCTACGTTACAAACGTACATTACCGGTTTGCTGGTAAGCAGGTACAATTCGCGTGCAATTTTTTGCTCGTCTTTTGTTTCGAAAGAAACTGTACGTGCAGATTTACCTTGTTCCAACGCTTCTTTGTATGCTTTCAATACCTCGTAAGTAACTTTTGCTACTTTATCGCCACCTGTTTGAGCTTGCTTTTGCACTTTGGCCATGCGTTGCTCTACGGTTTCAAGGTCTTTTAATTGAAGTTCGGCATCAATAATTTCTTTGTCTCTTACCGGATCTACAGAACCATCTACGTGGGTAATGTTGTCATCGTCGAAACAACGCAATACGTGAAGGATTGCATCAGTTTCACGGATGTTTGCAAGGAACTTGTTTCCAAGACCTTCACCTTTACTTGCACCTTTTACCAAACCTGCGATATCAACAATCTCTACAGTAGTAGGAACAATGCGTTGTGGATTTACTAGTTCGGCAAGCTTGTTAAGTCTTGGATCCGGAACAGTGATTACACCAACGTTTGGTTCAATTGTACAGAAAGGGAAGTTTGCTGATTGTGCTTTAGCGTTTGATAAGCAGTTAAAAAGAGTAGATTTACCTACGTTTGGTAAGCCTACAATTCCACATTGTAATGCCATTCTATTTTGTCGTTTTATATATTATCAATTGTAAGGGAAGGGCCTCTTCCGCAAATTTGTTTCGCCGTCAGGCTTTTTCGGGTGCAAAGATAACCATTCTTTTCGGATTTATCTCTATGTGTTTTAATCGTTTGGATTAATGCGCCTCCAACCAATTAGCTCCCGCACCACATTCGGCAAGAAGTGGCACTTGCATTTCGTAAGCGTGTTGCATTTCATCGATTACAATTTGCTTTACATGTTCGAACTCTTCTTTATAAACGTTGAAGTTAAGTTCGTCATGTACTTGCAGAATCATCTTCGATTTAAATCCTTCCGCATTGAGACGGTTAAATATTTTTACCATTGCTACTTTGATGATATCGGCTGCACTACCTTGGATAGGAGCATTGATTGCATTTCGCTCGGCATATCCACGCACCACTCCGTTGTTGGATTTGATGTCGGCCAAATAGCGTTTGCGTTTAAACACTGTTTCGACATACCCTTTTTCGCGAGCCTCTTCGATGCATTTGTCCATGTAGCTTTTTACGCCCGGATAGGTTTCAAAGTAACCGTCGATTAGTTCTTTTGCTTCAGCTCTTGGGATACTCAAGCGTTCGGCAAGACCGAATACGGAGATACCATAAATGATACCGAAGTTTGCCGTTTTAGCTTTTCGGCGCATGTCTTTGGTAACGTCGCTGATATCTACTTTGTAGATCTTCGCTGCTGTGGCTGAGTGAATGTCGTAACCCGAATTGAAGGCGTCGATCATATTGGTATCGCCACTCAGGTGCGCCATGATACGCAACTCCACTTGCGAATAGTCGGCCGAGAAGAAGATGGAGTCCTCATTGTCGGCAACAAAAGCCCTACGTATTTCTTTGCCTTGTTCGTCTCGAATCGGAATGTTTTGCAAGTTTGGATTGCTCGAACTCAATCGTCCTGTTGCGGTAACCGTTTGATTGAAAGAGGTGTGAATCTTACCAGAGGTAGGATCGATTAGTTGAGGAAGTGCGTCGATGTATGTACTTAGCAACTTCTTCAATCCGCGATACTCAAGCAATTTTCCAACGATCTCATGTTTCGAACGCAAGCTTTCCAATACGTCTTCACTGGTAGAGTATTGACCGGTTTTGGTTTTCTTGGCCTTCTCTACAATTTTCATTTTATCGAAAAGTACTTCACCTACTTGCTTTGCCGAGTTGATATTAAACTCGCATCCGGCCATCTCATAAATCTCTTTTTCGATGCCCGAAAGGGTTGCGGTAAGTGTTTCCGAAGATTGCTTCAAGGTCGCTTTATCTACTTTCACGCCGGTCACTTCCATGTCGGCAAGAACAGATACAAGCGGCATCTCGATGGTATAGAATAAATCTTCGAGTTGCTCTTTCTTCAGTTCTTCTACAAATATTCCGTGCAACTGCAACGTGATGTCTGCATCTTCGCAAGCATATTCATATACTTTCGAAACAGGAACGTCGCGCATGGTTAATTGCTTCTTTCCTTTTGCTCCGATGAGTGCATCGATGTGAATGGTTTTGTAGTTGAGATAGGTTTCTGCCAAGTAGTCCATATTGTGTCTCAATTCGGGATTGATCAAATAATGGGCAATCATGGTGTCGAATAGTTTGCCCGACACATTGACATCGTACTTACGAAGCACAACCATATCGAACTTGATATTTTGTCCGATCTTTTCTATTGACTGATCTTCGAGCGCATCTTTGAAAATGGCCACCATCTTCTTTGCTTTTTCTGGGTCTGCGTCGATGCTGACATAATAAGCGGTGTGCGGCTCCATTGCAAACGACATTCCTACCAGATGTGCAGCGATGGGATCAATGTTGTCTGTTTCTGTGTCAAAACAGAAATATTTTGACTTCTTTAATTGTGCTGCTAAATCGAGGGCATCCTTTTCATTTTCAATCAAATAGTAGTTGTGCTGTACGTCGCTCAACTCTCTGAGATTTGAATATTTATTTTCTTCCGTATCATTGGCCTCAAATATCGCAAAGAGATCACCTTGAACGGGTGCCGAGTTTACAGGAGTAGGAGCAGTGGTTGTCTCTAATTTCGCAAGGAAGTTACGAAACTCAAGATCTGTATATATTTCCTTTAGTTTGTTAACGTCTGGTTTTTCTCTTAAATACTCTTTCTCGCAAAACTCGATAGGCACATCGGTCTTGATGGTAGCAAGAAATCGAGAGAATAAGATTTGCTCTTTGTTCTCCACCACTTTCTTTTGCAACGCACCTTTTAGTTGGTCGGTGTTTTCGAGTAGGTTCTCGATAGAACCGAATTGATCCAATAGTTTTTGCGCAGTCTTTTCTCCTACGCCCGGGCAACCCGGAATGTTATCGGAAGCATCGCCCATCAAACCCAGTAGGTCGATTACCTGTTCGGTGTTTTGAAGATTAAACTTGGCAAGAACTTCCTTTATTCCCATTATTTCGAAATCATTTCCGCCAAATTTTGGTTTATACATAAATACGTGTTCGCTAACCAACTGGCCGTAGTCTTTATCAGGGGTCATCATGTATACATCATATCCCTTCTTTTCGGCTTGCTTGGCAATGGTTCCGATCACATCATCGGCTTCGTATCCCGAAACCTCGATGATGGGAATGTTGTATGCTTTGATAATTTCTTTGATATACGGAACGGCCAACTTGATTCCTTCGGGAGTTGCCTCTCGTTGGGCTTTGTATTGCTCATACGCTTCATGACGGAAAGTAGGACCCGAAGGATCGAAGCCTACAGCAATGTGTGTAGGGTTTTCTCTTTTCAGAACATCTTCGAGTGTGTTGATAAATCCGAATATTGCGGATGTATTTAACCCTTTTGAATTGATTCGGGGATTCTTCAAAAAGGCATAATAAGAGCGATATATTAATGCATAGGCATCCAGTAGAAAGAGTTTCATAGTTGGAGCTTTTAGTAAGTATTTATACACGTAAAAGTACAAAAAAATGCTGTAAATCTGATTTAATCATTACATTTGCAATTCTTATGAATAGTATGGATCTTAAGACAAAGATAGAACAAGCGGTTGCCCCTGAACTGGAGCTTTTCAATAACGAATATATGGATTCGCTGAAAAGCAGTACCCGACGTTTACAGGCTGCAATCGATCATCTCTTTTATTCATCAGGCAAGCACATACGACCTCTTCTCGTATTGCTGGTGGCCAAGAGTTGCGGTAAAATCACAGATACAACAATCACTTCTGCTGTTTTGCTCGAGTTGTTGCACACATCAACTTTGATTCACGATGATGTTATCGATGAAACAAAGGAGAGGAGAGGTGTACCTTCTTTGAACGCAATATTCGATAATCGAGTTGCCGTACTTACGGGCGACTATGTATTATCAACGGCTCTTATCAAGGCTATCGGCACGCGCAACTTAGGTATCATTGCATTGGTATCAGGACTTGGACGTGATCTTGCCGAAGGAGAAATCAAGCAATATGAAACGGCCGAAGAATTGATTCTGGATGAAGAAACCTACCTGCAAGTAATCTTTAAAAAGACGGCAACTTTGCTTTCTGCTTGTGCCCAATGCGGCGCGATATCGGCAGATGCTTCGAGCGAAACGATCGATTTGTTTCGTCAGTTTGGAGAGAATCTTGGTTTAGCATTTCAAATCAAAGATGATATCTTCGACTATTTCGAATCGATGAATATTGGTAAACCAACCGGAAATGATATACGTGAAGGGAAGGTTACGATGCCTTTACTTTTTGCTTTGCAAAACGGGTGCGAGTCGAAACGAGAATCGATGAAATCGATTATCTTCAACCGTGATTTTTCGAAAGAAAACATCGCCGCGTTGATTCAGTTTGCAAAAGACAGCGGTGGTATCGAATACGCCGAAAAGCGAATGGACGAGTATTATCAAAAAGCAATTGCTTGTCTTGAATCACTGCCTCAAACGGATGCAAAAGATTCATTGCTATTATTAGCTCAGTATATTATTAAACGCAACAAATGATATAGAAAAAGCGCGATCAAAGTAAATAGATACTTTCGATCGCGCTTCTTTTATCCGATAAAAAGGAAAGATTATTCTCCGATCTTTTCAAGAATGTTGTTGACAAGTGAGCTTGCTCCGATACGGAACAGGTCGCTATGCAACCACTCTTCGCCCAATACTTCTTTTACGATGGTGTAATATTTCACGGCATCTTCGGCTGTAGATACACCACCCGATACCTTGATACCTTTCTTGATTTTGTTTAGTTCGCTGTATTCTTTTAGCACTTTACACATGGTATAAACTGCTTCGAAAGATGCTCCTGGATATCCTTTGCCCGTAGATGTTTTGATAAAGTCGGCACCCGAATACAATGCAATCACACTTGCTTTACGAATGTTGTCCGGAGTTGTTAGCGCTCCTGTTTCAAGGATTACTTTCAACTTAGCTTCGCGACAAGTATATTTGATTTCTTCAATTTCTTCGTTCAATTCTTCGTAGTTCTCTTCGAAGAAAAGGCCAAGGTTAAGAACAATATCAATTTCATCGGCACCGTCAGTGATGGCAAGCGCTGTCTCAGCAACTTTAATCTCTGGGAAAGTTTGCGATGAAGGAAAACCTCCGGTTACACATGCAATCTTTACATCGTTTGCGGTAAGTGCCTGTTTCACCGTTTCGGCAAAATTAGGGTAGGTGCAGATCGCTGCTACACTCGGAAGATCGGGACGATCGCCTTCAAGGTCGTTGACGCGTTGTACCAATTTATAGATGGAGTCTTTCGTATCAATGCTTGTTAGCGAAGTAAGATCGATGAATCCGAAGATCTTTTTCAAGACCTCTTTGTTGAAGTTTTCGGTAAACTTCTCGCTTAGGATCTTCTCTACATTCGCTTTGATTTGCTCGGCTGTTTCTACCGATGGATGCTTTTGAAAAGCTTCATGATATTTGCTCATACTCTTTAAAGTTTATCGTTGTTTATATGTCTGTCTTTATCGCGCGACGTTTTCTTTTCGATGTTTTTGCGGAACGCTTCGGTAAGATCGATGCCCGTTTGATTGGCCATACACATCAGTACCCATAAGATATCTGCCATTTCATCGCCAAGATCTTTATTCTTGTCGCTCTCTTTAAACGATTGTTCCCCATACTTGCGTGATACAAGTCGTGCCAATTCGCCCACTTCTTCGGTAAGAATGGCCATATTGGTAAGTTCGTTGAAGTATCTTACCCCATACGTTTTGATCCAATGGTCGACTTGCTCTTGCGCTTCTTTGATTGTGATATCGCTCATTACTCTTTATTTTTTGTGTCGATAATGATCGTAACCGGACCGTCGTTGATTAGGGCCACTTTCATATCGGCACCAAACTGACCGGTCTTCACAGCTTTCCCGATTGTTTCGCCCATCTGCTTGCAGAATGATTCATAAAGAGGGGTTGCTGTTTCGGGGCGAGCTGCTTTGAAGTACGAAGGTCGGTTTCCTTTTTTAGTAGAAGCGTGTAAGGTAAACTGACTTACTATAAGAATATCTCCGTCGATATCGAGCGTTGATTTATTCATTACTCCGTTTTCATCGTCGAAGATGCGAAGATTTGAGATCTTCTTTACCAACCAATCGATGTCTTCTTCGGTGTCTGCTTCTTCGATACCCACCAGAATCATCATTCCTTTACCAATAGAGGAATACAATTGTTGATCAATAGTAACCGATGCTTCGGTTACGCGCTGTATAACGGTTCTCATTTTTCAGTTCGTTTTGTGGCGCCAATTGCTTCCTGTTATGAAACAACCTGCGCGAGAAATAGATTTATTTTTTAGGAAGTGTTTTCTTTTTTGCATCACTCGGAAAGGTGTTTTCAGTCACGCATGGTGCGTGATTTTACCGACGCAGCGTCACTGTTTTTGCTCACGCAGCGTGAATGAATTCACTGACGGAGCGTGCGCAAATTTACTCACGCTGCGTCAGTGAAAAAGGTTTTCCTATTCCTTGCAAGGCAAAGTTAGATATAATTATCGGTAGATACTCAGGATTCTTTTTGTTCCGTCGTTGAAAGCGATGTTACACCCAAGCCTTCAAACAAAACTTTCGCTTTTACCGGGCCAAGCAAAGTAACGATCTCTTCAAAAGGAGCAGCCTTGAGTCGTTTGATGCTTTTGTATTTGTTGAGCAAAAGCGTCTTTGTTTTATCACCGATTCCTTTAATGCTGTCGAGCTCCGAAGTAGTTTGTCCTTTGCTTCGTTTCTGGCGGTGGAAGGTGATACCAAAGCGGTGGGCTTCGTCTCTGAGTTGCTGAATCAATTTCAAACTTTCGGAGTTCTTGTCGAGATACAAAGGGATAGGATCTCCCGGGAAGAAGATCTCTTCGAGTCGTTTTGCGATACCGATGATTGGGATCTTACCTTCGAGATTCAACGATTTCAACGCATCTACCGCGGCATGCAATTGTCCCTTTCCACCGTCGATAACGATGAGATTGGGTAGGGGCTGCTGCTCTTCGACGAGCCTACTGTAACGACGATATACAATCTCATTCATCGATGAAAAGTCGTCGGGGCCAACCACGGTTTTGATATTAAAGTGTCGGTAATCCTTCTTCGATGGTTTCGCTTTTTTGAATACAACACACGCAGCTACCGGATTCGTTCCTTGAATATTCGAGTTATCGAAACACTCGATATGCATTGGTAAGTCGTGTAGTTGAAGATCCTTTTGCATGGTTGAAAGGATGCGAACCATCCGTTGTTCGGGGTTCAATTTCTCGGCACGTTTGAGCTGGTCGAGCTTGTATTGCTTCACGTTCTTCTCCGAAAGATCGAGCAGTTTCTTCTTTTCTCCTTTTTGAGGAACGATGAATTTGGTTGTTTCCGATATCTCGATATCGGGCATAAACGGAACGATGATCTCTCGAGCCAAGCTCTTAAAGCGGGTGCGCATCTCTACGATACCCAAGCCAAGTAGTTCTTCTTTCGGTTCGTCGAGTTTGCGTTTATACTCGAAAGTGTAGGCTTGCGTAATGGATCCGTTGCGCACGTGCAGGTAATTGATGTAGGCCGAGTCGCCTTCTTCTGCATACGAAAATACGTCGAGGTTGTTGAGCGACGGTGAAACTACCTCCGAACGGGAACGGTAATTTTCGACAAGATCGAACTTCTCTTTTATCTTTTGTGCTTCTTCAAATTTGAGTTCGCCCGCTAACGCTTGCATCTCCTCGAAGAGAATGTTGCTCACTTGCGAGATGTTTCCTTTTAAGATCTCCTTTACGGCCGCGATGTTTTTATTGTATTCATCGAGCGATTGCAAACCTTCGCACGGACCTTTGCAGCGTTTGATATGATATTGCAGGCATACTTTGTATTTTCCTTGCGCGATGGATTCGGGGGTTAACGGCAATTTGCACGTTCTGATCGGGTAGAGGTCTTTGATCATTTCGAGCATAATCCGAACCAGCGGAAGCGAACTATACGGGCCAAAGTAAACCGATCCGTCTTTCACGATCTTGCGTGTTTGAAATACACGCGGGAAGTATTCGTTTTTGATGACGATAGAAGGGTAGGTTTTGTCGTCTTTCAACAATACATTGTAGCGTGGTTTGTATTGTTTGATCAAACTGTTTTCGAGCAAAAGAGCATCCTCCTCGCTGTTGACCACGATATATTTAATATCCCGTATCCTCCTTACGAGGACACGGGTTTTGGTTGAATCGTGATTCTTATTAAAGTATGAAGAAACCCTTTTCTTTAGATTCTTTGCCTTTCCGACGTAAAGGATTACTCCCTTTTCATCGAAGTATTGATAGCATCCCGGCTTGTCGGGAAGAACCGAAAGAATGGATTGTATATGTTGTTCTACTTCATTCATGATTCGAAAAGTGATGTAAACTCAAACTTGGTTACGTCAAACAGTCCTTTGTCGCCGATCTTAATTTTCGGGATTACGAGCAAACTCATAAACGATAACGTCATCTGAGGCGCGTGTAATGTAGAACCGATGGCTTTGATTTTTTGATTGCATGCTTCGTACAATGAGTCGATTTCATCGATCTCTTTACTGCTGATGATGCCTCCGATTTCGAGCGGAAGTAGCGTTGTTTCGCCTCCGTCAATTACAGAAATACCACCTTTGCTTTCGATGATTGCGTTGATTGCTTTGCAGATTTCATGATCGGAGCAACCCACGGCAATGATGTTGTGACTGTCGTGCGCGATGCTTACGGCGCATGCTCCACGTTTTAGTCCTACACCTTTGATGAAACCTACGGCAGGTTTGCTTTGTACGTATCTGTTTACAACCACGATCTTCAAGATGTCTTCTTCAACATTCGAAACAA
>DLYT01000056.1:16168-22966 GCA_003447595.1 Porphyromonadaceae bacterium
CCATCGAAGCAACGGATTACTTTGATGCGATTCGTTTCCGGATAAACCGCCAAATCTTGCTCCGAGATCTTCTCAATATTGAAGTTGTTGATCACCTTCGAAACAGGAGCTATAATCTTAGACTCTTTTCCGTCAAAGACACATTCGCCCTTCACATAAGTTGAAAGGACATGCAAATCTTTCAAGTTGTCTACCACGATGAAGTCGGCATTGTCTCCTTGTTGTAGCAAACCGGCTTTCATATTATAGTGCTTGATGGCATTGTAAGAGGCTGCACGAAGTACGTCGAAAACATTGTATCCTTTGTCAAGTGCTCGCTTCACGAGTAGATTGATGTGACCTTCTTTTAGATTGGCCGGGTGAAGGTCGTCGCTACAAAGCATCGTCATATCGGCATGATCTTTGAAGAGTGGGTGCAAGGCTTCGAAGTTTTTCGCAGCACTACCTTCACGGATCTGAATCTTCATCCCAAGATCGCACTTCTCGATTGCTTCTTCGAGTGTTGCACATTCGTGGTCGGTTGTAATACCGCACGCGATGTACTTCTTCAAAAGCTCTCCTTCGATCCCCGGAATGTGTCCGTCGATCGGTTTGTTATTTGCTTTAGCCGCGTTTAGTTTGGCATGCATATCGGCATCGTTATACACAACAGCCGGGAAGTTCATCACCTCTGCAAGGAAATGAATATCGTCTCGTTTCATCAACTTCTCGATGTCTGCTGCTTCTAGTTTTGCACCCGAAGTTTCGAACGGAGTAGCAGGAACACACGATGGCGCGCCGAAGCAAAAGTAGAAAGGAATCCCTTCTGCATTTTCAATCATGTAGTCGATCCCTTCAATACCCATTACGTTCGCAATCTCGTGCGGATCGGTTACCACACCAATTGTTCCGTGCTTCACGGCAGCCTTCGCAAAGTTAGATGGAGTAGTCATTGAGCTCTCGATATGCACATGCCCGTCTATGAATCCGGGCATCAAGAAGCGCCCTTCATCTTTGCCTGTACGCTCGATGTTTGTAATCTTTCCGCCATCCACTGTAAGGACAGCTCCATATATCTCTTTTGATACGAGATCCACAATGTTCCCCGTTATCTGCTTTAATTCATTATTCATTACGCTTTCAATTTTAAGAAGTTAACACAACTTAGTTAATGTTTCACGTGAAACAAAAGACTCCTCTTTCTGATTCTGGCGTTAGGGTTGCGAGAAGTCGGAAAGAGGAGTTTTAAAGATATCTATTTGGTGTGGATTATCTTCCTAAGAGAACCAAAAGAATGTTTATATCGCTTGGCGATATCCCTGGTACGCGGCTTGCCTGAGCAATGGTTTCGGGATCAATAGCCGAAAGCTTTTGTCTGGCTTCGGTCGATAGAGATTTGATTTCGTTGTAATCAAAACGTCCTTTAATCTTGATGTTCTCGAGACGGTTTATCTTGTCGGCGATCATTTGCTCGCGCTGAATGTATCCGTCGTACTTCATCAAAATTTCTGCCGCTTCAATGATTTCCGCTTTTCTATTTTCCGGAGTTTTATCAAGCTCTTCCTTGAAGGCCGGAACCATTTCGGCGATATCGTATAGATTCAATTGCGGACGCAAAACAAGATCATAAAGCTTGCATCCTTGCTTAAGCGGAGAGGTGCCACGTTGTTCGAGCGCTTCGTTTATGTATTGAGGTTTGATCGAATAAGTCTTCGCAAACTCAATGATGCGATCTCGATGCGCACGCTTCTCAACAAGTAGGTCGTAGCGTTCTTGCGTTGCTAGTCCGAGGTTGAAACCTTTTTCGGTTAGTCGCATATCGGCATCATCTTGGCGAAGCAAGATACGATACTCGGCACGAGAAGTAAACATACGGTACGGTTCATCTACACCTTTTGTTACAAGGTCGTCGATAAGCACACCGATATAGGCTTCGTCGCGTCCCAATACAAACGGCTCTCCGTCGATGCTTTTTTGGTGGGCATTGATCCCCGCCATCAAACCTTGTCCGGCTGCTTCTTCATATCCGGTAGTTCCGTTGATCTGTCCGGCAAAGAAAAGGTTTTCGATTTGCTTCGTCTCGAGTGTATGCTTCAACTGCGTTGGCGGGAAGTAATCGTATTCGATTGCATATCCCGGACGGTAGATGTGTACATCTTTCAATGCCGGTACTTTCTTCAATGCTTCGAGCTGTACTTCGAGTGGAAGTGAAGAAGAGAATCCATTTAGATAATACTCTTGCGTATTTTCTCCTTCGGGCTCTAGAAACAGTTGATGTCTTTCGCGCTCTGCAAAGGTAACGATCTTCGTTTCGATACTTGGGCAATAGCGCGGACCGATACTTTGAATCTGTCCGTTGTAAAGAGGCGAGTCGTCGAGACCGCTTCTCAATATCTCGTGTACTTCCGGATTGGTGTAAACCATCCAGCAGCTGCGTTGTCTAAGTGTCTTTGGCTCGTGAGTAAGGTAAGAGAACTTGTGAAAGTCCATGTCGCCTGTGTGCTCTTCGGCCAGTTCAAAGTTGATGCTTCTACCGTCGATACGAACAGGAGTTCCCGTTTTCATACGTCCGGCTTCCATGCCAAGCTCAACCAATTGTTCGGTAATACCGCTTGTTGCCGGCTCGGCCATACGACCGCCGCCAAATTGCTGGCGTCCGATGTGGATCAGTCCGTTTAGGAAAGTTCCGTTGGTAAGGACTACCGTTTTGGCATAAAACTCAACTCCCATATACGTGCGCACGCCTTTCACAACGTTGTCTTCAACAATCAGATTGCGAACCGCATCTTGCCACATGTATAGGTTTGGCGTATTTTCAATTACTTCTCTCCATTCGTTGCTAAACTTCTCGCGGTCGCTTTGCGCTCTCGGGCTCCACATTGCAGGTCCTTTAGAGCAGTTAAGCATTCGGAATTGGATAGCTGTTTTGTCGGTGATTACACCCATGTTGCCGCCCAACGCATCTATCTCACGCACGATTTGGCCTTTGGCGATACCGCCCACGGCAGGATTGCAACTCATTTGTGCAATCTTGTTCATATCCATTGTGATGAGAAGCGTCTTCGAACCGAGGTTTGCCGCAGCTGTTGCTGCCTCGCAACCGGCATGTCCGGCACCGACTACAATTACGTCGTATTTAAAATCCATATTTTTTGCTCATGTAAACTCGAATGCAAATATACTATATCTCAAGCATTCAGAGTGATGCCGTATTGTTTAATAACGCTAAAGCTTCGTTCTCTTTAGCTGTCATGTTTTCTCTTTCGCCCGGACCTTTGTCATCGATGCCGCAAAGATGCAGAATGCCGTGAATAATGATTCGGTGCAACTCTTGGTCGAACGTAACACCAAACTCCTCCGCGTTGCTTTTTACGGTATCAAGGCTGATAAACACGTCACCGTTGACAACGCCATCTTCGGTATAATCGAACGTGATGATGTCGGTATAATAATCGTGTTGAAGATACTCTTTGTTTACTTCAAGGATCTTCTCATCCGAACAAAAGATGTAAGCAACATCGCCCACCTTCATGTGGTGAAGTGCCGCTACTTCGCGAATCCATTTTGTCGTTTCTCTGCGTTTAAGTGAAGGCATCTTTATATCCTCCGCGTAATAACTTACTGCCATATCGTTGTAATTATATAATTTGAAAGAACAAGTACGCGATTACAATTGCCGCGATGATACCGAACAAATCGGCAAGCAACGAGCATGAAATTGTGTAGCGCGTATTTTTAACCCCGATGCTACCGTAATAAACGGCCACGATATAAAACGTGGTGTCGGTAGCCCCTTGGAATATACATGAGAGTCGGCCCACGAAAGAGTCGGCTCCGTAATGATTCATCGTATCAATCATCAGACCGCGTGCACCGCTACCGCTTAGCGGTTTCATAAATGCGGTAGGCAAAGCAGCCACAAAGTCGCTGTTCATACCCATTGCGGTAAACAAAGCAGCGATTCCATCGATCAGGTAATCCATTGCGCCCGATGCACGAAACATCCCAATGCTCACGAGTATTGCTACCAGGTACGGAATGATTGTAACGGCCGTTTTGAATCCGTCTTTCGCCCCTTCGATAAACGAGTCGTATACGTTTATCTTCTTTCTTACCGCACTTATTATAAAACCAACTATCACTCCAAAAAGTATTAAATTGGCTATAAAAGATGAATAAAGCGAAACCTCTTCTTGCGTCATACGATTGAACGCATACAACGAGCCTACGATGATTGCGGTAATAATGCCGAAGAAAGACATCAGTGTCTTGTCAAATATCTTGATGCGCTGCTTGATGCAAACGGCTATAATGCCGGCAACCGTAGCAGCGAACGTTGCGATCAATATCGGAAGGAAAACGTCGGACGGATTAGTGGCTCCGAGTTGAGCGCGGTACGCCATTACACTGATCGGAATCAGCGTAAGTCCCGACGCATTGAGAACAAGAAACATGATCATCGGATCGGATGCCGCGTCTTTCTGCTTGTTTAGTTCTTGCATCTCCTGCATCGCTTTCAGTCCCATCGGTGTGGCCGCGTTGTCGAGACCCAGCAAATTGGCCGAGATGTTCATAAAGATCGAACCCGTAGCCGGATGGTCTTTGGGCAGTGATGGGAATAACTTTCCGAAAAGTGGCGCAGCCAATCGGGCAAACATCTGAACCATGCCTCCGTTTTCTCCGATCTTCATGATCCCCAACCAAAGAGTTAAGACTCCCGTTAGTCCGAGCGAAATCTCGAAAGCACTCTTGGCCGTCGTAAACGAGCTGTTGATTATTTCGCCGAAGATAGCGAGATCACCGAGGAAGATCGCTTTACCGATTGCAACGACAAAAGCGATCAGGAAGAATGAAATCCAAATGTAGTTTAAAACCATCCTGCAAGATATGATTAAGCGGTTCGTTATATCTGTGTGAAATCTTTAAAACGAAGATAGAGCTTTTTGCGCTGAACACAGAGCGGTAGCTTCGAAATATTGCAAGGAATCAAATTTAAATAAAATACATAGTCTGTATGTTTCGATCAAAAGAGCCTCAATTATAAAATCGCAAACATGCACGACTATGCAGTCATACCAACAAAGGTTCTTTGCGCGGACAACGAAGATTGCACTTTTTCTACGTGAGCTTAAAAACCATGCAAGGTTTTGTTTTCTGAGAATTTAATATATCCGTACAACTGTTCGTCGCAAATCAAATACGCAATTCTCAGCGAGTTTAGACCCGTTGTTAAAGGTGTAATATTTAGTTGTTCATATAGTATATAAATGCTCAAGGTTATGCTTATAAACGAATTGTTGATAACCTTGTTAATAGTTATGCTTTCGTCTAATTATGAGTATATTGACAACGTTGATAGCTGTTAATAACTAACGTATATTATCATAACTACCGGTTCTAAAATTACACCAAAACACAACCTTTCAATTCCTGCAAAAAGGACCAGAAATAACGTTTTCAATGAAGACAAAAGTAGACTATCTTTGGGGCAATAAAAGCAACAACGATGACTACACACACTCAGGATTCGAAAACGAAATCGGGAAGTAACGAAACCGGCACAACCGAGATTATTTGCACGGCAAAAGAGATCGAGAACACATTGCAGTTTTTAGGAAATGAAGAGAAAGCAAAGCATCTGATGCGTTTCTTCAAAACCGGAAAAGGACAATACGGCGAAGGCGATCTATTTCTTGGCATTGTTGTACCCGAATCGCGCAAAGTAGCCAAAGCATACAAAGCAACCCCGATAGAAGAACTCCACCAACTCATACAATCCCCATTTCATGAATGCAGATTGGTTGCATTGCACATCTTGATTGAGCAATACAAAAAAGCAAGTGAAGCATACCGAGAAGAGATTGTCCAATTCTATCTTTCGCACACCAACTACATCAACAACTGGGATCTGGTAGACTTATCGGCCGATAAGATATTGGGGGCATACCTCAAAGAGCGCGACAGAGATCTGTTGTACCAACTAGCAAAAAGCAGTCTGCTTTGGGAACAACGCATTTCCATTGTAACTACGTTGGCCTTTGTGCGCAAAGGTGATCTCGACGACGCCTTGCAGTTGGCTCGCATACTTGTCTATCACGAGCACGATCTGATGCGCAAAGCCGTAGGATGGGTATTGCGGGAAGTAGGAAAGAAAGACCGCGAACGCTTGTGCCTATTTCTAGATGAATTTGCGGCAACGATGCCCCGCACGGCATTGCGTTATGCCATCGAACATTTTGACGAATCGAAACGCCAGTACTATATGAATTTGGCCAAGCAGAAATAGATTCGTTGATATTGAGCAGCTTATAAATTGCACGTCTCATTTTCTTTTGTACTTTTGTGAAGTAATCTTAATCTATAGCTCCTTGTTTGATAGGTGATTATCAAAACAAGGATCATTATTCGGACCAAATAATAACTTCAAAAACTACAAAGCGAATGAGCATGAAAAACATGGTACAGACCATCGGTCTGTTCGTTTTACTATTTGCAACGCAAATCGTGTATGCAGAGAACCCGCGAGCTATTAAGCTCGACACTCCCAAAAGAGCAGCCGGACAAACAGATGTATTAAAGTTAGCCTGTGATCCTATCCCCACCGTTCGAGTCGCATTTATCGGATTAGGCAATCGAGGAAGCGGAGCTGTTTATCGTTTTATGTCGCTCGAAGGCGTAGAGGTAAAAGCACTGTGTGATGTTGTTCCCGAGAAAGTGGAGCGGGCGCAAAACACCCTCAAGAAGAACAACCATCAACCGGCCGATGCCTATACAGACAAAAACGACTGGAAGAAAGTGTGCGAACGAGACGACATCGAC
>DLYT01000056.1:23223-25056 GCA_003447595.1 Porphyromonadaceae bacterium
CAAGGCAAGCATGTGGCGATAGAAGTTCCGGCCGCCATGTCGGTAAGCGAATGTTGGGACCTTGTGAATACTGCCGAGCAAACACGCCGTCACTGCATGATGCTCGAAAACTGTTGTTATGATTTCTTCGAAATGGCAACGCTCAACATGGCACAACAAGGTAAGTTTGGCGACATTGTACATGGCGAAGGAGCATACATACACGACTTGCGCTCATCCAACTTCGACGAGAATGCCTATTATAATATGTGGCGACTCGACTACAATGCCAAGCACAACGGCAATTTGTATCCGACGCACGGACTAGGTCCCATTTGCCAAATCATGAACATTCACCGCGGAGATAAAATGAACTACCTTGTTTCGGTATCTTCAGATCAGAAAGGGATGACCCAATATGCCGAGAATAAATTTGGCAAAGACTCGAAGCAAGCCAAAGGACACTATGCACGCGGCGATATGAATACCACGATCATCCGTACCGAGAAAGGAAAAACCATTATGGTGCAACACGATGTAACCAGTCCGCGTCCGTATAGTCGACTGCATACCGTAAGCGGTACCAAGGGATATTGCCAAAAGTATCCGATGGAGGGATTGGCTTTTGATCCGGATGCGCATGGTTTCTTGAACGACGAACAACGCAAACAAGTACTTGCTGAATATGAACATCCGATTACTAAGGAAGTCGGAGAAAAAGCCCGTAAAGTAGGAGGCCATGGCGGAATGGACTTCATCATGGACTACCGTCTTGTTTACTGTTTGCGCAACGGATTGCCACTCGACCAAGATGTATACGACGCGGCCGAATGGTCGTGTTTGACAGAGCTCACCGAGTTGTCGGTAAAGAACGGAAGTATTCCGGTAGAAATACCCGACTTTACACGTGGCGCGTGGAACAAGTTGCAAGGACTAACCTTTGCCGAATAAACGAAAATATCAGATAATGAAAGGAGGTCTTCAGCCATGAGGATCTCCTTTTTTGTGTCGCTTATCCACAGATATCAACAATCTGTTGATAACTGGATAGACTCTTGAGCACAAGAGAACTAGATCTGTAAAAAAGCATTGCATGCTAACGTTATCAACAGTTGTGAATAACGTTGTTGAGTTTATAAATCTTGCCGGTTGTTAACAGCTATGAAGACGACCTTATAAACCTGTGGCAAATGGAAAAGATTATGTACGTTTGTAAGAGATTAACAAGTGAGCTATGAACGACAGTTTTGACATACGCGACCAGCGTCCCATCGAGAAAGAGCGCGATTACGAAAACGCGTTGCGCCCGTTAGCATTCGAAAACTTTAGCGGTCAGGACAAAGTGGTTGAAAACCTTCAAATCTTTGTAATGGCGGCACGCATGCGCGGCGAAGCTCTCGATCACGTTTTGTTGCACGGACCTCCCGGATTGGGGAAAACAACATTATCAAATATTATTGCGAACGAACTAGGAGTAGGCTTTAAAGTTACTTCGGGTCCTGTTCTTGATAAACCGGGCGACCTTGCCGGTATCCTAACTTCACTCGAACCGAACGACGTTTTGTTTATCGACGAAATTCACCGTTTGAGTCCGGTTG
Organism: Porphyromonadaceae bacterium; assembly: GCA_003447595.1. Taxonomy (GTDB): domain Bacteria; phylum Bacteroidota; class Bacteroidia; order Bacteroidales; family CAMTPD01; genus UBA12018. The sequence goes on from DLYT01000056.1 coordinate 24,801, forward strand.
TTGAAGAATACCTCTATTCGGCAATGGAAGATTACCGCATCGACATCATGATCGACAAAGGACCAAGTGCCCGTTCCATTCAAATCGACTTGAATCCCTTTACACTCGTAGGAGCAACTACACGCAGTGGCTTGTTGACAAGTCCGCTTCGTGCCCGTTTCGGTATCAACATGCACCTCGAGTATTACGATATGGATACGTTGACAAAGATTGTATTGCGTTCGGCCGGTTTGCTCGGAGTAGCATGCGAACAGAG
>DLYT01000056.1:25317-26147 GCA_003447595.1 Porphyromonadaceae bacterium
GTGAGAGACTTTGCCCAAGTAAAAGGTTCGGGAGATATCGAAGTTGAGATTGCAAGATATGCACTCGAAGCATTGAACATCGACCGTTACGGACTCGATCAAGTGGACAACAAAGTACTCACAACACTGATCGACAAGTTTGGCGGCGGACCGGTAGGACTTACCACCATTGCAACAGCTTTGGGTGAAGACCCCGGCACCTTGGAAGAAGTGTACGAACCGTTCTTGATCAAAGAAGGTTTCCTCAAGCGTACACCACGAGGACGAGAAGTTACTGAATTAGCGTATAAACATCTCGGTCGCACTCGCGTGGGTGGAGACCAGGGATTCTTATTTGAATAAAACATTATGGCGGAAGGAATCAAAAACCTTGCGAAAGATACAGCCATATATGGAGTAAGCAGCATAGTGGGGCGATTGCTCAACTGGCTGCTCACTCCGATGTATGTGCGCATGTTTACCGAGAGTGACAACGGTATCATTACCAATCTGTATAGTTGGGTTGCTCTATTGTTTGTAATACTGACTTACGGAATGGAAACCACATTCTTCAGATATATAAATGAGAAAAACACCACCAACACAAACGGAGTTTATGCAACGGCCTTGTCGGCACTAGCTTCTACCTCTGCATTATTTATAGGATTGATTGTCCTCTTTCTCACTCCGATTAGTAAATACCTCGAGTATTCGGATCACAAAGACTACATCATGATCATGGCGGTGATCATTGCAATCGACGCATTCTGTGCGATTCCGTTTGCTTATCTGCGCTATAAAAAGCGAGCCATCAAGTTTGCCACACTGAGACTATTCAATGTCGGAGCTAT
>DLYT01000056.1:26406-29147 GCA_003447595.1 Porphyromonadaceae bacterium
CCCGCACTTATCAGCTGGTTCTATAATCCCGACTATGGAGTAGGTTATGTGTTCGTATCCAATCTGATTGCCTCGAGTATTATATTACTGTCGCTTATTCCAGATATGTCGGGATTGAAAAGCAAGGCCGATTGGAGTTTGTTGAAGAAGATGCTAAAGTATACCTATCCGATCTTGATACTCGGTATTGCCGGGCAAGCCAACAAAACCATCGGAACCATTCTCTTCCCAATGCTTTTCGACGATCAGCAACGCGAGTTTGCCGATGCACAATTGGGTATTTACGGAGCCTGCCTTAAGCTAGCCATGGTAATCGTGATGTTTAATCAAGCATTCCGATTTGCGTACGAACCCATTGTTTTTGCCAAGAGCAAAGGAGCCGACAACAAAGTACTTTATTCGGAAGCGATGAAATACTTTATCATCTTTTCTTTGTTAATATTTATAGGAGTGATGTTTTACATCGACATCTTCAAGCTATTGGTTACCCCCGAATACTATGTAGGGTTGCCGGTAGTACCGTTGGTCATGATGGGAGAAACATTCTTCGGTATTTATTTCAACCTGTCGTTGTGGTATAAACTAATCGACAAAACGGAGTGGGGAGCTTACTTCTCATTTACCGGATTGGCCATTACCATTGCGATACTTGTAGCATTTGTTCCCGTTTATGGCTTTATGGCCTGTGCGTGGGCATCGCTTATTTGCAACCTGGTTATGATGTTGGCTTCTTACTTTATCGGGCAAAAGAAGTATCCGATCAAGTACGATTTGAAATCGTTCTTCATTTACTTTTCGTTGGCAATGGTATTGTATGCCATCGGAATGTATCTGCCTATCGATAACTTATTCTTAAAACTCGCCGCACGTACCGGATTGCTATTCATTTATATTGCTTTTATGGTAAAGCGCGACTTACCATTGTCGCATGTACCGATCATTAATAAATTTATCAAGTAATCTAATTGCCACTATTGTATTATGGAACGATTCAAGGTGTATTTTTCGATCAAAGAATTCCTCAAGCGTATTCTTGATATTCACCAAGAGAAAGACGACGAACGCGCAACAATAGACAGTATCTACAAAGGTGTTGAGTTTAGAGGAGCGAACTTGTGGGTCTTGATCTTTGCCACATTCATTGCATCGCTGGGACTAAATACCAACTCGACGGCTGTTATTATCGGTGCCATGTTGATCTCTCCACTGATGGGACCCATCATGGGATTTGGTCTTGGATTGGGGATTAATGATATAGACTTGATCAAGAAATCGGCCAAGAACTATGCCATTGCTACGTTATTTAGTGTACTTACCTCTACAATCTACTTCTTGCTATCACCTTTGAGTGAAGCGCAATCGGAGTTATTGGCTCGTACACAACCCACCATTTATGACGTACTCATCGCATTGTTTGGTGGTTTGGCCGGTATTGTAGCCAGTTCAACCAAGCTCAAAGGGAATGTAATTCCGGGTGTTGCCATTGCGACCGCCTTGATGCCACCTTTGTGTACGGCAGGTTTCGGATTGGCAACGGGCAATTTCTTTTATTTCTTCGGTGCCTTCTATTTATACTTTATCAACACCGTATTCATCAGTTTATCTACACTGATCGTGGTACGTCTGTTGCGCTTCTCCAAGATATCACTTATCGACAAAGTAAAGGAGAAACGAGTAGCACGCTATATCGGAGTGATTGTATTCTTTACCATTGTTCCCAGTCTTTTCTTAAGTTATAATATGATCCGCACATCCTTCTTGAACTCACAGGTTTCGGTCTATGTAGCAAAAGAATTAGACTTTCCGGGTACACAGATTATCAGTAAGAAAGTTCTTTTCAATGGCAACGACAAAGAGCTAAAGGTGGTATTGGTAGGAGATAAAGTGCCCGAAATGGCAATCGACGTAGCGCAAAAGAAGCTAAAAGACTATGGTCTTGGCAACATGACACTGGTGGTACAACAAGGATTCTCAGGTCCTGATACCGACATCAACGAACTGAAGTCGATGGTATTGACCGACCTTTACAAATCGGGCGAGCAAACCATTCAACAAAAAGATCAGATGATCGACTCGCTGCAACGCAGTCTCGAGTCGTATCGTACCGTCTCTGAATTGAGCTTTTCGCTAGCTCCGGAGATGAAAGTCTTGTTTCCTTCGGTACAAGATGTTTCGATCAATAAATCTGAAATCGTAAATTTGAACACCCAGAAAGCCGATACCTTGATCCTTGTATATTTGAAGATAGAAGGACGAATGGACCAAGCACAACGTGAGAAGATCAAAGAGTGGTTGTCGGCACGAACGGAAGTAAGCAACGTGAAATTAATTATAGAATAACACAACAACATGAAGTATTTTAAAAGTTTATGGATGGCAGGAGCCTTGGCTCTTGCTGCACAAGGAGCTTATGCAGACGAGGGAATGTATCTGCTAAATGAGCTGAACAAAAAGAATCTTGAGCAAATGAAAGCGCTCGGATTCACCTTGCCTTATGACAGTCTTTATAGCACAACAAGTCCGTCGGTAAGCGACGCGGTTGTTATATTCGGTGGCGGATGTACCGGTATCGCAGTATCAGATCAAGGGTTGATCTTTACCAATCACCACTGTGGTTACGGAGCTATCCAATCAAAAAGTTCGGTAGAACACGATTACTTGAAAGACGGTTTCGTATCACAATCGATGGAACAAGAGATTCCGATCGAAGGATTGGAAGTACGTTTCCTAAAGAATACGAT
>DLYT01000056.1:29407-30236 GCA_003447595.1 Porphyromonadaceae bacterium
CGAAAGCCGACTCTGTGATGACAGTGATCAGCGACTCGCTTTCAAAGAAACCATTTGTACAAGCAGAAGTATATTCATATTACTCAAACAACAAATACTACGTTCAAGTATACGAAGTATTTAAAGACGTACGTATGGTATTCGCGCCACCTTCATCAGTTGGTAAGTTTGGTGGTGACACCGACAACTGGATGTGGCCACGTCACACGGGCGACTTCTCTGTATTCCGTGTATATGCCGACGCGAGCAATCAGCCGGCAGAGTTTAACAAAGACAACAAGCCTTACAAACCAAACTACGTACCGGAAGTGTCGTTGAAAGGTTACGAAGAAAACGACTACGCGATGACCATCGGTTTCCCGGGTAGTACACAACGTTACCTATCTTCATGGGGTGTGCAACAACGCATCGACGACTCAAACAAACCACGTATCGAGGTAAGAGGAGAGAAGCAAGACATCTGGAAAGAAGCCATGCGTGCCGACGATGCTACGCGCATCAAGTATGCTTCGAAGTATGCAGGTAGCTCAAACTACTGGAAAAACTCGATCGGTATGAACAAAGGTCTTGCACGTCTTGGGGTAATCGAACGCAAACAAGATATCGAAAAGAACTTCAATACTTGGGTAAATGCAGATCCTGCACGTAAAGAATTGTACGGCGAAGTATTGCCATTGCTAGAGAAAGGATACACAGGTAGCGACTCACTACGCAAAGCGGCAACTTACTTGAGCGAAACAATGATCTCAGGTTGTGAGTTGGTACGTATCGCAAGAGCGGTAGAAAGTATTGACGACAAACAAGCAAACGCACAAGTTCTTGAAGATGC
>DLYT01000056.1:30583-32290 GCA_003447595.1 Porphyromonadaceae bacterium
GTAGACCACGTGTTTGCTAAAACAAAGCTTACATCGTTGGCTAGCATCGAGAAAGAACTAAGCTCTAAAGGCGGTATCAAGAAATTGCAAAAAGACCCTGCTGTAGAGTTGTCAAACTCTGTAATGATGGCTTACTATGCATTGCAACAAGATCTTGCCGGTTATGCTTACGACATCGAGAAAGGCGAGCGTTTGTTCCTTGCCGGTTTGATGCAGATGTATCCTGACCGTATTTTCTACTCAGACGCCAACTTCACCATGCGTTTAAGCTACGGCTCTATCAAAGGTTACATTCCTTTCGACGCGGCAGAGTACGCATACTTTACAACTAGCAAAGGGATCTTGGAAAAACAAAACCCTGAAGACGATGAGTTCTTCGTACAACCGGAAATTCTGGAGCTTATCCGCAAAGAAAACTTCGGTCAGTACGCGAACAAGAATGGTGATTTGAACATTGCGTTCATCTCAAACAACGACATCACCGGTGGTAACTCGGGTAGTCCTGTATTCGATGGCAACGGTCGCTTGATCGGTCTTGCTTTCGACGGCAACTGGGAAGCAATGAGTGGCGATATCGCATTTGAGCCGGCATTGCAACGCACGATCAGTGTCGACATCCGCTATGTATTGTTTATGATCGATCGTTGGGGCAAATGTCCTCGCCTTGTAAACGAATTGAAGCTTTACAAGTAATACGATTTAGATATATCTATCAAAGCCCGAGACATGATAGCAAAGATCGTGTCTCGGGCTTTTCTTTTACAACGCTTTATTATTTTCATATGCAGCAAATATACATTCACGGCGGACTTGGAAATCAGATGTTTCAATATGCTTTCTACCTATACTTGAAGCAACACATGACTTCGTCGAAAACGCTTTCGCTCGATACCTCTAACTTTCTTTTGTTTCCGCAACACAACGGTTACGAGCTCGATCGTATTTTTGGTATAGAGGGAGCTGTGCCTTTGTCGTTTCGAAATATTGCCCGAATAGGACGGTGGTTTAATTGGAGTGTGCACCGAACCGAACGTAAATACCTCAAGTATTTGCGAAAAAGATATGGATTGATTCGCGAGAAAGCAGAGTTTAAATACGATGCTTCTATGGTGGATCAGTCGGGCTGTTTTGTGGGATATTGGCAGCATCACGATTATTTGGATTCGATTCGGGAGGAGTTGCAACGTACGTTTGTATTTCCTGATTTGATCGATGCACGCGATCTCGATATGACTCGCCTCATGGAACAAACCAACTCGGTAAGCATCCACATTCGCAGAGGCGACTATCTGTTGAGCAAAAACAGTGCACTGCATGTAATCAAAGGGCTCGATTATTATCACCAAGCTATCGAACGCATGCGTGGACTGGTGGATAATCCTACTTTCTTTATTTTCTCTGACGATCCCGAATGGGTGAAAGAGAATCTGGCATTAGACCAGGCTCATTATATCAACTGGCACAAGCAAGATACGAGTTATATCGACATGCAACTGATGTCGTTGTGTAAGCATAATATCATAGCCAATAGTACGTTTAGTTTCTGGGGTGCGTGGCTCAACCGAAACAAAGGTAAGGTGGTAATGGCTCCACAGTTTTGGTACGATCGTGTAGAAACGAAAAGTCTTGTACCGCACGATTGGCAGATCATTGCTTTATAAAGAAACCGACACTGTAACTTCTACTAAGATCCTTTTCTGCATGGAA
>DLYT01000056.1:32712-33484 GCA_003447595.1 Porphyromonadaceae bacterium
TGACAACTCCTTTAGGTATGATAGATAAATCTGATGATTAGTATCTGTTTCTTCCTTCGCGTTTGTTGCTACGGCTATATTCTTTGAATTCGCCAGAAGGTTTACGATCTCTGCGGTAACCACCTTCAGATGATCTACGACCACCGTCAGAAGATCTGCGACCGAAGTCACGACCACCACGACCGCCTTCAGAAGATCTGCGACCAAAGTCACGTCCGCCACGGCCACCACGACCACCTTCTCTAGAACCACCTGCTTTATCGTCAGCGATTTCTACAGAGATACGTTTGCCGTAAAGCTCAGTACCTGTAAGTGATTGCGAAACTTTAGCAGCTTCGTTCTCTTCAACTTCGAAGAACGAGAAGCTCTTCATCAAGTCGATCTTACCGATTCTTACTTTACCTGGGATGTGAATGTTTACAAGTTCGATCAAGTTGTTTGGCATGAAACCATCCATACGACCTACGTTCACAAACATACGCTTGAAGCCTGGAGTAGCAACACGGCCACCACGTTCGCCTCTTTCACCGCGTTCGCCACGCTCTCCGCGAGGACGATCTGCAAGTGTTTCGATTTCTTTTGCTTCTGCGTAATATTTGAAGATACGAGTAAACTCAAGCGTCATAACGCGTTTGATGATATCTTCTTTTTCCAACCAGTCTAACTTGCGGAAAACTGTAGGAAGGAATGTTTCGATTTGAGTTTCGTCTACTTCTGCCTTTTCGATACGGTCTACAAGGCTAAGTAGTTGTTTCTCTGTAATCTCGTTTGC
>DLYT01000056.1:33740-47403 GCA_003447595.1 Porphyromonadaceae bacterium
TTACCTTTTTCGCGCAAGTGAATGATCGCGATAGAAGTACCCGAACGACCTGCACGACCTGTACGACCGCTTCGGTGTGTGTATGATTCTACGTCATCAGGCAAACCGTAGTTGATTACGTGTGTAAGCGAGTCTACGTCAAGACCACGAGCAGCTACGTCTGTAGCAACAAGTAGTTGGATGTTTTTAACACGGAACTTTTGCATTACGTAGTCACGTTGAGCTTGTGAAAGTTCGCCGTGTAGTGCGTCTGCATTGTAACCGTCTTGGATCAATTGGTCTGCAATTTCTTGAGTCTCTTTACGAGTACGACAGAAAATGATACCGTAGATATTTGGATTGTAATCGGCAATACGCTTAAGAGCAAGGTACTTGTCTCTTGCGTGTACCATATACGATACGTGCTTAACGTTTTTAGAGCCTTCGTTTTTGTTACCTACAACGATCTCTTTAGGGTTGTTCATGTATTGTTTTGTGATGCGAGCAATACCTTGAGGCATTGTTGCAGAGAACAACAACATGTTGCGTGAGGTAGGAACTTCAGCAAGGATAGCGTTGATGCTGTCTGTGAAGCCCATGTTTAGCATTTCGTCTGCTTCGTCCATTACCACGCTGCGTACACCTTCCATGTTTACAACCTTACGGTTCATAAGGTCGATAAGACGACCAGGAGTAGCTACGATGATATGTACACCACGTTTCAACGCTCTGATTTGTGTATCAATGCTTGAACCTCCGTATACCGGAAGAACCTTTAGGTGGTCGATATATTTAGAGTAATCGTTTAGATCGTCTGCGATTTGCAAACATAGTTCGCGTGTTGGGCATAGAATAAGAGCCTGAGGCTGTACGTTTGAAACGTCTATTTTTTGTAGTACAGGAAGACCGAAAGCGGCTGTTTTACCTGTTCCTGTTTGTGCTAAAGCAATAACGTCGTTGTCTTCGCCTAATAAGTAAGGAATTACTTCTGCTTGTACTGGCATAGGATTCTCATATCCCATCTCTTGAATTGCCTTTAGTATTGGCGCGGCAACTCCTAATTCTTCAAATGTTTTCAAAATAATTGTATGTAATTATATGTATATATAATGCGAGCATCAAAGGTAGCTATTCGTATTTGAAAACGGATTTAGTTTAATAATAGCTCTCTGAGTTTTGCTCTTTTTCTCGAATCTAGATTCATTTTCTTCTCAAGATAATTGTTGACGGATCCGTAATCTCGTTTGATCGCGTTGAATACGATGTTGAGATTTGCCTCGTTGCAAGAAACCAACGTTGATATTGTTTCTTGTGCTTCGAGATCGAGCTCGTTAAGAAGCTCTTGCGGAAAGGAAAACTTCATATATTGATTGGAAGAAATATAATCTTCGCGGATAGTTTGGTTCGGCATATCCAACGCTGCCATCAAAAAGGCAACTAAAAAGCCGACGCGATCTTTTCCAAGTGTGCATGTATAAAGAATCGGATAATTATCGGGATCTGCAGCAACTTCGATCGCTTTACCAAACTCTTCAGACAAGGAGTCCATGAAACATAAATAGGTATCCTGGATTAGGATATTAGCATCTCCACGACGTAATTTGCGTTTCTTGATGCGATGTAGTACATCGCTACTGCTCATGGCAGTAATCGGAATGCGCACGATTTGGGCGCTGTCGTAGATGAGGGCATTTGTAAAGAAGTCTTCATCATCCCTTAAGTCTACGATGGTTTTAATGCCGAGTCGTTGAAGGCGCTTGTTGTCAATCTCGCAAGGGGTTCCTACTTGCCCGGAGCGATAAATCGTTCCCCATTTCAACTGTTTGTCACCTTTGTTTTTGTATCCGCCAATGTCTCTGAAATTCACTATGTTTTCCATAAGAACATGTCTGTTTGATACAATTTCGGTGTGACCGTTGTCGAATCGAAGAAGGAAGTATCGACGAGAGGTATTGTCTTTTGTAATGTATGTAGATACTCCGTTTTCTACATCGGTTACAATAGCCGGCTTCTCGAGATTGAAATGATTTGGAGTAGATGATACGAAGATCGCTACATTTCCTTTTATGGCAGGAAACGTTTCCCATTTTACTAGGTAGTTCCCGATATTATCACGGCTACAAGCTGTGCGCACCTCAAATGAAGGTTCGGAGCAGCTACACAATACAACCGTCAGAATAAGGAAATATAGGATACGTCTTATCATACTAAAGAAAAACCTTTCGTACAAAAGTAGTCAAACTCTATCGATGTTAGTGTCTTTCTTGAAAATATTTAACGGATGTTCTTATATTCCTCTGCAAATGAGTTGGAAATATAGTTCTCATAACTTTTGCAAACTTCCGTTGATAGGTCTGTAGCTATTTTTATGATCTTATCCCAATCTTGTTCTTGTAGATATTGAATATCGCGCAGTCCGATGTTGTTTTTGAGAAGCCCATAGATAATGCCGGCATTGAATGTATCGCCGGCTCCGATCGATGAAACGGTTTCGATGGGTTCTACATCATATTGCTTGGTAATGTATCCGTTGTAGAGCTTGACACCGTCACTTCCTGAAGTACAGATGCAGTTACGACAATAGAAGCGGATGTTTCCTTCATATACGGCTTTCGATTCGTCGCATCCGTAGATGTTGACAAAGTCTTCGGTTGATCCGCGCACGATGTCGGCGTATTCGAAGTTTTCTATAATCGTTGGCATCAGACGCAATGCTTGATGTGCATGCGGCTTTCTGAAGTTTGGATCGTAAAAGATGATCGCTTTACGCTCTTTGGCATAGTCGAGTATCTCGACAATACGGTTGCGTAGCGAAGGATTCACCGAATAATAAGATCCGATGATAAGAATGTCGTCCTGATTGATGATAGGCAGTTTGACATCTAAGCTTTCGTTGCCTTCTTCTTTGTAGAAGATAAAGTCCGAATCGTTATTCTCGTTCAAGAATGCCAGCGAAACAGGAGTTTTGCGGTCGGCATAGTTCTCGATGTATTCAGTAGACATGTGATTGTCTTGCATGAATTTGCGAATCATTTTGCCGGGTTGATCGTTGCCCAGTTCACTAATGAATGCGGTCTCGACACCCAAACGCTGTAGGGATGTCAAGGTATTGAATACAGAACCGCCCGGAATAGCTTTCTGGGGTTCGTCGTTGCGGAAAATTATATCGAGGATAGACTCTCCGATGCCAATTACTTTTCTCATGCCTGGATTATTCTTCTTCTTTACTTTGCTCTCTTGACTTCGTGCCAAGATATCCACCGTGATGACGTTTTGCGTATTCGGTGTTTGAAAAGTTGATTGCCTTCATTGTATTTACAACAAGGATGTCACCGATTACGGTCATCACTGTTGTTGAAGTGGTTGGTGTAAGACCAAGCGGACATATTTCTTTAGGACCGCCGGTAGGCAAGCAGATGGTTGCTTCTTGTGCAAGCGGGCTTTCGGGATTTCCTGTTATGACAATAAATTTCATGTCAGGGCAAAGGCCGCGTGTAAGATGTACCAATTCAATCAACTCACGTGTTTTCCCAGAATTAGAGATTAACAACATCACGTCTTCTTCTCTGATGAATCCAAGATCGCCATGTTGCGCTTCGCTTGGATGCAAAAAGAATGCAGGAGTTCCGGTAGAGCTAAATGTAGTAGCAATATTTGCTGCGATTTGCCCGGCTTTGCCCATTCCGCTAATTACCAGTTTGCCTCTTTGGTTGTGTACGTGTTCTACGATGAGCGCAACCGCATCGTCAAAAGCTGAAGAAACGGGAATGTTAAGAACGGCTTCGGCTTCTTTTTTTAAGATAGACACTATGTGTTCGTTGTTCATATCTGAGTAATATAATTATACGTTGATAATCACGAGTAAATAATCTCGTAGGAAAAATGGTTTGCAAAAGTATTATTTTAATTTTGCTGCTTCAAATTAGAGAGGGAAAAATATGCATTATCAGTCTCATCTTTTATCAAATGGACTGCGAATCATTCATCTTCCGAGCAATTCGCCCGTATCTTACTGCGGTTTTGGGGTTGCTTCGGGTACAAGAGATGAACTCGCGCGCGAGTTTGGAATGGCTCACTTTGTCGAACATATGCTTTTTAAAGGTACCGACAAACGTAGAGCTTGGCACATTCTGAACCGAATGGAAAATGTGGGAGGCGAACTAAATGCTTATACTACGAAAGAAGAAACCTTTGTGTATTCAATCTTTATGGAAGAACATGTCGGCAGAGCAATTGAGCTGTTGTCGGATTTGGTATTTAATTCTCGCTTCCCCGAGAAAGAACTAGAAAAAGAACTCGATGTAGTTCTAGATGAAATTAACTCGTACAAAGACAACCCATCGGAGCTGATTTACGATGAATTTGAGAATCTTCTTTTCAAAGACCATGCGTTAGGACATAACATATTGGGAGAAGAAAGCACACTCAATGAATTTGACCGCGACCTGTCGTTGTCGTTTTATCATAAACATTACGTTGCTTCTAATATGATTTTCTTTTCAATGGGGTCTACTCCATTTAAGAAGATTGTACGTATGGTGGAGTCGTACTGTAAGGATATGCCCGAGGTACAATACAAAAACGACCGGGTTGCACCTCTTTCACAAGAAGCCATTACGAAGGCTGACGTGAAAGATACGTTTCAGGCACATGCGTTTGTGGGAGGTAGATCGTATAGCATGTATGACGAACGTCGCACGGGCTTGTTTTTGTTGAACAATATTCTGGGTGGTCCCGGAATGAACAGTCGACTAAACATTGCATTGCGTGAGAAGAATGGGTTGGTTTACAACGTGGAGTCTAACTTGACACCGTATACCGATACCGGAGTGTTTGGCGTATATTTCGGTTGTGATCAGAAGAATCTCGATAAATGTTTGTCGTTGCTTCACAAAGAACTGCGCAAATTGAGAGAGAACAAACTTTCTACTTCGCAAATCCTGTCGGCCAAGCGTCAGCTTATCGGGCAGTTGGGGGTTTCGGGAGATAACAAAGAAAGTACGTTTCTAGGGTTGGGCAAAAGCTTTATGCACTACAACCGATACGATACGATTGAAGAAGTGTTTAAACGGATCGAGGTTTTGGATGGTAGCATTCTGTGGGATATTGCCAACGAGGTTTTTGACGAGTCTAAATTATACACATTGCTTTATAAAGCGGAAGAGGCTTAATTGCTTTTCGTAAGTAAATAACAAATCCCTGTTTTTGTCTGTTCGGAGTATCCGAGGTGACAAAGACAGGGATTTTATAGTTTCTATTGCCCATCAGAGGGACGAGTCGCGAAGAATAAGCAAACTTTCGGGACCCATATTAAAGAGGAGATCTATAATACTTAAGTTGGGTAGAAAGCCGTGCTTTTGCTGAAATACCTGGTAATACGGAATTGCTTTGAATTCGTTGTCCCATGTATCGAAAGGCTTCTTCGGACTAATCTTCTCACGAAGATCTATAGCGTTTTCTTCAACTACAGTTTGGTATTCGTGCGAATAGCTCACATTGGGTGTGAAATCAATGAGTGAACAGATCATTTCACGAAGTTGTTCATTGTAGTCGAAAAGGAAATCGTACTTCTTTTCATAAAAGCCTACGAAGTCGTCTTTGTAATATTCAAAGAACGGCGTTGAATTGTAGGCCGATGAGATTGCGTTCCAATGCAGATGACGCCAGTTGCCATGCTCGGCGATACGAATGTCGCGCGTTTTGCATTTAGGCGAGTCGGGCTTTTCGATGGGTATCGAAAGCGGCATTGCGCCGTTTGCCGCCCCAATCATACATCGGTTGCGAAATGTTTGTTTTACGTAATTACAATCCGACTCGATACAAACCTCTTTGTAGCTATATAGTTTAGCGTAGTATTGTATCGAGGCCAGATATGCAGTTGAAAGATAAACCTTGCTCATGCGTGTTAGTTATTTTCCGACAGCTGGTATTACTTGTTGTCGACTCTTGTAAACAAGCGGTTCCAACGGATTCTTCCATCTCCCCAGCTTCTGTCTTTATCGATCGACAGCCATACCAATATCGGTTTTCCGATTACATGGTCTTCAGGCACAAATCCCCAATAACGAGAATCGGCCGATTTGTGGCGGTTATCGCCCAGCATGAAGTAGTAATCGTATTTAAATGTAAATGTAGTTTCCGGCTTACCGTTGATCAAAACGGTTCCGTCTTCTTTAACTTCCAGTGTATTGTTTTCGTAGTTGCGGATGCAACGTGTATACAACTCTAAGTTTTCTTTTGTCAGATTGATCGTAGCACCTTTCTTCGGAATCCAGATCGGACCGTAGTTATCGCGAGTCCAACCGGTGTTAGCTCCTAACGGATACATATCTCCCGAGTTGAAGTTTGGTTCTACCATGATGTTTTTGACAATCCCCGATTGTTGAAGCTTTGCAAGTGCTTCTTGAGTCAAAGGCAAATCGTAAACCGGATTTAGTTCTCCGTTGGCATTCGGTTCAAACCCTAACTTTACAAGGTAGTTCAAATCATTCGGACTTGAAACCAAGTATCGATCGTCTACACTGATTCCCAATGCTCGGAACTGCTCTTCCGTTATCATACCGCCATTGGTTTGAATGAAGTAGTTGAGCTGCATATCTTTCGGATTCTCTAGCTTTTGTCCGTCGATATAAACTTGGTTGTTGATGATCTGAAGCGAATCGCCCGGCATACCGATACAACGTTTTACGTAGTTCTCGCGTTTGTCGACAGGACGATATACGATGTCTCCGAAGATTGCTTTGTTGCTCCAAACTTCTTCGCGTCCGGCTCTATAACAAAGATCATAGTAGTCCGGATTTTGTACCTTTAATGCTACGGTATCACCGGCAGGGAAGTTAAACACGACAATGTTGTTGCGCTCTACCTGACCGAAACCTTTTGCACGTTTGTAACCCCAGTTTGGCCATTCAAGGTATGACTTGGTATTTACAATCGGCAAGGTATTTTGTACCAGCGGGAATGAGATCGGCGTATTCGGAATACGCGGACCATAACTGAGTTTGCTTACAAACAAGTAATCGCCAACCAACATCGTTTTTTCGAGCGATGAAGTAGGAATCTGGTAGTTTTGAAATACAAACAAGTTGATGATATATACTGCTACTAAAGCGAATGCGATATCTTCAATCCAGTCGAAAGCACTGCGTATTGCAGGGTTCTTTATGTTTCTCCACGCTCTCCAGTTGATGTATTTAGTAAGGTAAAAGTCTGCGATCAATGGCAAGCCAAGTAGCAGCCAAGGGCATGTTACCCACCACGTAAACAACAGATAAAGTGCGGCTACGATGCCGAACTTGATCCAACTGCGTGTTGTAATCTTCTTCATAATGTTTTAAGACAATTGGTTATTATAATTTAAACATGTCTTGCATGCCCAAGAATCCTTTTTTACCCACGGTAAATTCGGCAGCAAGCACAGCACCTAATGCAAAACCGGTTCTGCTTTTAGCGTCGTGTTTGATGCTGATGTAATCAACTTCAGAATCATAAATAATTTCGTGGATACCAGGTACTTCTCCTTCTCTGATTGCATGGATGGCAATATCGGTAGGCTTTTCTTCTGTTTCAAGATGCCAGTTTGTTTTGCGATCGATGTTTTCGATGATTCCTTCCGCAAGCGTAATTGCAGTACCGCTTGGCTCGTCTAGTTTATGGATATGGTGTACTTCTTCCATTTTTACATCATACGATGGGAAGTTGTTCATAATCTTAGCCAAGTATTTATTGAGCGCAAAAAAGATGTTTACACCTACGCTAAAGTTTGAAGCGTAGAAGAATGTTTTACCTTCTTCACTACACATACGTTTGATTTCATCCATTTTATCAAGCCACCCTGTTGTGCCCGATACTACAGGAACACCAGCCTTGAAACATTTCAGATAGTTGTCAAAAGCGGTATGAGGAGATGTAAATTCGATAGCTACATCAGCGCTTTTGAAGGCATCCGAGTTCATATCTTCAGGATTAGAAAGATCAATGATTGAAACAATATTGTGTCCTCTGTCTTTTGCTATCTTTTCGATGGCTTGTCCCATCTTGCCGTATCCTACCAATGCTATATTCATAATATATATCTGAAAATGTAAATATTAGTTCTTTTATATCCCACAAATATAAAGAAATTCAGTTAGATTTGCTTTTACAGAAATATAACTTTGTTAAAATGGAGCGTTTATTACAATACGCGTGGAAGTATAAGCTTTATGAGTTCAACCACACAGCAACTTTGGCAGGAAAAGAGTTTGTTATACTTGATGTTGGCATTTGTAATTCGGATGCAGGGCCCGACTTTTTCAATGCGAAGATAAAGATCGATGATAAGGTTTGGGTAGGGAACGTCGAGATACACGAGCGTTCGTCCGATTGGTACCGGCACAATCATCATTCCGATCCGGCTTATAATTCCGTGATTCTGCATGTTGTAGAAACAATAGACCGGGAAGATATTCTAACACACAATGGGATCCTTCTACCACAAATACAACTACAAATCAGAGACGATGTGCGCAAACGCATCAGTGGGTTGATGAACGACGGTTACAAACTCAACTGTGCAGATCAAATTCATCGAGTAGATAGGATGACGATCTCTTCGTGGATGTCGGCCTTGATGTCGGAGCGCCTCGAACGTAAAATGAATGATGTACTTCGGGTGCATAAGCAGTCGGTCAACGATTGGAATGAAGCATTCTTTGTGATGTTGCTTCGGAGCTTTGGTTTCGGTATCAACAGCGAGCCGATGGAGTTATTGTCGAAAACACTTTCATATAAGCATATCTACAAACACCGTGATTCGCTGCTACAAATAGAGGCTTTGTTGTTGGGACAAGCCGGTTTTCTTCAAGAAGAAGCCTCTACCGATCTTAGTTACTTCCTATTGCAGCGCGAATACCACTTTCTCAAGCATAAATACAACCTACATACGTTAGATCCGTCTTTATTTAAACGACTCCGAACCCGTCCTTCGGGTTTCCCTCATATCAAGCTAGCCATGTTGGCAGCCTTGCTATACCAACATGAGCACCTCTTTTCGTGGATTTTAGAGCAAACAACACTCAGTTCCTTCTATCAGTTATTCTCGGTACAAGCCTCCGAATACTGGGATACCCATTATAGTTTTGATTATCCTTCGCCCAATCAGAAGAAGCAACTGGGCAAGAGGTCGATCAACTCTATACTTATTAACGCGGTGATTCCTACCATGTTTGCTTACGGTTCTACCATTGGAGCACACAACTACATGGAGCGAGCTTTGTATTTTATGGAGCAGTTAGAACCCGAAGAAAACTCGATTGTAAGACAGTTTCGCGACATGGGTATTGAGGTGCGTAATGCTTCTGATACACAAGCTTTAATACAGCTGCGGAAAGAATATTGTGATAAAAAGAAATGTTTATATTGCCGAATAGGATTTAAAGTCTTGTCTATTAGATAATATAATTCATTTTACTTTGTATTTTTGTGCAGAATAGATAGCATGAAAACTCTCTTTAATGATGAAATATAGAAATACAACGTTGTATCGAACTACATATGTGTCTGTTGTAGCGGCATTGCTGTTGCAACTTTGGTCTTGTGCGAATATGGCAGCACCTAACGGTGGGCCTTACGACGAAACTCCTCCGAGATATGTAAGAAGTATCCCTTTGCCAAATGAAACGAATTATACCAAAAAGAAGATTGAGATTGAGTTCAGTGAGCTGATTCAATTGGAAAAACCTTCTGAGAATATCATCGTTACACCACCGCAGAAGTCGATGCCGATTATCAAGTCTTCGGGCAAAAAGGTATTTGTCGAGTTACAAGATTCGCTGATTCCTAATGTTACTTATACGATCGATTTCAACGATGCTATTGTAGACTATACGGAAAAGAATCCATTAGAAGGATTCTCTTTTGCATTCTCAACAGGCGAAACAATCGACTCCATGATGATATCGGGAAAGGTTCTTGACGCGCAAACGTTGGAACCATTAAAGGGGATGACCGTAGGGTTGCATGCAAACTTAGACGATACAGCCTTTACGAATATTCCTTTTATCCGTACTTCTGTAACCAACGATAAAGGAGAATTTCGCATTCGTAACGTGGCCAATGGTACCTACCGCGTATATGCGTTGCAAGACCTAAACCGCGATTATAAGTTTGACCAACCGGGAGAGGCAATTGCCTTTATCGAAAAAGACTTTACACCTACGTTTGAGTCGGCAGTGCGTTACGATACCATCTGGAAAGATACTTTGACCGTTGATACAATTATTAAGGTAGAATTCAATCATTTTTTGCCTGATGATGTGTTATTATTAGCGTTCAAGGAAGACTTTATGCGTCAGTATATGACGAAACCAGATCGTTCGCAGCCTAATATATTGAATTTAAACTTCAATGAGGCAGTTACGTATATACCGAAGCTAGAGCCTTTGAATTTTCAAGCATCGGGCGAATGGTATGTAACCAATAAAAAGAATGGCGACAAAACCATCAGTTATTGGCTTACAGATACTACACTCATGAATCAAGATACGCTTACCGTGGCTTTTGATTATTACATGACCGATACGTTGAACAAACTAGTCCTTAAACCAGACACCTTCTCGTTTGTGGATCGAGGTAAAAAGAGACGTCTCGAGGAAGAAGAGAAGCAAAGAAAGAAAAAACGTAAAAAAGACGAAGATGAGATGGTTTTTCTGGGTATGCAAGTGAACGCTCAGGCCTCATTGGATGTTTATGATACGATTAAGATCACTTTTGATCAGCCTATTGAAGAGCTGCCTAAAAGTGTGATTCATTTGCAAACACAAATAGATAGTGTATGGAACGACGTAGATTTTACGCTTCAACAAGATACTTTGAATACTTTTGCTTATTTTGTGCAGCGTAAATGGGGGTATGGAGAGTCTTATAAGTTGACGATAGACTCAGCATCTGTATTCAGTATATACGGATTCTTTAACAATGGTTTTTCTCAAGAATTTAAAACAAAGGCAAAAGACCAGTATGGAGAGTTGTATATCAATGTAGTGGGATTAAACCAACCTGCATTTATACAATTGCTAGATAAGTCTGACAACCCGGTACGTCAGCAAAATGTAGAGAATGGAGAAGCTACATTTATCAATTTAAAACCGGACAAATATTATGGTAGGATCATCCTAGATTCGAACGGCGATGGTCGTTGGAATACGGGCAACTTTAAAGATAAGCTTCAGCCGGATACTGTATACTATTATCCAACGATATTTGAGGTACCTCAAAACTGGGAGATTGAGCAAACTTGGGAAATACTTGCAGTACCTGTAGAAAAGCAGAAGCCTATGGATATACTAAAGAATAAGCCAAAAGAAGCAACCAAAAAGAAGAGAGACTATAAGAATGAAAGCCAAACTTCTTCAAAAAATAACCAAAATACAGGAAGGCCGGCAGGCTTTCCTTAATTGGAACAAGAAGAATCAGATTCTAATTCTATTTGTATGTATGTTTGTTTCACCCTTGCTCTTTGCCGAAGGAAAAGGGAACGAAATGACGGAAGAAAAAGCTCACTATTTTGCGTTTGATCCACAAGAGAAGATCAAATTTGACGTATACTTTAAGTGGGGTATTTTGATGCCAAAAGCAGGTGAAGCCACTTTGTCGATGAAGAACGATGACTTCTTGGGCAAAGATGTATATAAGCAGCAGTTGTTGTTTAAAACTACATCCATGTTTGATAAAATCTATAAGATGCGGGATACGGTAGAGAGTTATACGACTCGGAATCTCGAATCTGTTTTTTATCAAAAGCGTGTCAATGAAGGAGGTTATTATCTTGTAGACGAAACGGCATTCAACCATAAGAAAGTTAATCCACATGTGATGTCGAAACGTTTCGACCGAAATCGCGTGAAGTTTGATACGTTGATGGTTTGTCCTCAAAACCAAATGTTCGACATGCTGAACATTTCTTTATTCTTTAGAGGAATGAACTTTAGCAATCTTCAAGTAGGAGAAGAGCAAACCGCGAATGTAGTGGTTGGACGTGATATTATTAAGTCTATTTTTCGTTACGACGGACAAGCAATAGTAGAAAGGGATAATGTCAAATACAAGACGCTGAAGATTACCGTAGATATCTTCGATGAAGCATTCCAAGAGAGCAAAGAAGCACTCGAAATATGGGTGTCGGATGATAAGAATCGCGTGCCCATAAAAATAAGGGCAAAGCTCAAAATTGGTGCGGCCGAAGTATATCTCTCATCCTTGACAGGCAACATTCATCCGTTTTCTGCACGGATCGAAGTTCCTAAACGTTGATTATCTTATTTATAAATAAAGCAATTAGCCTCGTTACATTCAGTAGCGAGGCTTTTTTATATCCATTATTATGCTAATTTTGTGCCCATAATTAATAAAATAATTCTAATATGATAAAGAAGTTAATTTCATTATTTCATGTAGCTTCTGTTATTGTGCTAACATCTTGTTCTAATACACCTTCGGTTTATAACATGGCAGACTTCGGTGTAAAGCCCAATACGGATGAAGATGTAGCACCTTTGGTAGAGAAAGCAATTGAGAAGATCAAAAGTGAGCGCAAATCAAACGAGCCTATCACAATTGTATTTCCAAAAGGAACCTACAACTTCTATCCGGAAAACAGTGCAAAGAAAGAATACTTCATTTCGAACCACGACCAAGACAATCCGAAACAAGTAGGTCTTCCGTTCGAAGGGATCAATAATATCACGGTAGACGGTGAAGGATCTGATTTTATCTTTCACGGACGTATGCTTCCGTTAAGTATAGTGGGAGACACCGCTTGTACCTTCAAAAACTTCAGTGTCGATTTCAAAAATCCACACATCGCACAAGTAAAAGTACTTACTAACGATACCGTAAATCATGTAATCACATACGAAGTTGCTCCATGGGTTGAGTATGAACTAAAGGACAGCACCTTGTATGTAAAAGGTATTGGATGGGAGCACAACCCACAGTGGGGAATCGCATTCGAAGGAGATACCAAGCGTTTGGTATATCGTTCTAGCGATATCGGTTTGGGCACTCGCAAAGCAGTAGAAGTTTCGCCGCGCGTGATTCAAGCACCTTGGAATAACAATCGCCTTATTCCGGGAACGGTAGTTGCGATGCGTGGTTATGGACGTCCTACACCGGGCGTATTTATCACACATTCGAAAGATATCGAACTCGATAATGTAAAGATTCATTATGCGGAAGGCATGGGCTTGCTTGCTCAAATGAGCGAAAACCTTACACTTGATGGTTTCAGCGTATGCCTACGTGATGAAAGCGATCCGCGTTACTTTACAACACAAGCCGACGCAACGCACTTCTCGGCATGTAAAGGCAAGATTATTTCGAAGAACGGTCTTTACGAAGGTATGATGGACGATGCAATCAACGTGCATGGAACCTATCTGAAAGTATTGAAGCGTGTAAACCCAACTACGGTAATTGCAGGATATATGCACCCTCAAGCTTACGGTTTTGAATGGGGACGTTCAGGTGATAGCGTACAATTTGTAAACTCGGCAACGATGGAACTGATCGACGGCAACACTGTTGTGAAAGCGATTCGTCCGTACGATAAAGAAACCATTCAAGGAGCAAAGCAATATGAGATCGAGTTTGCTTCGGCCATTGATCCGATGATCACGGAAGAAGGTGTATTTGGTATTGAAAATCT
>DLYT01000056.1:47726-49723 GCA_003447595.1 Porphyromonadaceae bacterium
TTGTGTGGAGACTGTAATGGATGGTTTGAAACAGGAGCTTGTCGCGAAGTGTTGATCCGAAACAATAAATTTATCAACTCATTGGCGATGATGTTTCAATTTACCAACGCAATCATCTCAATCTATCCTGAGATTCCTCAATTGGACAAACAAACGAAGTATTTCCACGGAGGAACAGGAGAGGGGATCGTAATTGAAAACAACCTATTCGAAACGTTTGATGCACCGATATTGTATGCCAAATCGATCGACGGGTTGGTATTTAGAAATAATAAAGTGGTTCATAACAACGACTATCCGGCATTTCACTGGAACAATGTACCGTTCTTCTTTGAGCGTGCAGCAAATGTGGTGATTGAAGGAAACGACTTTGATCAACCACTCAATCCATCGGAAGATATTCGTTTGAATCTAACTGAAACATCAGCTGTAACCGTAAAATAATAGCGAAACAGTCGATTGAAATAACAAAACGGTCCCGTTCTTTGCACGTGCAGAGCGGGACCGTTTTTTATATATAACATGTAAAATCTAGCGGGTAAGCAGGCATTTTACATCAATAGAATTTACGATGTAGTGTTGTTTTGTAAACAAAAGATTCACACTATTGACCATGATGATCGAGTCTGGTGAAATCTCTACGCGATAAAAGGCCGGATCTTTGATGCTAAAATCTTTTGTTTCGATCGGCTTCGAGAAGTCGAATCCTTGTGTGCGTAGTTTTTGTTCGAAGTGACCGATGAAATCAAAAGCTATGATCTGAGGTTTGTCATAACTGCCTATATTCAATTCCGTAGTGCTATTTATGAATCTGCCCAAATCCTTGTATTCTTCCATTTGCATCAAGGAGAATGAATCGGGAGCATTGAGGTAAATACTTTCTTGCCAATAGTCGAGTTTTTGCACGGCCTCTACCGATTTCGGCTTTAAATCGTGCGCACTGATGCCGGGAACCAATGTAAATACGCTTGTGACTACGATGGCAAAAGCCGAAAGATAACAATAATGACCAGCCTTTCGTAGCATAAATAACAACGGATAAACAGACATAATCACGCCGTAGATCACTAAATAGATACGTCGTTCGGTAAATCCGTATTCATGAATGCGGTAATAAACGCCAATCCAAAACAGTGCCAGTAAAGGCAAAGTCAGAAATAACGCTTTGTGTATAATTCGATTCTTCTTATCGTCTGCCAGTTGAATAGAAAGAAGATTAGTAATCAATAAACCAATCATATACCCGAATACCATACTCGCAATTTTTCCATGAGGTAATTCCCATGTAAACAAAATTTTTACGATATACGAGTAAAAGATCACCGTATAGATAGCCAAAGCAGGAATCAAAATGTAATTGACTAAAATTGAGAGAATCGTTTGATTCGTTTCTTCATTGTTAACGGTTCGCTTTTGAAGCATGTATGTAACGAAAAAAGGAAGTGTCACGAAATAAGCAAATGCACCAAGCAATTCATTTACAAAGCTGTTCGAAACCGGAACATCGATGTTAAACAATAAGACGACAGAATGATATATCGACAAACTAATAGCCCATGTTACACTGCTCAGTACATTGCCTAAAAGCAATGCAATGAATCCGTTGGAAGCACTGAGTGAATAGGTTTTATTGTCTTTAGCCCATCGATCCGATGCGAATAGAATAAACGCAATGATACACACAGCTACGTATTGTGACGAAAAGAAGGTGAAGTGATAAAAGTAAAGAGGGATGCCCATTAAGAACGATGCGTAGTAATAGATCCGACTGTATTTCTTTCGTGTAAGTCGATTAAATGAAACAATTAAAACCTCAAGAATAGGGAAAAGGAAATAAAGTTCATCGGGTACCGTCTGTTCGCCTTTTACTCGAATGTATAGCCAGTAAATGAAAAAGAATACTCCGATCGTAATTTCGACCGGATAAGACTTTAGCGTCTCAAATCCATTGAGCGTATAAGCTTTTAGTTTGTTTCGTAGATTCATAGTGGTTTGTC
>DLYT01000072.1:0-4375 GCA_003447595.1 Porphyromonadaceae bacterium
GTGATAGTTATTTTTAGTTTATTAGATTTGTTTCGCCTTATCAAACGATGTGAACCTTGTAGTACTATGACAAACATTTAAGAATGACGGTTGATTTAAAGTGAGGGGGATAGATCGTGTTTTTTCCATACAAAGGAGGAAACACGATTTTTGTTTTGGATGTTGATGTCAGAGGTTTTATACTCAGATGATTGTGGGAGTTTAAAAATAGTAAACAAGCCTTCTAAGTCAGAATTATTGTGCAAATTTGCACAGAATATCAGTAAACATAGATTCGATTACAGGTATTTTCTATTTCAAACTTAATCAAATTAAAAAATGAATCAGTTACCAAACGATGTAAATATGCTTTTTAGTTTTGTGAATATGAAGTTGAGAGATGAATATAGCTCATTAAACGAGCTTTGCAATGCACTCGACATTGATCAAGAATGGCTTACCAAGAAGTTGAGTACTGCCGGTTTTGAATATAATCAGCAGCAAAATAAGTTTTGGTAGTCGATCAAATCATTGAAGAACCTGTATATAAATCAAATATCAAATGAAAAAGATTGCAGTCACGATCCTATTTCTTTTTACTGCATTGGTGATGATCGTGGTGATGAAAAATAATATAGAGAATGGCGAAGCCGTAAAATGTTGGTTACCTTTGTTATTCCTGATTGGAGGGGCTAACGGATATCTTTATATGATGTCTAAGAAGCGAAAAGAATAACCAAAATAGAACGAAAAAGACTCCGTTGTTTGTGGTATCAGAAGATCCAGAAACAACGGAGTCTTTTTTATTTCTTTACGATCGAATACTTATTACGTAATTCTTGTTGTTGATCTTCGGGCAATGAGTTGAAATAAGCTTTCCATCCCGGACAAATGTTGATGTGCCAGCGCCATAGTCGACCGAGGATTGACTTTGAATTGTTATCGTACTTTGCCCGAAAGGAGCATTGATTGCATTGATGTTGCTTCATGATTCTGATGATTATTGGTCTTTATATAGATTAGACTTCTTACGATAACTCAATCGTAGACATAAAAAGAATAATCTGTTTTATTGTTGATGATAATTACAAATATGAGACAAAAATAAAGAATAAATTCTGAATACTACCTGATAAACTTCTTTTGAATTGATCTATTCAAATCAAACCAACCTTTACTCTTACTTGTTGTTTTAATAATGTTATCAACTTAAACGTATCAGTTATGAAAGATTCTGATGAAAAGGTCGACTATGATCAACCACAAGAATTTGAGGAAGCAGGCACTTCAAAAAAGATAGATGCAGAGCTAAGTGACGAAAATAATGTTGTTTACGGAGATGAAACTCCGGGAGAACCAGTAGGATGTCCCGCAAAAAGAAAACGAAACTTCTGGGTGATTCTGCTTTTATTTGTTTTCGGACTTATACTACTTATTTGGGGTGGTAGAAGCTGTAGTGGCGAAGAGCAAAGCCAACCAGCCGACGGAACAACAACGGTGATTGTTGAATAAATTATTCGATTCATTTATTATTGCAATGCAGATTGATAATCACCTTACCAATCTGTATTGCTATGTTATTTTCAGATATGAAGCAATTAACCATCAAAGCTGAAGATGGGTTACTCTTGTCGGCAACACTTTTTGAGACAGAAGCACCTAAAGCCTTAGTTCAGATTATTCATGGATCAGTAGAGCACAAAGAGCGCTATTATGAGTTCGCACAATATCTTTGTGACCACAATTATGCTGTAATTATAAGTGATAATCGAGGGCATGGAGCCTCTGTTAATACCCAATATCCTTTAGGTTTTATGGATGGTGTGGATCAAATTATTGCAGATCAATATGTGATAAGTAAATACATCTGTTTGTTGTATCCCGAAATAAAACTTTATTTGTTCGGACACTCTCTGGGTTCGGTCTTTGCCCGATGCTATTTGCGCAAACATGATGATCAGATAGCCAAACTGGTGTTGAGTGGAACGGTTCATTACAATCCTTTCACCCCATTGGGTATTATGCTCACCAAGGCGGCTATTGCTATTAGTGGAAAACACGCATACAATAAGTTACTTCGAGATGCCGTAATGAATAACGATGATCTTTCGTGGCTGAGTGAAAACAAAGAGAATATCGAAGCCTATAAAGCCGATCCTTTGTGTGGATTTGCTTATCCTAATAGCTCAGTTCTTACCGTAATGCAAGGAGTACAACAGTTGAAGGAGTCAAAGCACTATCAGTTCAAGAATAACAACTTGCATATCTTGAGTATCTCCGGTAAAGGAGACCCTGTAACAGGTGGAACTGCAGGTTTGCGTAAATCATTTAGACTACTGCAGCGTATCGGTTATCATAACTTCGAGCAAATCGTGTTTCCGGGGATGAAACATGAAGTACTCAACGAAACCAATCGCCTTGAAGTCTTCAATAGTGTACTTTACTTCTTTGAGCAAGACTAAAAAGAAGTCTTTCTTTATAATCTGACAGCTATATGTTGATATCAGATCTACAATTTGTTTTTAGGGTGTTTAAATAATCAATTCAGATGGAAGAATCACATTTTCAAACAATAGAGGATTTAGAGCAAACTCTTATATTATTAAAACGAATAGGGGCATCAATGTCTCCAGATGTTGAACAAAGGCATCGAGATCAAATAAGTAAGATTGAGAAAGAGCGAAAGGGTTCTCCAATATATACAGTTTTAAAGCAAAAGATTGGATATTCAGATGAGTTACAGGACTGTATTATTACAACCGTAGATAAATTGACAGAAGAGGGGCCAGATGCAAAAAAGCCGGGATTATTGCTGGGAAAGATTCAAAGTGGAAAGACTCGAGCTTTTGTCGGGATTATCGGATTAGCATTTGATCGGGGTTTTGATGTTTGCATTGTACTAACGAAAGGGACTCGAGCTTTGGCTTCGCAGACTGTATCGCGGATGAAAGAGGATTTTAAAGATTTCAAAGAAACTGATGAACTTGTAAGCAGACCAACAATAGCGATTTATGATATTCTTAATATTAAGAACGGACTCACCGAACGAGAGATCTTAAAACATAAGAATATCATTATCTCCAAGAAAGAGACTCAGAATTTGAGCCATTTATTAGAAGTGTTTGAGAAATACTCACCATTGCTGAAAGGAAAGAAAATCTTAATCATAGATGACGAGGCTGATTTTGCGAGTAGGAACTACAGACGAGCACATGGCGATTTAACGTTGGCAAAGATCTCAGATCAAATCGAGCAACTTCTTTCATTGCCCAATTATTGCCGTTATTTGCAAGTAACAGCTACACCTTATATGCTTTATCTTCAGCCCGACAATACGATAGAACTAAAAGAGGGAAAAGCCACACCTTTCAAACCTCGATTCACCGCATTAGTTCCTGTATTTGACTCCTATGTAGGCGGAAAAGAATATTTTGTAGATTCTTTGAATGAACAGTCTATGTATAGTCATCTTTTCCATGAAGTCTCAGAAAAGTGTATGAAAGTAATGGGAGAGAAGAATCGGACTTACCTCAATCATATAGAATCCTCACGTAACATAGAAGATTTCAGACATGCAATATTAAGCTACTTCATAGCAACATCAATTCGAAAGATACAAGCAAAGCGAGAGAACAAAGACTATTTGTCGAGCTGTCTTATTCATATCGAGATTGCTAAAAAGAATCATGCATGGCAAGAAGATTTAATAACAACATTGATTGAGAAATTAAGAGATCGTTTCTTGGAAGGAGACGTTGATTTGATTGAACACTTGTTTGTCGAAATATATAAAGACTTTGCAATCTCCAACCAGAAAGGGAGAGCCGAAGGACTTATTACTGTCGATATGCCGTCGGAAAAGGAAGTGAAGAACGAGCTAATAAAGATTCTGAAAGAGAAAGATTACATTGCAAAGATAGTCAACTCCGATAAAGAGGTAAGCTCCTTATTAAATGATAATGGACAATTAAAACTGACTCATACAATGAATATCTTTATCGGTGGATCTATTTTGGATAGAGGGATAACCATTGATAGGATGTTGTGTTTCTTTTACGGAAGGAATCCCCAAAAGTTCCAGCAAGACACCGTATTGCAGCACTTGCGTATGTATGGAAACAGAGCTAAAGCTGATATGGCTGTAACACGACTATATACAACCGAACGAATTTATGGAGTGCTGCGTAAAATGGATGATTTTGATAATCAACTTCGAGAATGGTTTGTACATCATATTGAGGACGAAAAACAAGATCCAAGTGCGGTATTTGTAGCATATGAACCAGGTAGTAAGATAAAACCATGTTCATCACAACGACTGATCGTCTCTCCCAGAGTCTTCCCCCATTTCTTCACCTCGTCTCCTCACCCCATGCCCACAATCTATACAAAAACT
>DLYT01000072.1:4497-5078 GCA_003447595.1 Porphyromonadaceae bacterium
CAACGACTGATCGTCTCAAACACACTAGTCTTGAAGTCACATCTAAGGTTATTGCCAACCGGCTTTCAAACAGGACCTTCATCAAAGATAGAAAGGACTGTAAATGAAATTGATTCAATCTTAATGCATACCCCCGGATATTCAACGAAGGAGTTCTTTGAAATTACAAAAGAGCGAGCTGTTGATATCATCAAAAAGATACGAGATACTTATATCTATGATCGGGAGATTGATGATAATAAAGACTATCTATGGGATATAAGTGACATGCTTGGTTGCATTGAATATTGTACTGTGAAATCAAAAGGCATTTTGCATTGTTTGGTACGTACCAATAGAGAGCTAAGTAGAATAAGAGAGAATGGACAATTTAGTACAGCTCCTGATGATGGGCGTACAGATTTAGCTCCGGCTAAAGATAAAGCATACGAAAGACCGGTAATTATGTTTATTAAACAGAATGGTAATAAAGATCAA
The DNA here is from genome assembly GCA_003447595.1 of Porphyromonadaceae bacterium. Classification (GTDB taxonomy): domain Bacteria; phylum Bacteroidota; class Bacteroidia; order Bacteroidales; family CAMTPD01; genus UBA12018. Next base: position 4,975 of record DLYT01000072.1, read on the forward strand.
GGATGGAGAGATGCACCATTTTATTGGCCGGTATTTATTGCACAAAAGAATATAAGTCCGGTGATCTTTACGCTCAATGCTCCCAAAACCATCGATTCGGACGA
>DLYT01000072.1:5271-5410 GCA_003447595.1 Porphyromonadaceae bacterium
CCCAAAACCATCGATTCGGACGACTTTGTGTTGCAGGAAGATATACTCAAAGGTTATAACGAGAAAGAAGTGCTTAAATTGACACTGATTAGTGAAATATTTGAAGAGTTTGCAGAAAGAGTAAATAATGTTGAAACAA
>DLYT01000072.1:5737-6078 GCA_003447595.1 Porphyromonadaceae bacterium
ATACAAGTATATTCTATTCACGAATTCGCGCGATGGAAGAGGTGATTATCTCTTAGTACACTTAAATGAGAAACGACCTTATAAGCTAGAGTCGACCGAGCTTGACGAAAAAGATATACTTGTCAATAAGTTGAATCAAGAAGAAGAGTTTGTCGATACCAATTATGTAGAATGGATGATTATCTTCGAATTTGACAGGATCGAAAAGATTATTCGTCAAAATAATGAAGAAAACGATTGATTTATAACAACGACTTTGAGGCTTCTACTTCAAGGTCGTTGTTGTTATTGAGCTTTCGCACAGAAATATCCAAATCGAAGGGATATAAGGTGAAATCTAA
>DLYT01000072.1:6191-9609 GCA_003447595.1 Porphyromonadaceae bacterium
CTTGAAGTCTTCAATAGTGTACTTTACTTCTTTGAGCAAGACTATTGAAAAGGGATATAAGGTGAAATCTAAAAATAATATTATCTTTGAGTAAACTAGCTATAACCAATAGAAAAACGAAAATGAAGAGATTCTTAACTTCCGCAATCTTATTCTGTTCATCTGTAGTAGCGTTGGCACAACAGCCAAACGATGCACATGTGTTCTTTAATAAGATCAAGCAACATTGTAATAAGTCGTATGAAGGAAAAGTTACCGCAGGAGCAGGCAACGACGACTTTAGTAAAAACAAACTTGTAATGCACGTCCGCTCGTGCGAAGAAAACCGTATCCGTATTCCGTTTTTTGTTGGAGAAGACCGCTCGCGTACGTGGATTCTTTCGCTCGAAAACGATCGCATCTTGTTGAAGCATGATCATAGACACGAAGACGGAAGCGAAGATAAAGTAACGCAATATGGTGGTTGGACACCGAATGCAGGACTAGACACAATTCAGATCTTCCCGGCAGATAGTTATACAAGAGACCTATATCCGCACACAGCTAATAATGTATGGTGGATTACGATCAATGAAACAGAATTTACGTACAATCTACGTCGCATTGGTTCGGAAAGAGTTTTTACCGTAACATTCGACCTGACAAAGGAAGTTGCAACGCCGAAAGCTCCTTGGGGCTGGAAAGATTAACTCTGTTGAGCTAAATAGACTACGGAATAATAATATGCAGCGATGATGATATCATAATGATACTATCATCGCTGCTTTTTTATGAGCACTACTCTTCAACTTTAAAAAGCGCACCTCCTTTGTGTCCATAATATCCACATTTAATTACACTCGTAAAACAGGTTGGCCGTTTGTAAAGTTGAGGCGGTACAATTCATGTATTCTGCTGTCGGTTATTAATAATCAGAACCTTCAAAGAGGTCGTGGTTTGTTTTCGACTTGGACTCTTTGGTCTTGAAGTTGTTGAAAATGTAGCTGATGCTGAGCATGATGTTGGGGTAACGTGGGCGTATGCGTGTGTGCGACGAGAGGTTGTCGGTGGTACGCGAGCTGGTATACCGTGCAGTGTTGAAGATGTCACGGAAAGTGAGCGTGGCCGAAAGTTTGCGGTTGAGCAGTTGCTGACGAGCCGACAAGTTGAAGTAGCAATACGCATTTTCTTTGCCTTGCGAGGTTATCATGGGACCAATCAGATTGGCATCGAACTGCAAACGGGTAGTGCCGGTAATGGCAAAGTTGTTGTGTATATTGATGTCGTAGTTGTAACTATCGGCGTTACTTCCCAAAGCAAACTCGTTCTTGAATTTATAGTAGTAGGCACTTCCGTTTACGTTGAGGTTCCACCATTGCATCAGCTTGAGTTGGGCACTGAGCTCGATGCCCGAAGAGTAGTCTTTGCCTACATTGGCAAGCGAGTCGAGCGTAACACCGGGCAAATAAGCCACCCGCACCCGCTCCATTTTGTTGCTGCGAGCTCGGTGAAAGAGTGTTGCCGAAAGCAGGTTTCCTTCTGCAAACGACTTGCGGTAGTTGAGCTCGAAGACATTGATAAACTCAGCCTTGATATCCGGATTTCCCATCATGGCCGTATAGTAATCTTCGTAGGTGATATATGGTTCGAGTTGCCAGATGCCCGGGCGATTTACCCGTCGGGAATATCCCAAACTCATCATTTGTTCGTGCGGCATAGCATAAGCAAGATGGGCAGAAGGATACAAGTCGAAATAGTGACGGTTTCTACTTTTGTCCTTCATGTCGATATCGAGCACATCGTGTGTATGTTCGCCGCGCAAACCCGCTTGCATCTCTAACTGTACAACCTTTTGTTTCCACATTGCATACACGGCATTTTGCCCTCGCTGATAATAGTAAGGAGTGAAAAGGTCTTCCCGCCAATAATAGTCGTAGGCCTCTTTATCCCAGAATTTGATTTTATAATCGCCGTGTTCCGAATAATGGGTGATCTGATATCCGGCCGTGAAGTTTCCGGTTTCACTATACGGAAGCACGTAGTCGAGATTCCCTTGAACCGACCAGCGGTGTTCGCCTTCGTAGGCCTTTGTGCCGTCGACCCGTCGTTGATCTTTATCGTACATATTGCTTTCGTAGTATTCAAGCGCATTCCAATCATGCTTCACAAAAATACCAGCTTTGATGTGGTGCCCTTTGTCGTTGAACTTATGGGTGTAGTTGAGGTTGATATTGGCAAAGTTTTGCTCCAAGTAATAGGAGTCTTTGCTGTTGTAGGTGTGTTTGGTTTCACCTGCTTCGGTGATACGATCCTCGTCGTAGGTCATATCTCCGTTGCGTGCCCGTTTCCAATATCCGGCTTGTGCCTCGACGTACAAACTATTGTTGTGGTTGCTCACTTCATAGCCTCCCTTCAAAGAGTAGGATTGGTTTATACCCTCGCGCGGACCTACCGAATGCGAAGTCGTGGAGATGTTATCTACCACCGTAGTCTTTCGTTGATCGAAATTACTTTCACGTCTGATGCGTGAAGCCTCGCCCGAGACGAACCACTTCGAGTCTTTATTTTGCTTATTGAGAAAGAAGTCGCCACCCCAAGAGCCGATGGTACTCCCCGTTAGATTAACCACTCCGTTGAGGCCGGCTTCAAAGTCTTTCTTTGTGATGATGTTGATGATTCCCACATCGCCGTTGCTGTCGTATTGGGCAGAAGGTGTGGTAATGATTTCAATGTTGTCGATTTGTCCGGCAGGAATTTGCTCCAAAGCTTGCGTGCCACTCAGCACGGCAGGCTTACCGTTTACATAAACATTGAAGTTGGAGCTGCCTCGAAACGTGAGTTCGCCGTCGGCATTTACCCGCACCGAAGGTGTATTCTCCAGAATATCTACCGCCGTACCACCTGTAGCCATCAAGTTTTGCGAAGCACTGATCGACCGTTTATCAATCTTGTAGATAATTTGTTTGCGCTCGGCAACCACTTCTACGTTATCGAGTGTTTGGGATAACGGTTTTAAATGGATTGTGCCAAGGTCACGTCCGTTGGGATGAGGCATGGTTAGCGGCTTACTGGTATAGGTTTCGTATCCGGCAAACAAGATCAAGACCTGATAACTCCCTTTCGGAATGTCAGCGAAAGCGAAAGCACCCTCGTTGAGCGTAGTTTGTGCCACGGCAACCGATGCCGCATTAATCAAAACAACATCGGCATAGTCGAAGCTTGCATTTGTTTGCTCGTCGACCACCTTTCCCTTGATAGAAGAATTGGTTTGAGCTGTAGCAACCATCGATACTACAGCAAGCAGAAGCGCCATATAGAGTGTGCGAATAGGGTTTTTCATAGCAATAAATTTAGAAGTAAGGTATATGTGATTTTCGGTTTAGTCTCTGCTAGCTTGCTCCGTGGTATAGACGCGATGGAGCAGGTCGATGTCGACGTC
>DLYT01000012.1:0-20819 GCA_003447595.1 Porphyromonadaceae bacterium
TCGAAAGCGATGTTATACCACAACCTTCTGCATAATTAACAGGGAATTTATCACCTATATATGTTTTTAATCCTTCTAAAATTGTTATCCCATAATCATTGTTCTTCGTTATGCTATAATCTCCAAATTGAACTTTATCAGCATTGGGACCAATAACAGCTAATGACTGTAATTGCCCTTTATTGAAGGGCAATAAGTTATTTTCATTCTTAAGTAGAACAATCGATTCTTCTGCTATTTCACGAGCTAAATTTACGTTTTCTTGCGTATGAATTATATTCGCAATATCTGCTCGCCTTTTATAGGGTTTATCAAATAATCCGAGTTTAAATTTAATACGTAGTACATTTACTACTGCACTATCAATTATAGACTCATTCAATTTTCCACTTTTCACTAAATTGGGCAGCTCGCTGTAAGCATAGGAACCAGGAGCTTCTAAATCAACACCGGCTGTAATAGCCTGCAACGCTGACTCTGCTTTATTTGCAGCCGTATAATGGAAATTGTCTAACATTCCAATCGCTCCATAGTCTGAGAAGATATAACCATCAAAGCCCCACTCATTACGCAATATATCAGTTAGCAACCATTTACTTGCATGCACAGGAACTCCATCAACTTCATGATACCCTGGCATCACACTATAAATGTTTGCTTCCTTGACAACACCCTCAAATGGATAAAAATGAAGTTCCCGAAGTGTTCTTTCACCCACAAGTGAGGGTGCTAAATTTATCCCTGCTTCAGGGACTGAATATGCAATAAAATGCTTGGCCGTACAAGCCAATTTTCCGTCAGGAATCTCCTTGTTTGTTATAATAGGATCTCCTTGCATACCTTTAACAAAAGCAACGCCCATCTGTTTTACTAAAAAGGGATCCTCTCCATAACACTCTTCTACTCGCCCATATCGAGGATCTCGTGCGACATCAAAGAGTGGCGAAAGAGCCTGATCAACTCCTGATAATGAAGCTTCTTCTGCAATTACAGATGCCATCTTTTTTATCAAATGGGGATTCCAGGTAGATCCTAAGCCTATAGACTGAGGAAAAATCGTAGTTCCTAATGCCATCTGACCATGTAAACATTCTGCAATCTGAATCGCAGGAATACCTAGTCGTGTTTGAGTTCGTAGATAATCATCGGCTGCTTCTGCATACATTGCCACTTTTTCATGTTCTAGAAAAGGACTCTCCAAGCAACCAATACTTCTTCCTTTAAACAACTGAACCAATGAGCTATCGGAGATCTCACCTTTATCATCTATTCGAAGTGCATTCAGCGTCTTCATATTTAGTTGATCGACCTTTTCCTCTAATGTCATTCGCCCCAATAAGTCTTGCACTCGAACTTCCACACTATTCTTACAATCTTGATAAGGCTGTTTGTTTTGGGCTGTCGTACTAACCGCAATCCCAAACATCGTTATTGAATATATTAATTGTTTCATCTATCTAGTGTTAAATACATCAGCCGGATTATTTCACAACAATCCGGCTGTTTTTAATTTCCATTTATGAATAACTAATAAATCATTTATTTCTTAAAACTAGTAATCTGTACAGTCCATTCTTTTTTTGTTCCGTCAGCAGCATGTACCATATATTTATTTGGTTTCGACCAGTTACCCGGTTTTCCAAATACAGGAGCATCTCCCACCGGAAAAACCCTTGCAGCTGTTGAAATTGAAACCATAACAGCCAATTCTGAAGTTGAACATTTTTGTCGCTCCACTTCTGGAAATGATGAAGGATTAGCAACTGGTACAGTTACATCAATAGATACAATCCTATTTTCTGTATCAATTGATGTTGTTCGTGGAAAGTCAACGAACTTCACAATCGGTTTATTATCGCTTGGTGAAATCTGATCACTAACAAAACGATACTCCACTTTTTGTACTCCCGTTATATTCGCATCTTCAAATTCAGGCAAATCGTCAAGACCTGCAGTCAGACAAGATGTCATTGACATCAAAAAAAGCATTAAGCTAATTGTATAAGATTTCATTATAATTTACGATTAATTTTATTCGACAATAATTACCAGCCTAGATTCTGAGTATCAATAATTCCACTCGCAGCGCGTTTATCAATTTGACCTTGCGGAATAGGTAGCAAATAACGTTTTTCTGTAAAAGTACGTTCCCAAGCTCCATTTCGAAGAATCTGTGCTGTAAAGAAACGCTTTCTGTCTTTACTAATTTGTATTTTATGTACTGGTTTATTCAATGCTTCAATTGGTGCACCAGGTGCTTTTCCTTCATTTGCAGAACCTCCATATTTACCCCATCGCAAATAACTCCAATAGGTATCATTTTCTAAAGCAAGTTCTACCCTTCGCTCTCTGATATAATCATTCCATGCCTCTTCGAGCGTATTTGCTTCTGAAGCAGGCAAACCACCATGTTGCATCCTTGTTACATTGAGATTTTCTACAGCTGCCGTTACATTACCTTTTAATAGATATGCTTCTGCTCTATTCAAATACATCTCGCCAAGACGCTTTAACACAAAATGATAATCCGTTTTACTGCTAACAATCATACGAGGAGAAACTTCATACACTCCTTTTCGCCAATAATATCCTGAAGCTGTAGTATACCAAGAGTCATCTTGAGATGCACCTGCAGCAACACGAACACCAGCCCAAGCATTACCTAAACAGCATGTTGTTATTAACTCATCTTGAATCCACTTACATGAATCATACACAATAGAGCCATAAAATCTCTTATCTCTATTTTCATACATTAATTCACTGATATTTGCATAATCAATTACTTGTCCTGCTTTATCCAAAATATCTCCTTTTGAGTTTGAGCCTGACATGTCTCCCTCATTAGGGACTTTTGCAGATTCAGATGTATAACTTCCGATAGATAGATTAGTTATATCATTAATAACACTTGCTTTAAATTGAGATGTTTCATCCCAGACTTTTGCTTTTCCGTCTTTTTTATCTATAACCAAATATTGATCTACTAAATCTTGTGTAGGAAAATAAGAAGCCCAACCTTCGAAAGTTTGTCCATTCGCCTCTTTAAACAAAGGTCCTGCATTAGCCGCTCTAATGTCATCACTTCGTAAATTAGGAACCATATTAATCATCTCTGAGAATGATCCGAAATTAGTATTCTTATCTAATCTATAATATCCTAAAATTATTTCTTTTGAATATTTGCCGGCCGATAAGAACATATCTCCATAATTTGAATCCAATATATATTTGCCTGAATTAATTACAGCATCAGATGCAGCAATACATGCATCAAGATATTTCTCATCCATCGTATAAGCATATGCTTGTAAACAAGCCTGACTTTTAAAGGCTAATGCGGCATACTTATTTAAACGCCCAGAAGCAGACTCTTCAGGTAAACCATCTATTGCTTTATCAAAGTCTGCCATAATTAACTCATAACTTTCTGCCGGAGACGAAGTCAGTGGTACTTTAAAATCAATTGTATCTGTTGGTGCTAAAACTCTCTGCACTGGAACAAATCGCCCCATTCGTTGAGCCTGATAAAAATAAATTAATCCTCGAAGCATATGCCCCTCTGCAATTAACTCGTTCTTCTGACCATCTGATAAACCTAAAGACGATGCACTTTTCTCTATAATTTGATTACAGCGTCTCAAAGCCCCGAATTTAGAAAACCCAGAATCGTGATAACGATCAAAGCGTTCGATCGGGAAACCATCAAGATTCATTAAATCGCTATGAATACAATTTGGTGTCCACCCTTCTGTATAAGCTCGACCATTAAATAATGTAACAGCACTATTATATGTTTCAAAAACAAATGCATCTGCCGTATTTTTCGACCCCCACACCAAATCTTCATCATATGTTTCGAACGGTTTTGTATCCATTACATCACAAGCCACAAATGATGACAAAGCCATTGCAGATACCAATCCGCCAACTATATATTTATTCATTTTTTATACACTCTTAAAATCCAACATTTATACCAAAGCCATATACACGCTCCATCGGATAAGCATAGTTATTTGTACTTGCATTTTCCGGGTCCATACCATACTTAGTAGCCTCAGATATAGTAAAAATATTTTGTCCAGACAACACCAGATTTAAGGATGAAATCCAATTGACATCACGCAATAAGATCTGTTTGAAGTCGTATGACAATTGAATGTCTTTCATTCTAAAATAAGCTCCGTTAATCAGCCAAAAATCACTCCCTACATGGTTATTATTTCCATTTACACTTCCAGAAGATATCAAACGAGGAAATTTGGCATTTGGATTATTTTCTGTCCAGAAGTCCGTTTGAAAACCATATACAGGGGTTGAACCTGTTTGCGAATCATTCATTTTTACTGTTGATCCTAACTCCATATCAAAGCGAGTAGCACCTTGGAATAATACATTCAAGGAAAAACCTTTGTAACGAAGTCCTAAGTTAACGCCATAGTTTCCGCGAGGAAATCCATTTTTACCAATTCGTATTTGATCTTGTCCATCTAACACACCATCTCCATTAAAATCATAATACTTGATATCGCCAGAAGCAAGATTGGTCGAATTTAATCGTTTTACATTATTGTAAATATCATATGGATCGGTATAATAACCTAAGCTCTCATAGCCAATACCCCAATATCCTTTTTGTTGAGTTGTTCGTTTATACGGATTCTTCTTTGCATCTAAGCTTTCATTTGGATTTCGTGCCCACAATTGATCAAAAATGGTAAAATTACCACTGATATCATACTCTAAAGCTCCAATATTATTACGATATCCCAATTGAAATTCCCATCCGGCTCTTCGATGCTCTCCATCCGTAGAGATCTTTGGAAGACCCATTCCTAAAGGATCAACATAACCTGTTTGTAGTTGATCTGGTTGATAAAGGAATCCTCCAGTTTCATAATAGAAGTAATCAATCGACCCATAAAGTTGACTATTAAGTGAGCTAAAATCAACACCGACATCCACTTGTTTCGTTGTAAACCAGGTTAGATCGGGGCTAGGAATTGCTCCTTCACTAAAACCAGGCTGCATTATATTTCCAATAACATACGCTTGGCTATTGTATGAATATGATGATAAGTAAGCAAAACGTCCGATACTATAAGGGTCACCCCAGTTATCAAGTCCAACCTCACCATAGGATCCTCTCAACTTTAGTGTATTAAAAATATTTCGCTCTTTAATAGGCTCAAAGAATGCTTCATCGGCAATAGACCAACCCAATGAACCCGAGAAGAATGTACCCCAACGTTTCTTTTTTGGAAAATTATCACTACCATCGTAACGTATACTACCTTCTACCAAATATCTATTGTCATAGTTATATTTTAACTGACCAACAAAACCTGCACGACCAGACTCCGATTCACTACCTCCATTCTTCATCGAGGCATCCGGACCAGCATTGATCTGATCGATATCAAACTGATAGGAATCTCTTGAGCCCCATAAGCTTGAAGAAAACCCATAGGTTGCCTCATAACCAGCTAATGCTGAAATAGTATGTTTGCCAAATGATTTATTGTAATCTGCTAAAAACTGCAGGGTATAACTATATCCAGTTGCCATATCTTTGCTTAGTTCGGATAACGCACCCGACTGAGGGTCTTTTGCATCCCATGCATATTGGGCTGGATCTTTACGCCATCTCTTTCGCTCGTTACCATAATAACGATAACTACCAGTCCCCTTCAAATGTAACTCCTTTACCCATGGAGTTTCCCAATCGAGCGTAAGCATACCATTTACTACATTCGTTTTCTGTTTATCATAACCTGCATCTGCTGATGTTTCAGAAACAGGATTGTCACTAATTGTGTAAGGTAAGCCATATTTATTATAAGCTAACTCCCAAGGTTTCTTATTTTGCACATGAGAAAATACATGAAAATAACCACTACTTGTTGAGGTATATGGATGATCTGTTTTTTGCACATAACCATCAATTTGAGAAGTTACCTTTAACCCGATTGATTTTATTAATGTTGATTGATTTAATCGAAAGTTTGTACGATCCATATTATGTGTTCCACTGCGATAAAGTGAACCTTGATCAACATATCCAAGAGATACGTAAAAATTATTTGTTTCTGATCCACCAAACATCCTCACATTATGTTTCTGCTGAGGAGCAAAATCGCGAAGAACAACCTTTTGCCAATCAACATTAGCATGCCCAAAAGGATCAGATCCATCTTGATATAAATTCAAATCTTCGTCAGTAAAAGGCAATGTTAACCCATCGTTTTTCGCAGCTTGATTCATATAGAAGGCTCTATTATATGAATCTAACTTCTTTGGCAAAATATTAGGTTGTGCAAAACTTTGATTAAAGCTGTATTCAATCTGAGGCTTTGATCCTTCTTTCCCTTTACGTGTAGTTACTTGTAAAATACCATTTGCTGCTCGAGAGCCATACACAGCCGTTGCTGAAGCATCTTTAAGAATAGAAAAATTCTCAATATCTTCGGGAGCAAGATTCACAAAATCATCATACGACCGAATCACACCATCAATAACAACCAGTGGTGTACTACCTCCTCGAATTGAAATTGTACTTTTTTTGTTTACACCTCCACCTTGGCCTTGAACAATTAAACCTGGGGCTCTACCCGCAAGACTTTGGGTTATATTCGTTGCTGGAATATTCTGCATCTGCTTAGCATCTACTGTTGAAACAGATGAAATAAGAGTACGTTTTGTATTGGTTCCATACCCAACTACAACAACCTCATCAAGCTGTTTAGTATCTTCTAACAATACAATTTTCAGATCCTTCTGATTACCTGGTTTAACAGCTTTTGTCACATAACCAATATAAGAAATCTTTAGTGTTCCACCGCTAGAGATCTCCATCTCAAATAGACCATCAAAGTCTGTGGTCGTTCCATTTGTTGTGCCCTCCTCAATTATTGTTGCTCCAATAATTGGCTCACCGGTTTGATCCACAATTGAACCTTTTACTTTCTGTGATTTTTGGGAAACACCTGTTGCAGCCGGAACAATAATAATATGCTTATCTTTTACCTCGTAACGTAAATTACGAGCTGATAGCAATTTCCCGAGTATAGCTTCAACTGTTTCATTCGAAGCATCTACAGAGATTTTCTGATTTAAGTTAACCTCATTGCTTTTGAGTAATATCGAAAACTCTGACTGTTGTTCGATGGCTTCAAATAGCTCTGATAAGGTAGCGTTCTTTAAGTTCAGATTTAATTTTACTGACTGAGAATAAGTCGATGCAGATAGGTGCATACACCCCGCCATTAAAAGTACCCCCACCGTCTTCACGGATTTAGGCACAGCCATCTGCTTTGGTTGTCTCGCTGAGTTTTTGTTTTTCATGTTTATCAGATTTTAAACTAAGTCTTGCCAAAAGGCAAGGATCCCTTGTTATGATTTCTTCGTTATTATTACTTGTTCATCATTTTTCATTGTATACCCCCACTCTCGTTTATAACTAAGCAGAAATAGCATTTGCTTTACCGTTTCACCATGTAAAAACGAAACAAAATATTTATCTTTTAGCAGGCTGGAGTCTTGTACAACAATATCTATATCAAACCGTTGTTCAATATCCTTTAATATACGTGACAACGTTTCATCTCGATAGACCATCTTTCCGTCTACCCAAGCTGTATACCAATTGATATTTACCTTTTTTCGTTCTAGTGTTTCAGTTAATCGATCAACAACTAATTGTTCTCCTGGTACTAACTTAATATTCTCCTTCTCTCCTTTTCTTATTGTTTCTGCTTGTACGATTCCATCTTTAAGAGAAAGAATTGTTTCATTGTCAACCTCATACGCTTTGAGATTAAAAGAAGTACCTAATACTCGTACATCTAAACCTTTTGTTTTGATAAGAAAGGGCTTTAGTGAGTCTTTCTCAATCTCAAAAAAAGCCTCTCCATTAAGCATTATTTTTCGCTCATTTTCTGCGAATAATGCAGGATAAGAAAGTTTTGAGTTGTTGTTTAAAATAACCTTGGACCCATCAGGTAGTGTAAGCTTAGAGATCATTCCTGTAGGACTATACACCTCCACTATTTGCTCCGTTATCGACTCTTCTAAATTTATTGCTTCCTGTGATTCTGATCTTGAGATAGATACTCCACTAACAACAATCAATAATGTCGCAGCTATACTTGTAAGGACAATATATAAATCTCTGAAACGAGCCATCTTCTTTTGTGGTTCGATACGTGATTGAATCGTAGCAAACACCTTCCCTTTCTTAATCATGGCTTCTTCTTGAGTTGCCGGTCCTTTCAATGCATCAAATACTTGAAGGGTTTTATTGAAAACGAACGCATTTCCGTCGCTATCTTTTATATTATTTTTGTCTATATCCATACCAACATCAAAAAAGTTATACAATCAAAAAACGTCTACGCCCTTCGCCTTTAGACACAAAATCTGGATAAGCCTGTTCTATCGTAGCCGATATCCGTTTTATGGCTTGATTCATTTGCTGCTCAACAGTACCTGTCGTAATCTGCAAAACATCAGCTATCTCTTTGTACTTCAGCTTTTCTTCACGAACCATCAAGAATATGAGCTTACACCTTTCGGGCAATTGAGCTACAGCTTTATTGTATACCTCTATCATCTCTTTTTCAATTATTCGTCCTTCAGCTGACTCTTCACAAATACTTAAAGAGACTGGCATATCATCTAGTGACACATTTTGAATCTTATTTTGCAAACGTAAATAAGCATAAGCTTCATTACGAGCCATTGCATAGATATATGAGTTAAAGTTATTTACAAGCACAAGCTTCTTTCGATTATTCCACAACGACACAAACACTTCCGAAACAATATCTTCAGCATCTGTTTCGGACAGAAAGTATCGTACAAAGCGATATAGATTTGCATAATACAGATTGAATAATTCTGTAAAAGCACGCTGATTACCTTCAGAGACCAATAATACTAGATTACTTATCTCATATATATTGTTTTTCATCGATTAAATTTAGAATATTCAACACCATAGTCTATAATTAATTATAGTGTTATATATACAAGGAGTATAAATAGTCAAAATACCTATATAGTAAATATCATTTTTAACACACATAGAAAAACTATGATAATCCTTCTAGTATTTACATAATAGATCTAGGCTTGAGATAAATCACTATTCACATCGTAATTGACTAGGTGTATAAATTGTTTGTTCAGGACTAGCATCAAACTTGCCAACCATAGCATCTGCCGTTTTCAAATGATATATTCGAGAGGGATAAATAGCGTAGTTTTAGAATATTCTCTACAAAAAGCCGCAGCTTTACGCATATTTTGTACTATATTTTCCATCGTTTAGTATGGCATCAAAGTATTTTGTATTGATCTCTTTTGTCTGAACTGTAAAACAAAGGGTTGGTAATATCCTCAAAAAAAAATGCTTCATTGGTATTATTTAAGTATAAAACGTTACATATTTGTAAGAATAAATATATCATATATCATTTAAGCCTCATTAAAATGAGACCTAAGCACTCATAACCTATACATATACATTGCTAATGTAATTCTTTTTGTAATAAATACGTCGTTTTACATTAAATATAAAAAGCACAATTGTGCTGCTTTGAAGCAATAGTATTAACTCAAATAAAATTCTTTTTATTCTTACCAATATATATTGATTGCGTAACCAACGTTATATATGCATAATTCCATCTGTAAAAACGAACAAAAAACCTGATTATTTGATTTATAATCAAAACTATATATTATGTAGATGTTAGATCTTGATCGTTTAAAAAAGGCTTTAAAAAGTACAAATTCGAGTTGGTCTTTATCTCAGGATATACCTATAGAAGCTTCTGAATTTATGAATCATGGACTAGGGGCTCTGACTCCTCCTCTCACTATGGCTAATTCTTTTAACCCTCGCATTGGAGCAAAAGATTGTAGTGCTATTAATTATTTGCCAATATCTAATGTAGAAAATAAAATATCTCTCGATTTTGAACAAATACCAACACAGTGGGATTGGAACAATGTAGATGGAAGGAGTTTTATCACAAATCAGGAAACTACGGAATATTCAAGCGCGTCTTATGCTATTATAAATGTCATGGAAGCTCTTCTTCTAATAAAAAACAATCTTCCAAATACATCTATTAGCTTATCTAAAGCAGATTTAGATGAGTCGGTAAGTCAGCTTAACAATATTCAGAAAATTAACGATCGAAATAATATACATGATTTTTTATCTGTATGTATCAACCAAGGGGTTTGTCTTGAAGTTGACTTTGCAGACAAGCATAAAAGCTCAGACGGCTTAAAAACAACAGCAGATATCCCGGTTATTAGAATTAAAGGCTATGATTCAACAACAGATAAAAATCAAATGAAAAGATGGATTGTACAAGAAGGTCCGCTTTTAACATCATGCATTATCTATGAAGACTTTGAATTTTTCTGGAAAGGTGGTACAGGAATATATACACACATATCTGGCCTCCCTTTGGGCTCTCTTAATTTATGCGTAATTGGATATGATGATCTAGAGCAATATTGGATTTGCAAAACTTATTACAGACCAACAGTTACACATCTCAATGGCATTTTCAAAATAAAATATAAACAATGCAATATTGATTCTCAAATGTATCTTCTTCAAGATATTTATACTGTATACTAGTATAATGATGAGATTATTTATATCAACTTGAGCTTAACACTCTAAAAAACTAGAACTTAAAAAACTTATCTGTTTTCAATCTATATTATTAATGTATTTAAAACTACGATTATGTTAGATCTTGAATTACTTCGAAAAAAGTTACAAAAGGCGAATGCCGGATGGACACTAAATGAAGAAGGTGCAAAAGATTCATCGAACTTCTTTAGTCAACATGAAGGGGGATTAGGTTCATTACCTATACCGGATACAATGCAAACAGCATTTATGCCTCGTATGCGTAAAGCTACATCTGAGATTGTTCCTGCAGAACCAGGAGTAAGTCGATTGTTACGCAAGACAATCACTATAATGCCAAGTAAATGGGATTGGCGTAACATAAATGGAAAGAATTATACTTCACCTCCGAGAAATCAAGGAGGATGCGGATCATGTGTTTCATTTGCAATCGTATCTGCTTTAGAGGCACACCTTCGTATTGAAGACAATCTACCTGAAGTTTCTATTGATCTTTCTGAAGCTAGTCTATTCTTTCCTGCCAATAGACAATGTAATGTGGGAGATCCAAACGTTGGTTGGTGGGTTCCGGTAGGTTTGGATGCATGTGTCAAAGAAGGGGTCTGCAGAGAAGTTGAATATCCTTATCGTCCTGTAAACCAAACAGCAGATATCCCGAATGGAACATTCCTTACCTATAAAATTAAAGGCTACGACTCTACAACGAGTACTGCTCAAATGAAAAAATGGCTTGTAGAAGATGGTCCTCTTGTAGCTGATTTCTCTGTATATGAAGACTTTGATGTATATTGGAATCGAGGAAATGGTGTATACTCTTATGTTACTGGCGCTTTCAGAGGCGGACATGCCGTCAGTGTTATTGGTTTTGATGATACCGAACAATGCTGGATTTGTAGAAATAGCTGGGGAGCATCTGCTACACATCCCGATGGCTCTTTCAAAATAAAATATGGACAATGTGGTATAGATGATCGAATGTATCTACCTCAAGATATCTATAATGTTTATACCATTGACTGTTTACCATATAATCCTGCAATGCTTCGTATTGTTGATGATGGCATAAGAGGCTGGTTACTAACAGATGGCGTTTCTCGGATGAAATTATTCGATAATAGAGAAGATGCAAGAAATGGACTAATAGTAGCCCGTCGTCATACTGCACACTGTTTCGTAGGAAGAGATAATCCTCGTCCAAACAGAAGTGATTATATTTTTGAATATTGGACAGGAAATAGCGGTTTACCTGCAACACCTCTTACAAAAACAGATTGCATTCCATACAATCCGAATAATGTCGTTGCTCATGATATTGATGCTGCCGGTTGGCGTATCCAAGAAGGAAATCATTGGATGCTGATAGCTCATGACATGAATGATGCCTTAGCAATGTTAGGCGTTGTAGAGCGATATACAAGGATGTGTTTTATTGGACGAGACAACAAACGCCCAAATCGCAAAGATTATATCATGACTTATTTTGAATAAACATATAACAACGTTTTGCGTTATTGCTATACTGAATAAAAGGCGGGGTGTTTCAAGACACCCCGCCTTTTATTTTTCTAAAAAATAGTCCCAAAATTAGACCTCTAGGTTAGAATAGAATATTACTTTTTTGTTATACTAAAAACCAAGAATATATTTATATGAACATTCTAGTATCATTTAGCATTTTAATCCTCTCTTTGGTAGCCATTGGAGGTACTCAAGCTCAAAACATTGATAAAACAACCGTTAAAAAAGTTGATTTAGAAAAATACATGGGAAAATGGTATGAAATTGCCCGATATGATCATAGTTTTGAACGTGATCTTGTTGGAGTAACAGCCACCTATTCTCTTCTTCCTAACAACCGAATCAGAGTCGTAAATGAGGGATATAAACACACATTAAACGGCTCTTTAAAATCAGCTGTAGGCAAAGCCAAAGTTCCAGATATGAATGAACCCGGTAAACTTAAAGTTTCATTCTTTCTCTGGTTTTATTCAGACTATTACATTCTAGAACTAGCAGAGGACTATTCGTATGCATTGATAGGTTCATCAAGCGATAATTACTTATGGATTTTATCGCGTACCCCAGTATTGCCTGAAGTAACTTTGAAACAAATACTCGACAAAGCCCAAAAGCGTGGTTACGACACTGAAAAGCTGATTTTTGTTAAGCAACAATAACAAGGTCTTCGATAAGGCCGTTATTCTATTCAAAAAATAAATCGTCAGAAATCTTTCACTATCTTCACTGTATAAACAGAAAAACGGATTAGTATGAAATTAATTTCATGGAATGTAAATGGTATTCGTGCCATTGCCAAGAAATCTTTCTTTGATCATTTACAATCGCTTCAATGCGATATTTTATGCCTACAAGAAACTAAAGCACAAGACGATCAAGTAGCGGAGACTCTATCTTCTCTTGAAGGGTTTCACGTGTATTCGCACTCTGCAGAACGTAAAGGCTATTCTGGCACAGCTATTCTTTCTAAAACTCCTGCGTTAAATATTTCATTCGGAATTGGAATTGATGAACATGATAAAGAAGGTCGCGTTATCACTGCTGAATTCTCCGATTTTTATTTGGTTAATGTTTATGTTCCAAACTCAGGTAGTGAACTGCTCCGACTTGACTATCGCCAAACGTGGGACAAAGCATTCTTTGAATTTCTCAAGAACCTCGAGAAAACCAAACCCGTAATTGTTTGCGGTGATATGAATGTTGCACATAAGCCAATTGACATTGCCAGACCAAAAGCCAATTACAACAAAACGGCCGGATTTATGCAAGAAGAAATAGACGGAATGGATCGATATACCCAAGGTGGTTTCATTGATACATTTAGAGCACTTTATCCTGATAAGACAGACATGTATAGCTGGTGGAGTTATCGAGGCGGAGCCCGTGCTAAAAATATCGGCTGGCGTATTGACTATTTCTTAGTGTCTGAGAACTTTCAGCAATTCGTAAAAGAGGCATTTATCTATCCTGATATTGACGGTTCAGATCACTGCCCTGTAGGTATTGAAATCAAACTATAATATAAACAGAAACTACAACGATTCACGTATTTATGAGCAGAAAAAATAAAGGCAACACATATAAAGAAAGTAACTTGCGTTTTTTGGAAGAGAATAAAACCAAAGAAGGTGTAATCCAATTAACGAGTGGTGTACAATATCGAATACTAGAGAAAGGTGAAGGCAAAATACCTGGTGCAACTTCACTTGTACAGGTCTATTATAAAGGATATTTTATCGATGGTAAAGAATTTGACTCCAACCTTAACGACACTCTTCCTGCTCTATTCCGAGTACACGAAGTAATCGAAGGATGGCAAGAGATTTTGAGAATCATGCCTGTTGGCTCAACTTGGGAAGTATTTATTCCATATACCAAAGGCTATGGTAATCGTCCCGAAGGTAATATCAAAGGATTTTCAACACTTATCTTTGAAATAAAGCTAGTAAGTATCGCTTAAAAAGGTGACACTAAAATTAAATACTTTTCTACGATAAAAATAGAAAGCGAGAGTATCGAATTGTCATCGATACTCTCGCTTCTTTATTCATTTTATACCAATAACGTTTCCGCGCACATCTTACCAAAAGCATTCGCAGCTAACGGACTATCACCCGACAATAGTTTGCGATCAGTATAACATGCACCCGTAATATCATTATTTAGAATATCCATACCCAAAGCTTTTAATTTAGCCCCATAATACCAAGGCAAATCTCCGGGAACATATCCAATAGATGGTAATTGTGTATCAATTACATCTGGAAATGATTTCATCTTATACCCTTTATATGGATAATTTTCGGGTAAAGTGTTCAAAGCTCCGGCTAATAAGGCTGCCGGACCATGACAAAGAGCCATCATAAATTTATCTTCATTCAATACCCAATTTATGACTTGCTTTAAATCTTCATTCATAGGCAACCCAATTAATGCACCATGTCCGCCAGGAATAAAAACAGCAATATATTCGTTGTCTGATTTCATCTTATTCTCCACAAAATCATGCAAACTTCTAGGTTGAGTCAATTGCGGTTTATATTTAGCTATAATACTTTTCACAGCCTCATCTTCTGTTGGCATAGCCCACATTTCAAGCTGCACTTCTTTTCCGGTTGGGGTATAAATCTCTGCGTCAAAACCAGCAGCCTCGAAGTGAAGAATCGGAACAAAGGTTTCCACCGGATGATTTCCTGTAGAGAACTTCTTTCCATTAGCCATTGTCAGATATTTTTCTTCGGTGCATACCACTAGTATTTTCTTCTTTTTATCCTTATTCGCATTTGGATAGACAGAAAAATCATAGTCGGTTTTGAGAGGAACAAACATAGAACGTGAATACAGAGACGGTTCATAACCTACTCCATCAAAAACAGGATCTTTACTCAATTCTTGTGCCATCTTAGTATTTGCTTAATTTTTAAAATGAAACTCTATACATCTCTCAATGAAGAAATCTTTTGTGATCTCATTACAACACAAAAGATATTAAGGATTGAAAGATCTATCTTATAACAATTGTATAAGATCCTTAGTTTGCCAATATTTGAGTAGAAAAACTCCCTTAATGTTTATTGTTTTAATATTCATAATTTGATAGACCTAAAGAAGCTCATTATTACAAACTCAAAAGAAACATAAACAACTGAACGTCTTACCTTTTAACTTTGTTATTTGATATAATCACTCATTCATGCAACGATGAAAAAGATTCTAATTGATTGCGGACATGGTAAAAATACGCCTGGTAAACGCTCGCCTATCTGGAAAACAGGATTACAGCTTTTTGAGTGGGCTTACAATCGAGAAATCGGAAAAAAAGTTGTTTCTCAGCTCCAAGAAAAAGGAATCCTTGCAACCTTAGTTGTAACCGAAGATGATGATATATCTCTGGCACAAAGAGTAAAGCGTGTGAATGAAATTTGTGAGCAAGTTGGTAAACAAAATGTTCTTCTCATTTCTATTCACTGCAATGCAAGTGTAAAACCAAACACTGGAACAGGATGGGAAGCTTACACTTCAGAAGGTGAAACGAAGGCCGATGAATATGCAGATATCTTCTACAAACATGCTATGATAAAACTATCGGATTTTAAAATAAGAAAAGGTAACTCCGTTGAGCATTTAAATAAAGAAGCTCGATTTGCGATACTTGTACATACTAAATGTCCTGCTATTCTTACTGAAAATCTTTTTATGGATAATGAAAAGGACTGTCTTTTTTTACTTTCAGATGCAGGAAAAAAAGCAATTATTGATCTACATGTGGATGCTATTACGGAAATATGCAACCTTAAATAAGGTATTGTAGGAATAAACAATACTCAAAAATCAATAATAGATAAGAGCCATACACATCAAATATTTAAGACAAAACGTTTGATGTATATGGCTCTTAAGTTTTAAAACTTAGAATATAAATTTATTTGCCAATTATATCCTGAAGATTACGCCCATCTGCTGCAACAAATTTAAATCCAATTCGCATATTCTCATAATTACTAAGAAGTTTGCTTACTCCTTGAATTGATTCGGACTGAATATTATTGGTAATTTTCTTGATAAAAGTAAGTAATCCATCTGCATGAAAATAGAAGTTGATATTAGTCGCTAATACTTCTACATTAATTTTGATAGGTACAGAACGATCTGTCTTAAGTATTAATTCTTGATTATCCTTATTATAACTATAGTGCCCTGTAAATTCTTTTGCTTCTGTTTTTACTAAAAAGGAAGAATCGGATTTGAATGTAATACGCATCATGTCCGGCTTTATTCCAATCTTATTTAATTGCTCATTTATTTTACCGTCGATCGTATTTTCCAAGACATTAGACCCTATATTTGCTAATTGATTGGTTGATTTTAGATCAACGGTGGCTCCTTTATAAATCCATTCACCTGCAATATTAAACTTAACGTAATTGCCCGCTACATTCTCAAGTACACCTTGTACCTTATCCTTAATTTTCCCTTTGCCCAATGCATCTAAAATAGTTTGAGCTGAAATAATTTGTGTAAAAGCACTTGCAAACAAGATTATGACCATCAATCCAAGTTTGCTCTTTGAGTTATTCATGTTTTATTATTAAAGATTTAACGATTTATAATCATAAAAAAGAAAGCAAAGATATATAAGAAAACTAATCGGCCTTACTTCTTTACAAGATATTATTTTTCAAAGCATAATAAAGAGCCTCATTCATATTTTGAACTGATAGCTTCTTCATTATATTCTTCTTATGGTATTTAATCATATTAATATCTAAGCCGGTTTGCTTTACGATTGTATTTTCTCTGGCTCCTTTACTTATAAGATCCAAGATATGCAACTCTATATCTTTGAGCCTTTTTCGTTCTTGAAGCACAAGCTTATTTGTATATTCATCATAAACGTAACACTTTTGTTTTGTAAAGAAATGAATTTCAAACTTTCGTTTAAATTTATCTTCTGATTTTCGAATATAGCTCAGAAAAAAATTAGGTTTATCTTTGATAAAACCTATCGGAATCATTTTACAATCTAAATGGATTAATGATCCATCTTTATGATAAATCCGGTAATTAAAATGAACTGTATAGTCACTTAATTTTTCTTCATACAATGATGAAAGCTTATTTGACGCTAAACTAACCTTTAGCTCATTAATAACCTCTAAATCTTGAGGATAAATAATTTGATGCAAAAAAGAAAAACCCTCAGCATAAACATCGGCTTCTGTATATCCAGATAACTCCATATATGAAGGTGACATATAATAGAGATTATAATCATTAAATCCGGTTATATGCATCGGTGAATTAAAGACTTTTCCAACGATCATACTTCCATGTAGGATCTCCATCATATAATGCAGTCTGGTTTGCTTATCGCCATCGCACTCCTTAATTTCTTCTAGATAATGTCTAAAATATTTTTTCACATGTTCCATTTCTTAATAATCTCTAGATAAGACCTTTCTTATATGCATAATAAATAGCTTCTGCTAATGTTTTCACTTGAATCTTATCCATTAATGCTACTTTTTGTCGTTTTAAATTAGCCAATGTAACTCCCAGCTCTATTGCTATCTCTTGTTCTTTTTTACCTTCTCCTGAAAATCGTAGAATATTAATATCATCAGAGGTCAAATCTTGTTTATTCTCCTTGACAAACCGTCTATAAATTCTAGAATAAATATAGGTTTTATTTTCAATCACTTTATCAAGAAGTAAAATAGGCTTTCCTATATAATTCGTTCTTTCAATAAAACAAAGAGTAGAAATTAGACAACCATTACGATCATAAATCTGTGGATAGATTTTCACAACGTATCCATTATCAAAGCTCACCATTGAAATACTCCCAACAATTGAGAAACAGATCAATCTATCTTTCTTTTCTGTTCGTTCCAACATATACGAATTAATGACCTTTATATATTGATTGATTATATGCACATCTTCTTCTGAGAAAAAAGATGTTATATCATTCATTTCTTCAGCTTTAGAACCAAAAACAACATGCAAATCAGGATCATAGTTATAATAATGGATCTTTTGATCTCGGTGACTGAATAAGATTGCTGCTTTTTGTTCCATATAAGCTATTCCTTGAGATCGACACTTAAAAGCCTCAATTAGAATAGTTGGTTTTGATTTGAAGTCTTGATCTTTTATTAACAAATTAGATAATATCATTTTTACTCTTGCAAAGATTTAGTACTATGTGAATAAAACAAATATAGCCAACACGTAAACAATTTACAATTTTAACATTAAGCTTATTTTCTATTGCACACCCTAAAATAAATTGATTTTAAAATAGCCGGAACAACTACAAGGAATATACTAAACTAATATACAGCAAATTGAAAATGATCATATTATTTACACCACAACATTTACCGAAAAAAACAAGATATATACTACCTTAAAATTTTTCACTAAACGCATATTTATCTAAGATATATCATATTATTTGTGCATCTCAAAAACACTGACTGGGATAAATCCTTTAAAATTTAACGTCACAATATTTCTATTTAACGAGACATTAAAAACTAGAAAGATAAAAAAGATGTTATAAGAAATATAATCTAGTCTATTACGAATATTATCTGTCATGAAAAAAAGAGTTTTATTTGTTTTATCCTCTCATTCGGAGTTTGGAAATACAGGAGAGAAAACAGGCTGGTGGATGAGTGAAGCTGCACATCCCTGGAAAGTTCTATCTCAAATGGGATATATTGTTGATTTTGTAAGCCCTAAAGGAGGAGAGGCTCCTGTTACAGGAACAGACATGAATGATCCCGTAAACTATGAGTTTATGAATGACCCCGTGATTGCAGACAAACTAAAAACCACATTGAAGCCGGGAGAAGTAATTCCGAATAAATACAGTGCAATCCTCTATGTAGGTGGTCACGGCGCTGTATATGATTTCCCAGACAATAAGGAAATAGCACGAATTGCAGCTCATATTTATGAAAAGGGAGGTATTGTTGCCGCTGTATGCCATGGCCCTTCGGGGTTATTGAATATCCGACTTAGCGATGGCGAATACTTGATTCATGGTAGACATGTAACGGGATTTAGCGACAGCGAGGAGCGTGAAATTAAGCGATGTAATGATGTCCCATTCTTACTTCAATGCGAATTGATGTTTAGAGGCGCTCATTATCATATCGCAGAAAATTGGGCAGAAAACATCCAAGTAGATGGACGTTTAGTCACTGGTCAGAACCCTCAATCTGCAAAAGGTGTTGGAGAAGCTATTCTTGCCTTACTCGAAAAACTGCAATTGTAGGTTTGTATATATAAGGAAATAAGAAATCGACAACTAGGTTATACTGATTGTCGATTTCTTATTTTATCACGATACTGCATCGGTGATACTCCCATAGCTTTTTTAAACATTCGCGAAAAATAGAAGCTATCGGTAATTCCGATTTTAAAGCATATCTGATTGATTTGCATTGTCGGATCCTCTAGCAACTTACATGCTTCATCAACTCTTATCTTATTTAAGTATTTCACTGGCGAACAACCTTGTTCTTTTGTGAATACAGATGAGAAATACGATGTCGAGTATCCCACATGATCGGCGATATCTTCAAGTGTAATATGTCGCTCTATATTTTCATTCATATAATGTATTGCAGCTGCTGTGATTGATTGTTCTCCTGTATTATTCCCAACCAGACTACGGTAACTAGGCAAGTATTTAAGAGAACCCAAGAAATTAAAGAATACACAAGTCGAATAATAAAGGTTGTCTCGGTTTTGAGCCGGACGTAATAAATTGAAAATCTCTTCAAATAAACTAATACGTCCTTGTATGCGCGAATATACTCCGGGTTTTATTGGTGTAGGAACAGCCTGTCCTTTTGCATAATGAGAGGCAAGCTTCCCTCTAAAATGGATCCAGTAAATAGACCATGGATTATCTTCACTACTCCCATAAGAATGACTGATACCTGCCGGTAGTATAAAGTAATTGTCTCGCTCTACTTTGTGGCGTTTTCCTTCTATTTCAAACCACCCATTCCCCTCTACACAATAAATGAATACATATTCTTGTATGGGTTCAATTCTATTGCGATAGTGCTGCTTGGCTACAGGATAATAACCTATGTCTGTAATAAAAAGGACCGATGAAACCGGATGCTTTTCCAATTCAGATATAGTTTCTTGAGGTAGTACGATCGAGCGTTCTCCTACAA
Organism: Porphyromonadaceae bacterium; assembly: GCA_003447595.1. Classification (GTDB taxonomy): domain Bacteria; phylum Bacteroidota; class Bacteroidia; order Bacteroidales; family CAMTPD01; genus UBA12018. The sequence continues at coordinate 20,404 of DLYT01000012.1, forward strand.
AACCACTGCTTTTATTATCTACAACATTCATACACTTAGGTTATCGCTGATTTTGAGATATAAATATACACTATTTTACTTCAAAAAATAAGATTATCCATCTGTATACTTAAAAAGTCTATTTCACACCAGTCTTTATAAAGCTTATTTTGCATTTAGAATAAACACATATAAAATAATACCATGAACAATCAAGTTAGCATACATGAGGAGGTTGTAGAAATCCTTACTTATAAAACCGACAAACCTGAGATATTGCCAATGTTTCTCGAAAAAAGAGTATACCAAGGCAGCAGCGGTGTAGTATACCCCTACCCCGTTATTGAAAAGATTGAAGACACGCCAGAGCTTCAACCGTATAAAGCCATTTTCATTGAGAATAAATATATCAAGGTGATGATCCTACCCGAACTGGG